>NZ_JAAGMG010000473.1 GCF_010548525.1 Streptomyces sp. SID14478
GGCCGCCGACCTGCGCGGCAGCGTCCTTCTGGCCGGCGCGGTGGTGCTCGCCGCACTGCTCGCCTGGGCCATGCCCCTGCTCGTCCCCCTGCTGCCCGGCCCGCTGGCGTTCGCCGCGACCGCCGTCGTCCTGCGCGCGGAACAGGGCGCGGACGGGCGCTGAACCATCACGGCGCCGCCCCCGCGCCGTGCCCCTGTACGACACCACCGGAGTGCACCCATGCCCCACACCCACCTGGACGCCGCGGGCCACCCCCGGCCGCAGCTCGTACGCGACCCCGACTGGCACGACCTGAGCGGCCCCTGGCAGTTCGCCCACGACGACGCGGACCGCGGCCGGACCGACCGTTGGATGGACCCCGACGTCACCGCTCCCTTCACCGCCGGCGTCACCGTCCCCTACCCGCCCGAGTCCAAGGCCTCGGGGATCCGGGACACCGCCTTCCACCCCGTCCTCTGGTACCGGCGCACGATCGACGTGCCCCGCCCGGCCGCGGGACGGCGCCTGCTGCTGCACTTCGGGGCGGTCGACTACCGGGCCGAGGTCTGGCTGGGCGGCCGCCTGGTGGGCCGGCACGAGGGCGGCCACACCGGCTTCACCTGCGACCTCACCGACGTGATCGACCGGGACGGGCCGCAGGTCCTGGTGGTCCGGGCCGAGGACCAGCCGCTCGACGCCGCGCAGCCGCGCGGCAAACAGGACTGGCGCCAGGACCCCCACGTCATCTGGTACCACCGCACCTCGGGCATCTGGCAGCCGGTGTGGCTCGAGGACGTACCCGACGAGCACGTGACGTCACTGCACTGGACACCCGACGTCGCCCACGCCCGCGTACGCTGCCAGGTCCGCCTCAGCCGCTGGCCGCGGCGCCCCCTGAACCTGACGGTCCGTCTGACGCAGGGCGGGCGGGTGCTCGCCGAGCAGCGGATGCTGACCGACGGCCAGGAGACGGAGTGCGACATCGCGGTGCCCGCCCTGCGGCACGCGCAGGAACTCGAGGGCCTGCTGTGGAGCCCGGAGCACCCGAACCTCGTCGACGCCACCGTGCACGTGAGTACCGCGGCGGACGACACCCCCGTCGACCTCGTCACCTCCTACCTCGGGCTGCGGGACATCGGCTGGGACGACGGCGTCTTCCTGCTCAACCACAAGCCGTACTTCCTGCGCATGGCGCTGCAGCAGGGCTACTGGCCCGCGTCCCATCTGGCCGCCTCCGCCGACGAGCTGCGCCGCGAGGCCGAACTGGCCAAGGAGATCGGCCTCAACGGACTGCGCATCCACCAGAAGATCGAGGACCCGCGCTTCCTGTACTGGGCGGACCGGCTCGGTCTGCTGCTGTGGGAGGAGATGCCGTCGGCGTACGCCTTCGGGACGCCGACGATCGAGCGGGTGGTCGGCGAGTGGACCGAGGTGATCTCCCGCGACCTCAGCCACCCCTCGATCGTCGCCTGGGTGCCGATCAACGAGTCCTGGTCCGTCCCCAACCCCGCGGCCGTCCCTGCCCAACGTCACTTCATGGACGCCCTGTACCACCTGACCAAGGCTCTGGACCCGTCCCGCCCGGCCGTCTCGAACGACGGCTGGGAGATCTCCGCCGCCGACATCTGGGGCGTCCACGACTACACGCAGCGCGCTGAGGTCCTCCAGGGGCGCTACGGCGCCCCCTCGCTGCGGCAGGGCGCCATCGCCGAACAGTGGCCCGGCGCCAAGCGCCTCACCCTGGACGGCGTCCGGCACCAGGGACAGCCCGTCGTGCTGAGCGAGTTCGGCGGGGCGACCTTCGAACCCGCCGAGGGCGCCCAGTGGTTCGGCTACGACACCGTGGCCACGCAGGAGGCCTTCGCGGAACGGCTGGCTTCCTTGGTGGACGCGGCCGTCGGCTCGGGCCTCGCCGGGTTCTGTTACACCCAGTTCACCGACACCGAGCAGGAGATCAACGGGCTGCTCACCGCGGACCGCCGCCCGAAGATCCCGCTCGACGACCTCCGCACCATCCTCCAACGACGGAAGTGAGAGACATGAGCTCAGGAATACGCCGCCGCAGCGTCCTCGCCGCAGCCGCTCTCGCCGGCACGGCCGGCCCGTTCGTCCTGTCCGCACCGGCCTCGGCGCGGCCGCTGTCAGCGACGCCGTCCTCGCCGGGCGGCGCCCTGCCCGCCGAGGACGGCTACGACCTGTGGCTGCGCTACCGGAAGGTGGAGGACCCCGAGGCGCTCGGCCGCTACCGGGCCGCTCTGGCCCACCTGGTCTGGCAGGGCGGTGGCCCGCTGCAGCGCTCCGCCGTGGACGAGTTGACCCGCGGGCTGACCGGGCTGCTCGGCACGCGGGTCACGCCGCGCGGCGACGCCCCCTCGGGCGCGGCCCTCGTGGTGGGCACACCGACGAGTTCCCCCTTGGTCCGCGCACTGGTCCCGGCGGCCGATCTGGCGGAGCTGGGTGACGAGGGCTACGTCGTGCGCCGCGTCACGAAGAGCGGGAAGGCCCGCATCGTGGTGGCGGCCCGGGCGGACCGCGGGGTGCTCTACGGCGCCTTCCACCTGTTGCGGCTCGTCCAGACGGGACAGCCGCTGGACCACGTCGCCCTCACGGAGCGTCCGGCCGCTCCGCTGCGCGTGGCCGACCACTGGGACAACATCGACGGCTCCATCGAGCGCGGCTACGCGGGCCGGTCCTTCTTCGACTGGGACGCGCTGCCGGACCTCGACGACCGGTACACGGACCACGCGCGCGTTCTGGCCTCCCTCGGCATCAACGGCGTCGTGATCAACAACGTCAACACGCCCTCGACGTACCTCGCCGAACCCTTCCTCACCAAGCTCGCCGCCCTGGCGGGCGTGCTGCGCCGCTACGGCGTGGCCCTGTACGTCACGGCGAACTTCGCGGCCCCCATCGACCTGGGCGGGCTCGACACGGCCGACCCCTTCGACGCGCGGGTGGGCGCGTGGTGGGAGAAGAAGGCCGCGGAGATCTACGGGAAGATCAAGGACTTCGGCGGCTTCCTGGTGAAGGCCAACTCCGAGGGCCGGCCCGGCCCGTTGGACTACGGCAGGACCCACGCCGACGGGGCCAATCTCCTCGCCGGTGCGCTCGCGCCGCACGGCGGCATCGTGATGTGGCGGGCGTTCGTCCACGACACGGACGCGAAGTGGGACCGGCAGGGGTACCTCGACTTCACGCCGCTGGACGGGAAGTTCGCCGACAACGCGGTCGTGCAGATCAAGAACGGGCCCATCGACTTCCAGGTCCGCGAACCCGCCCATCCGCTCTTCGGGTCGCTGCCGCGTACCAACTCGATGATCGAGCTGCAGGTGACCCAGGAGTACACCGGACACTCCACCCACGTGTGCTACCTCGTGCCGCAGTGGAAGGAGATCCTGGACTTCGACACGCTCAAGGAGGGCGAGGGCAGCACGGTCGCCGGTGTCGTGACCGGCAAGGTCCATCCGTACACGCACTTCGGGTTCGCAGGCGTGCTGAACTTCGGCGACGCGCGGAACTGGACCGGCTCCCACCTGGCCGCCGCGAACACGCACGGCTACGGACGCCTCGCGTGGAACCCGCAGGCACCGGCGGCCGAACTCGCCGACGAGTGGACCCGGATGACCTTCGGCAACGACCCGCACGTCGTGCGTACCGTGTCCGATCTGCTGCTCGGCTCCTGGCGCACGTACGAGGACTACACCTCGCCCCTGGGCACCGGCTACCTCACGCATCCGCCGGACGGTTCGGTGACCGGGCACTTCGAGCCCAGCCCGACCACGACGACCCAGTTCCACAAGTCGGACCGCGCGGGCATCGGCTACGACCGCACCGCCGCGACCGGCGACGGCTACACCGCCTTGTACGCGCCGGCGGTCCGCGACGCCTACGAGTCGCTGGAGAACTGCCCCGAGGAACTCCTCCTCTTCCTGCACCACGTCCCGTACACCCACCGTCTGGACAGCGGGAAGACCGTCATCCAGCACATCTACGACACCCACTTCACCGCCGCGGAGCGGGTGACGGACATGCGCGCGGCCTGGGACGGGCTGCGGCGCCGCGTGGACCAGCGCCGACTCGCCGACGTGCACCGGCAGTTGGGCGCGCAGGCGACCCAGGCGGCGGTGTGGCGGGACACCCTGGTCGCGTACTGGTTCGAGCTGAGCCGGATCCGCGACGAGCACCGCGACTGGCTCCAGGCGGTGATCGCCCCGGCCGACACGGTGCTGCTGGGCGGCGAGCGGGGCGAACTGCCCGTACAGGTGGTCAACGCGACCGGCTCCGGCCTGCGTACGGACGTCACGCTCGACGTACCCGACGGCTGGGACGCGCAGTCCGCGACGGCGTACGTGGACTCGCGCGGCGACACGACGGTGAAGCTGGCCGTCGTACCTCCGCCGACTCCGCAGCTCGCGACCCTGCACGCGCGCCCGCGGTCGGGGTCGGTGCGCGCCCTCGACTCCTCGCTGCGCAGCCTGGCGAAGGCCGTCGTGGTGCCGCCCGCCGCCCGCTGCGTGCACGCGCTGGACGCCGGGCCCTCCGATGCGCCGGTCCTGACGGGCTACACCCGTCTCGCACCCGACAGCACCTGGCGCGACGGCGCCGGGTTCGGCTGGGTCGGGAACACGCCCGACGCCACCGACACCGGCCTGTTCGACGTCGTCCGCCGCGACTACGTACGCGACAGCGCGCCCGCCGTGCTGCGGCTGAAGCTGCCCGCCGGGCCCTGCACGGCGCATCTGCTCACCGGCGATCCGAACACCTTCAACCGGGTGCTGATCGTGCGCGCGGACGGGGTCGAGAAGGTGCGCAGCGAGCAGCTCGACGGGCGGGAGTTCACCTGGCTGGAGGTCGCGTTGGACGGCGGGCCGGACGGACGCGAGGTGGACCTGGAACTGTCCGCGCCGCAGGACGATACCTGGCATCTGAGCGCCTGTGTCGTCGTGGCGGAATAGGCCGTCATCCGGGGATGCGCCCGCGGCCCCTGCTCGGCCCTCGCAGGCGGGGCAGGGTCCGCGTCGCACAGGGTCACAGGTCGAGCTGGTACTCCAGGGCCTGATGGGTGGGGACGTAGCCCAGTGCGTCGTTGATGCGCCGCATGTGCGTGTTGCTGTCCGCCGTGTCGGTGACCAGGCCGCCCAGGTCGGGGTGGGCGTGGCGCGCGAGGCGGATCGCTTCGGCCTTCATCCAGCGGGCGAGGCCGCGGCCGCGGTGCTCGGGCAGCACGCCGGTGCCGTAGTGCAGTGCGTCGCCCTTCCCGTCGCCCGGCACGACGAGTTCGGAGAACCCGGCGATCGAGCCGTCCGACGCGTCGACGGCGGCCACCGTGGTGAGCAGCTCCCCGCGGTCGGCGACGGCTTTCGCGGCAGCCAGCACTTGCTCGACGTCCCAGGCCACGACGCCGTAGTCGGTGTCGTCCATCGGCATGTCGTCCATCGCGCGGCGCGAGTCGGCGAAGGTGCGGGCCAGTTCGTCGGGGACGGTGCCCTGCCAGGAGACGAGGGTGTAGCCGGGGTGCGGCGCCGCCACGATCGCGTCGACCTCCCCGGCCTTGCCGCTGTCCGGCCCGTGGAGGGCGAGCCGGGCGTAGGTCAGGGTCAGCACCTTGCGGAAGCCGCGCGCGGCTAGGAAGTGGTCACCGGGCGTGCCCGCGTCGGCCTGCGCGACCATCGACCGCCGGTCCGCCTCCCGGGCGGCGGTCACGGCCGCGTCGAGCAGCTGCGATCCGACGTGTCTTCGCCGTTCGGCAGGGTGCACGTTGACCTGCAGCTCGGACAGGTGTTCCTGGCCCTCGCGGGTGAACACGCGCAGGAACGCGGACCCGAGCGGATCGCCGTCCTCCCCGCTCGCGAGCCACGCGAGGCGGTGGCCGGAAGGGGTGCGGTCGGGATCGGCGAGGGCGGTGATGCGTGGGGACAAGGTGGCTCCGGTGAGGTCAACGGACTGGTGTACGGCGTCAGTTGACCACGCGGGGGACCGCAGGGACAGACAGACGTCGTGCCGTCGACACCCGAAGCCCTCTTGGTCTATACCAAGTACCGGTGTCTCAGT
Source organism: Streptomyces sp. SID14478 (assembly GCF_010548525.1). GTDB lineage: Bacteria > Actinomycetota > Actinomycetes > Streptomycetales > Streptomycetaceae > Streptomyces. Next base: position 6,032 of record NZ_JAAGMG010000473.1, read on the forward strand.
ATTCTCATCCGTGTCCTGCGACACCCCCCTCTTCGCCGCCTCCAGGAGGATCACGGTGAAAGTTCGCACGCGAAGCTCGGCAGTCATCGCCACGTTCTGCCTCGTCGCCTCCCTCGCCCTGACCACGGCGTCCGCGGACGAGCCCGGCGCCCGCCGGCAGGTCGCGAAGGTCGCGCTCACGAACGTGGCCACGGCGACGAATCCGACGGCCGGCGCCGTCGGCCCCGGCGGCAAGGTCTGGATCGCCGAACGGGCCGGAACAGTACGGGTGTTGGGCGACCATGGGCTCGGCGCCCCCGTGCTCGACATCTCCGCCGAGACCACCACCGACGGCGAACGCGGCCTGCTGGGCATCGCGTTCGACAAGAAGTCCGCGCACTTCTACATCTCGTTCACGAACCTCGAAGGCACCAGCACCGTCGACGAGTTCGCCGTGCGCCACGGCAAGCTCCTCACCGACACCCGCCGCACGGTCCTCACGCAGACGCAGCCCTACGACAACCACAACGGCGGCGACATCAAGTTCGGCCCCGACGGCTACCTCTACATCGCGCTCGGCGACGGCGGCTCGGGCGGCGACCCGCACGGCAACGGGCAGAACCTCGGCACCCTGCTCGGCAAGCTGCTGCGCATCGACCCGCACGGCGCCACCCCGTACGCGATCCCGCGGGACAACCCCTTCGTCGGCGACCCGGACGCGCGGGGCGAGATCTGGGCGTACGGACTGCGCAACCCCTGGCGGTTCTCCTTCGACGCCCGCACCGGCGACCTGCTGATCGGCGACGTCGGCCAGAGCGACTGGGAGGAGATCGACTGGGCACCGGCGAGCAGCAAGGGCGGCGAGAACTACGGCTGGTCCCAGATGGAGGGCACTCACCCCTTCCGGGGCGGCACGGAACCGGCGAACCACGTGCCCCCGGTCCACGAGTACGACCGTACCGGCCTCGGCTGCTCGGTCACCGGCGGATACGTCTACCGCGGCAGGGCGATCCCGGACCTCGCGGGCCAGTACGTGTTCAGCGACTACTGCGACGGCACCCTGCGTTCCCTGCAGATGAGGAACGGCAAGGTGACCGGGGTGAACGACCTCGGCGTCAACGGGGGCGAGGTCATCTCGTTCGTCCAGGGCGGCAAGGGCGAGTTGTACGTGCTCGCGATCGGCGGCACCATCGCCCGCATCGACCCGGCGTAACACCCCGAGGCTATGGTCTGTACGTGTTCAAGATGTCGTGGGCCCTCATCAACGACGGTGCCGGTCAGTGGACCGGCAGCGACTTCCACGCCGCCGCGCGGGAGTTGAGCCTCGGCGTCAACTCCGTGTGCACGGCCGAGGTCGACGAGGAGGTGCGGGCCGCCTGGTGCCGCAAGTGGGTCGAACCGCTCCAACTGCGGCTCACCCGCGAGGGACAGGCGGCCATCGCGGCGGGCGAGGAGTGGATCGACGGGGCGGGCCCCATCCTGGTCCGCCTCACTCCCCGGGCCGGCCCGCCCGAACACCCCTCCGTTCAGCCGGAGTAGTCGGGAACCGCGCGCTCCGGCCCGCCGACCGCTGCCGCGGCGCGCGCCGCTCGAACGCCACGTCGCGGGCGGTGTCCAGCGCGGTGGCCACGGCGCCCATCAGCACCGAGTCCTCCGCGAGGGCGCTCGCCACGACCTTGGGGCGCAAGGGAGTCAGGGAACGCAGCGTGCGGCGCACGGTGCGCAGCAGCAGATCGGCGCTGTGGCCGACGCCGCCGCCGAGCGCCACCAGGTCGGGGTCGAGGACCGCGGCGACCGCGGCGACCGTGTGGGCCACCCGCTCGCCCTCCAGCTGGACCGCCTCGACCGCGGCCGGATGCCCTTCGCGCGCGGCGTCGAACACTTCCTTCGCGGTGAGCGGGCCTGCCATGCCGCGCGCACGGGCGGCCGCGACCACCGCGTCCCCGGAGACGGCGTCCTCCAGGGTGTCCGTGCGGTGGCGGCCCGGCCACGGCAGGAAACCGATCTCGCCCGCGCCGCCGTTGGCCCCGGTGAACAGCCGGCCCGCGCTGACCACGCCCATGCCGAGACCGGTGCCGATCATGACGTAGACGAAGAGCCTGCTGCCCGCCCCGACGCCGAAGGCGTACTCGCCGAGCGCGGCCAGGTTGGCGTCGTTGTGCACGGCGAGGGGGACGCCGAGCCGCTCGCGCATCCGGTCGAACAATCCGGCCCTGCCCCAGCCCGGAAGGTGCTGGGCGTAGCGCACGCGGCGGCGCCGTTCGTCGTACACGCCGGGTGTGCCGACGACGGCCTGGGCGATCCGCTCCCGGGCCACCCCCGATCCGTCGATGAGTCGGTCGGCGGCGCGGATCACCAGGTCGGCCAGGGCGCCGGCGGTGCGGGCCTGGTTGCGGACCTCCAGCCGGGCCACCAGCGTGCCGTCGAGATCGGCGAGGGCCACCCGCAGCCAGGTCGCCCCGATGTCGATGCCGAGTGCGTATCCGGCCGTCGGGTCGGGGGCGTAGAGGACGGACGCGCGGCCCCGCTCGGGGGTGTGGGTGCCGGCCTCACGCACGAGGCCCGCCCGTTCGAGGGCGGCCAGGGCACTGGAGACGGTCGGTTTGGACAGGCCGGTGACCCGGGCCAGTGAGGCCCGGGACGCCGGGCCGTCCGCGCGCAGCCGGTCGAGCAGCAGCCGCTCGTTGTTGCTGCGCTGCCGCCGCGCGTTCATGGGCTGATCCACACCCTCGTCGCCGCTGATCATCGCAACATCCTCGCGCATCGTCCGTCATGGGCTCCTGACGGACCCTTGACGTTGCTAGTAAAGCTACTTAACTTAATCACGCCCAGCGCCGCGGCGACTCCCCCGGACTCGCTCGTCGCCCGTTCCTTCGTCACCAGGCCGGGGAGGCCCTCGTGTCCACGACCCCACCCGCGTCCGGCGGTTTGGTACGCCGCATCGGACTCTTCCAGGCCACCGCCATCAACATGAGCCAGATGTGCGGCATCGGACCGTTCGTCACCATCCCGCTGATGGTGACCGCTTTCGGCGGCCCGCAGGCCGTCATCGGCTTCCTCGCCGGCGCGGTCCTGGCACTGGCCGACGGCCTCATATGGGCGGAGCTCGGCGCTGCCATGCCCGGCTCCGGCGGCAGTTACGTCTATCTGCGACGGGCCTTCAAGCACCGCACCGGGCGCCTCACGCCGTTCCTGTTCGTGTGGACGGCGATGCTGTTCATCCCGCTCATCATGTCCACCGGCGTCGTCGGGTTCGTGCAGTACCTCGGCTATCTGGCGCCGGGGCTCGGCCGGACGTCCGGCGACCTGATCGGCCTGGGCGTCATCGCCGTCGTCGTCCTGCTGCTCTGGCGCGGCATCGAGCACATCGCCCGGATCACCGTCGTGATGTGGACGGTGATGATCGCCTCGGTCGTCCTCGTGATCGCCGCCGCTCTCGGCCACTTCAGCCCGGGCCGCGCCTTCACCTACCCCGCGCACGCCTTCGACCTGACAAGCAATCACTTCTGGATCGGCTTCGCGGCGGGCCTGACCATCGGCATCTACGACTACCTCGGCTACAACACCACCGCGTACATGGGCGCCGAGATCAAGGACCCGGGGCGCACCCTGCCCCGCTCCATCGTCTTCTCGATCCTCGGCATCATGTGCATCTACCTGCTGCTGCAGATCGGCTCGCTGGGCGTGCTCGACTGGCAGCGGATGACCGACCCCCACGACATCGCCTCCACCTCGGTCGCCTCCGCGGTACTGGAGAAGGCGTGGGGCAAGGGGCCCGCCGAGATCGTCACGGTGCTCATCCTCATCACCGCGTTCGCCTCCGTCTTCACCGGGCTGCTCGGAGGCTCGCGGGTGCCCTACGACGCCGCGCGCGACCGGGTCTTCTTCCGCCCGTACGCCAGGCTGCACCCCCGCCACCGCTTCCCGACCGTGGGCCTCGCGACGATGGGCGTCATCACCGCGATCGGCTTCATGATCGGCCGTCACACCGACCTGCAGACCCTCATCCAACTGCTGACCACCGTGATGGTGATCGTCCAGGCGCTGGCGCAGATCGCCGCCGTCACGGTGCTGCGCAGGCGCCGCCCCACCATGCACCGCCCCTACCGCATGTGGCTCTATCCGCTGCCGAGCGTGGTGGCGCTCGTCGGCTGGCTGGTCATCTACGGGTACGCCGACAAGAACTCCCCCGGCCGCCACCCCATCGAATGGTCCCTGGCCTGGCTCGTGCTCGGCTGCGCCGCGTTCGCCGTGTGGGCCCGCTTCGAGAAGGTCTGGCCGTTCGGTCCTCGCGAGAGCGACGACGACGAGGCCGACGCGCAGAGCGCCCCCCTCTCCGCTTAGGCTCCGGAAAATGAACAGACGGTGGTGGGCTTTCGGGGGCGCGGCGGTGACCGTCGCGGGCGGTCTTTCCGTACGGGCGTGGAGCGGCGGGGACTTCGCGAAGTACGCGGGGGACGCCCTGTACACCGTGCTGGTGTACGCCGTGGTGGTCCTGGTCGCGCCCAGGCTGCGGCCGGGCATCGCCGCGGCCGTCGCGCTCGGCTTCAGCTGGGCCGTCGAACTGCTGCAGATCGCAGGGATCCCGGCCGTCCTGCGGCCGCTCCTCGGCTCGACCTTCAACGCACCGGACCTGTTCTGGTACGCCGTGGGGGCAGGACTGTGCCTGCTCATCGAGGTGCTCGTCGCCGTGCGAGGGCCCCGACAGCACGCTGCCCGGCCCCCGGTGGCACCGGGGGCCGGGCAGCAGGCGGCTACTCGCCGCCGTTGATCACGAACTGCGAGCCGGGTTCGACGAGGATGTCACCGTCGCGCGAGTCGGAGATCCGCACGTTCGTGAGCGTCGCGCTGCCGCGCGCGCCGCCCATGGCGAGGATGCCGGAGCCGTTGACGGACTTGGAGATCGTCACGTTGCTGACCTTCACGTCCGGCATCGACCCGCCTCCCGTCTTGAACTGGATGCCGTCGTACGTCGAGTCCTGGATGTCGGTGTCGCGGATCGTGACACCGGGGATGTCGGGCCCTTGGGCGAACAGCGTGATGGCGCCGAACTCCTGGTCCTCGTTCCAGAACGCGCCGCCGGTGCGGTAGAGGCCGTTGTTCGCGATCAGCGTCTGCCCGGAGAACGGGATCGGGTCGTGGTCGGTCGCGAGCATGATGCCGGGATAGTTCATGGTGTCGTACACCAGGTTGTTCTCGATCTTGTTTCCGTACCCGCCGTAGACGGCGATGCCGTTGGCACGCCAGGGCAGTTGGACCGTGTTGTTGCGGAAGGCGTTGTCGTGGCCCACGTCGACCGAGGTGTCCTTGACGTACTTGCTGGCCCACACCGCCAGGGCGTCGTCCCCGGTGTTGCGGAACGAGGAGTTGAAGACGGTGGAGTTGCGGGTGCCGTTGGTGAAGTTGATGCCGTCGGCGTAGGTGTTGCGGATGCGCATGCCGCTGAACTCGAGGCCGTCGCCGGGGCCCCACAGCTCGGGGATGTTGCTGTAGTCGCGGCCGACCCAGGTGCCGACGTTGGCGTGCTCGATCCACACGTTGGTGATCTTGGTGTTCTTGCCGAAGCGGCCGTTGAGGCCGACGCCGCCCTCCGCGTTGCCGTCGCCGCCGCGGATGGTGCCCGAGCCAAAGATGGCGAGGTCGGAGATCTTGGTGTTGTCGTCGATGTCGAAGCCGAAGTTGCCCTCGTGCGGATGGTTGATCCCGCCCGCGTCCTGCGGCGGGATCAGGGAGTAGAGCTGGGAGTGCCACATGCCGGCGCCCTTGATGGTGACGTCGCGGATCCCGACCTGGTTGTACTGGCCGCGGTTCTGCGGGTCGTCGGTGAGGATCTTCTTCTCCTGGCGCCACTGCCCGGCCGGGATCCACACACAGGCGATGTCGCCGTTCTGGTCGGCGGTCACGGCCTTCTGGAGCGCGTCGGCGTCGTCGATGCCGTCGTTCGGGATCGCCCCGTACTCGGTGATCGAGGTGCACTCGGCGGGCTTGCTCGCGGCCGGGGCCACCTGCTCCAGGTCGATCAGGTCGACGACGTAGTACGCGGCGTCGTCACCGGCGTCGCGCTGCAGCCGGAACGTGGTGCCCTGCGGGTAGGTCTGGGAGAGCAGGGCGTGGGTCTCGTCGAAGAGGCGGCGCGCGTCACCGCCGGGGGTGTTGGTCAGGCCCTCCGGTTGGTCTGTGTTCCCGTACAGCCAGCTGTGCTTGGAGGACAGGGTCAGCTTCTGCACGAACTTGCCGTCGGCGTACAGGCTCAGGGTCTTGTCCTGGCCGCCGCCGCCCGGGGCGTCGGGGATGGAGTTGCGTACGACGATCGAGTTGGTGGAGCTCGTCGAGGTGAACTCCACGTACTGGCCGGTGGAGTTGAGGCGTACCGACTTGCGGCCCGAGGACTCGGTGGCGAAGTTGGTGTGCCCGAAGGTGCGCTCGGCGTCCGCCTGCAGGAGCGTGCCGTCGTAGTGCCCGTCCTCCGCCTCGTACTCGGCGTAGGGCACGGCCGCGCCGCGGCCGACCACGATGGACCGGGCGAGGACGTTGTTGTTCTCGTTCGTCTCGTTCACGACGCCGGTGGCGTCGGCGGTCGCGGTGAGCGTGGCGCCGCCGCTGGTCGCGGTCCAGCTGCCGGTGAGGGCCACGGTGGCGCTCTCCCCCGCGGCGATCGCGGGCGCGGTGCCGTTCAGCGTCTTGCCGCCCACGGTCAGCCGCGTGACCGAGCCGGCGGCGACCGCGCTGGTGCCGCGGTTGTGGACCTTCACCGCGAAGGTGACGTCCTTGCCGACGGCGGGGCTGGCCGGGTTCGACGTGATGTCGGTGACCTCCAGGTCGGGCCCCGGGCTCTGGCCGACCGTCAGCTTGCTGTCGGCGGTGCGGCTGTTGTTGTCGTTGTCCTGCTCGGCGACCGTGTCCTGCGGGTCGACCACCGCGGACACGGCGTAACTGCCCTGCGCCCGCTTGCCGATGGCGACGGGTACGGTCGCCGATTCGCCGGCGCCGAGCGCGCCGACCGCGGCGCTGCCCGCGACCGTGCCGCCCAGGCTGACGTCGACCGTGGTCGCGGCCGAGGCGGCCGAACCGGTGTTGCGCACGGTGGCGTCGACCGTGATGGCGTCGCTCTCGCTGGGCTGGGCCGGCTTCCACGTCAGGCCGGAGACGGTCAGGTCGGGGTTGGGCGCGGCGGTGCCGTTGACCTGGAACTCGGCGATCTGGCCGCCGTATCCGGAGCTGTTGGAGGAGATCTTCAGCTGGACGTCGGCGTAGCGTCCGCTCACGGGGATCGTGACGGTGTTCTGGTTGGCGGAGGGGTTGAACGTGTAGTCCGCCCGCGCCTTCAGCGAGCCGAAGCCGGACGCCGACTGCTCACGTCCGAGGACCTCGATGCTCTGTGTGCGGGTCGCCCAGGCCGGGTCCGGGTTGAGCTTGAGCACGACCGAGGCGAGGTCGGCGTCGGCGCCCAGCTTCACGGTGAGCGTCGACGGGGAGCCGCCCGCTTCCCAATAGGTGTTCGTGGCCCCGTCGTTGGCGTTCGGCGCGAAGTAGTTCTGGGTCGACGAGGACGCCTCGATCGGCTTGTTCAGGGCGAGGTTGGCGACCGCCGCTGCGGTGGGCGCCGGGGCCGCCTGGGCGGCGAGTGGCGTCAATCCGAGGGCGGTCAGTGCGGCGCCGAGCCAGACGGCCAGGACCCGTCTGCTCCGTTGTCTGCATCTCACGGCGTTCCTCTCGAGGTACGGGATGTGCGGGTGGGTTCGGGGATCGGGACACGTCAGGGCTGGGGCCAGGCCGAGCAGTCGTCCCAGGTGGTGTCCCAGCCGGAGTTGCCGCCGCCGTCGGTGAGCGTGAAGGTGCCGGAGCCCGCCGGGTAGGGGCAGTTGTAGACGCCGGCCGCGCCGACGCCGGTGGCCTGTACGTTGCTGAACTTCGCCGCGCCGGGCGTCTCGGCCTGGACCACGACCGTTCCGACGCCGTCCACGGCGGAGCCGTCGACGGTGACGTTGTGGACCGCCTTGCCGCTGCCGCCGCCGGAGACGAACTCGTAGGCGCTGTACGGGCTGTCCTTGATCGTGTTGTTCGTGAGGGCTACGTCAGCCGCGATGGCACTGTCGTACGCGTCGACGCGCAGCGCACCCATCGGATGGCCCCAGTTGGGGTTGATCGCGCCGGTGCGCACGAGGGTGTTGCCGGAGACGGTGATGGTCCCGGCGAGGGGGAAGAAGGGGTCGAGGAACTTCTGGTTGGAGACGGCGATGCCGCTGCCGAGCGCGTTCGTGTCGAGAACCAGGTTGTCCTTGACGGTGATGTCGCGGCCGCCGTAGATCGCGATGCCGTTCGCCAGGTTGGGCTGGGAGACGGTGTTGTTCGCGAAGGTGTCGTTGCTGTTGGTGGTGTTCAGCGACCACATGGCGAGGGAGTCGTCGCCCTGGTTGCGCAGGAAGTTGTTGCGGACGGTGACGCCCGTGGCGGTGCCGTTGAGGTTGAGGCCGTCGGCGGTGGTGTCGAGGATGCGGTTGTCCTCGACGACGAGGTTGTCGTTGTTGCCGGTCAGCCAGAGGCCGACCTTGAGGTGCTGCACCCACATCCCGGAGACGCTGGAGTCGGGGCCGAGGGAGCCGTTGACGAAGTTGTCGGGGTTGCTGTCGACGCGTTCGGTGACCTCGCCCAGGACCGCGAAGTCCTTCAGGTGGACCTTCCCCGCCGAGGCGGACTGATTGATGAAGCGCGAGGAGTGCACGACCGAGTGCCAGTTGCCGGCGCCCTGGATCGTCACGTTCTCCACGCCGCTCAGTTCGCCGCCCAGCGTGAAGTCGCCCGGCGGGATCCACACGGTGCCGCCGCTGCTCCTGGCCGCACCGATCGCGTCGCGGAAGGCCTGCGTGGAGTCCTGCCTGCCGGTGGGGTCGGCGCCCTTGTCGACGACGGAGACCGCTCCGGCCGGTGCGGCGGCGGGGTCCGAGACCTGCTCGAAGTCGGCGACGTCGACGGTCACTTGGGTCGCCACGGCTTCCAGCTTCACCTTGTCGCCGGCCTGCAGGTTCCGGCCGAGGAGGAGACGGGCGTTGTCGAAGAAGTGGTGTGTCTTGGCACCGGCGATCCAGGCAGTGTCCACGTAGCTGTACTTGGAGGTGACGGCGAGGGACGCGTCGAGCTTGGTGCCGTTGACGTAGACGGCGAGGGAACCGCTCTGTCCGTCGGGCACGTTGGCGGCGACGTTCACGGCGTCGGCCGCCCGGTCCAGGGTGAACTCGACGCTCTGGCCCGCGTCCAGGCGTACGGCCTGTCTGCCCGAGGCCTCGGACGCGAGGGTGCCCTGGGTGTGGTCGGGGCCGATCCGCCGGCCGGTGGTGGTGGTGGCCGACTCCGCCTCGACGGAGGTGAAGGGGAGGGCTGCTCCTGCGGCGGCGGCCTCGGATTCCGGGGCCGGTCGCGCGGAGGTGGGGCCCGCGACGCCGACGACGGTACCCACGAGGGCTACGGCCAGGGCGAGGGCGTACGCACCGTGGCGCACGCTCATGGATGACGTGCGCATGACACTCCGAGACATGGGAGGGTGCGCCTTCCTGGTGGGGGTCAGGGGCGGCCCACTCAAGCATCACCGCCAGATGAACACAAGATGTCGCGCAGCAACTGCAATTAATTGACAAGCTTGCGTAATAAAGCATCGACACCAAGGCCTGAATCTCCCGGGCCGCAGGCGCCACTCCGTCGCCGTACACGACAACGACCGGACGGAATGCCTCCGTTGGCGCAGGACACGCCTGGCTTGCGAGTGCACAGACATCCCCGAGTGCGACGAGTCGCCCGTCGAATGCGTCGTGACACAGTCGTAATCTTGCAAAGGTGCATCGATATCTTGCGTACTTCTGTTCGTCGTCCTAATGTGACGCTCCGAATCAGGGCAGTGCCTGGGCATCACCCCTAGAGGAGCCGTAATGAAGCCCCGTAACCTCGCGATCTTTCTGACCACAGGCCTCGTGCTGAGCACCGTCGCCGCCTGTGGCGGTGACTCGTCGGACGACTCCTCGTCCGGGGGAAGCGTGTCGATCACCGTGGCGTGTCAGCCGGCGAAGACCGCTCCGAAGCAGCGCAAGGCCTGGGACGACGACGTCGCCACGTTCGAGAAGGCGCACCCGGGCGTCAAGGTCAAGAGCACGGACCAGCAGCCGTGTTTCGACCCGAAGACCTTCGCCGCGAAGCTCGCCGGCGGACAGATGGAGACGGTCTTCATGGTGCCCGTCACCAACTACGCCGACGTGATCTCCAAGCGGCAGGCCAAGGACATCACCAGTGACACCAAGTACGTGAAGAACTTCGGTGACATCAAGCAGGACGTGCGCGACATGGTCACCAAGGACGGCAAGGTCTACGGCATCCCGAACGTCAGCTACAGCGTCGGACTCGTCTACAACCGTGCCGTGTTCAAGAAGGCCGGCCTCGACCCGGACACTCCGCCGAAGACCTGGGACGAGGTCCGCGCCGCCGCGAAGAAGATCGCGGCACTCGGCAAGGACTACGTCGGCTACGGCGAGTACGGCGGCGGCGCGACCGGCGGCTGGCACTTCGCGCAGGCCCTCTACAGCCGCGGCGGGGAGATGGTCACCAACCACAAGGCCGCCTTCAACAGCCCCCAGGGCAAGGAGGTGTTGCAGGCCCTGCACGACATGCGCTGGAAGGACAACAGCACCGGCAGCAAGGTCAACATCGGCTGGGAGTCGCTGATGCAGCAGATGGCGGCCGGCAAGACGGGCATGATGCTCGGTGCCCCGGACGTCGTCACCGACGTCGTCCAGAAGTTCCAGGGCAAGGTCGACGACTACGGCATCACCGGGATACCGGACGGCAAGGCGTCGCTCACCGGCGGCGAGGCGTACATGATCAACCCCAAGGCGAGCCCCGCGCAGACCAAGGCGGGCCTGGAGTGGATCGACTTCCAGTTCAACACGCCGGGCAAGGGCCGCTTCGACTTCGCGCGCGGCAAGGCCAACGGTGAGGCCGTGGGCGTGCCGAACAACGACTACATGGGCACCTCGCCCACCGGCCAGAAGATCGTCGAGGGTCGCAAGGCCAACGCCAACCTGCCGATCACGAACTACGAGTCGTACTCCGTCACGTCGGCCGCGGTCGAGCCCAAGCTGGAGCCGGAGAAGGCGCAGGAGCTCTACGCCGTCCTCGACGTGGCCATGTCCGCGGTGCTGACGCGGGAGAACGCCGACCCCGCCAAGTTGCTCAAGGACGCGGAGACCAAGGCGAACTCGATTCTGGCCAAGCCCTGACGCAGACGGTCACGGGGTGCCGCCCACAGCCGCGGCACCCCGCGTCGGCCCGCACAGCAGCCGGAGCCGAGAACGGGAGATCACGATGGAAACACTCACGCTGGAGCCGAAGCAGCGGACCACTCCGCGGCGCCGGCCACGACCGCCCACCAAGCGGGGCCGGGCCGCACGCAGGAACCTGAGCGCGTACGGGTTCCTGTGCGCCGCGCTCTTCTGCTTCGCCATGTTCGCGTGGTGGCCGATCATCAAGGAAGTCCTCCTCAGCTTCCAGCAGACCAACCTCGTCGACGATCCGTCGTGGGTGGGCCTGGACAACTTCCGCACGGTGGTGGACGACCCGGCGTTCGGCCAGGCCTGGCGCAACACCCTGGTCTTCACGCTGCTGGCGCTGCTGTGCGGCTACGTGGTGCCGTTCGCCGTGGCGATCGTGCTCAACGAACTGCGGCACGCCCGGGCGTACTTGCGGTTCGTGGTGTACCTGCCCGTGATGCTCCCGCCGATCGTCGCGGTGCTGCTGTTCCGCTGGTTCTACGATCCGGGACCCGGCCTGTTCAACCAGGCCCTCGACTTCGTGGGGCTGCCGACCCTGTCGTGGCTGGACTCCACCAGCACCGCGCTGATCTCCCTGGTGATCGTCTCCACCTGGATGAACCTGGGCGCCGGCGTACTGATCTACCTGGCGGCCCTGCAGAACATTCCCGGTGACCTGTACGAGGCGGCGGAGCTCGACGGCGCCGGCATCCTCAAGCGCATCTGGCACGTCACGATCCCGCAGACCCGGCTGATCCTGCTGCTGATGCTGATGCTCCAACTCGTCGCCACCATGCAGGTGTTCATCGAGCCGTACATGCTCACGGGCGGCGGCCCGGAGAACGCGACGGTCACCGTCGTCTACCTCATGTACCAGTACGCGTTCGTCTACGGCGGCAACTACGGGGCGGGCAGCGCGCTCGGCCTGATGCTCATGGTCGTCCTGCTGGCGGTCGCCGCGGTGCAGCTCCGGCTGACCCGAGAGGAGAAGTAGGTCCATGGTGCACACCACCGCCCGCCCGGACGCGGCGGAGAAGACCCCGGCGCAACGTCCGCAGGAACGGCGCGGGAAGCGGAAGGCGGCCAGGCGCCGCGGCGCGTGGGCCGAGGGCCATGCGCGGACCATCGTCTCGCCGCTGGAGCTGAAGTCCCGCTGGGGCCGCAAGATCTACTGGACGCTGCTCGTCCTCGTCCTGCTCGTGTTCACCCTGGTGTTCGTCTTCCCTCTCTACTGGATGGTGACCGGGGCGATGAAGTCGGGCGAGGAGATCGCCCAGATGCCGCCCACCTTGTTCCCCAAGGACCCCGACTTCGGTGTCTTCGCCGACGCCTGGAAACTCTTCGACATCGGCACGCTGCTGAAGAACACGCTCTTCTACGCCATCGGTGCCTGGCTGTTCGCGCTCGCGGTGGACGTCTGCGCCGCCTACGCGCTGTCCAAGCTCCGGCCGATGTTCGGCAACGTGATCCTGGCCGGCATGCTGGCCACGCTGATGATCCCGCCGATCGTCGTGATGATCCCGGCGTACATCACGGTGACCAACGTGCCGATCTTCGGCTGGCACCTGCTCAACTCGCCCTGGGCGATCTGGTTCCCGGTGGCCGCCAACGGCTTCAACATCTTTCTCCTGAAGCGCTTCTTCGACTCGATCCCGAACGAGATCCTGGAAGCGGCCGAGATCGACGGCGTGCCCCCCTGGCGGATCCTGGTCTCGATCATCCTGCCGATCTCCCGGCCCATCCTCGGGGTCGTGTCCATCTTCACGGTCGTCATGGTCTTCAAGGACTTCGTCTGGCCGCTGCTCGTGCTGCCCGACAGCGAGAAGATGACCATCAGTGTCGGCCTGTCGCAGACCGCGGGAGCGGTCACGCAGAACCAGATCATGGCCGGACTCGTGATCGCCAGCATCCCGATGATCATCGTGTTCTTCTTCTTCCAGCGCAGCATCATGGCGGGTCTGACCGCCGGAAGCCTCAAGGGCTGACCGAGCCCCGCCACCCCCTGAAGCACTCCGCCGCCGGTCTCTTCATCCATGCCCCCGCGCAGGCCGGCGGCGGGGTCCCACCTGCCCGAAAGGACCGTCCCGTGGCAGCTGTTCCCACGCCTCGCACCGACGACTGGTGGCGCGATGCCGTCATCTACCAGGTGTATCCCCGAAGCTTCGCGGACGGAGACGGCGACGGCACCGGCGACCTGGCGGGCGTGCGCTCCCGGCTGCCGTATCTCGCCGAACTCGGCGTCGACGCCGTCTGGTTCACGCCCTGGTACCTCTCCCCGCTGGTGGACGGCGGCTACGACGTCGCCGACTACCGCACCATCGACCCGGCCTTCGGCACCATCGAGGAGGCCGAGAAGCTGATCTCGGAGGCCGCCGAGTGCGGCATCCGGGTCATCGTCGACATCGTCCCCAACCACGTCTCCGACCAACACGCCTGGTTCCAGGCCGCGTTGGCCGCCGGGCCGAGAAGCCCGGAGCGGGAGCTGTTCCACTTCCGGCCCGGTCGCGGCGAGCACGGCGAACTCCCGCCGAACAACTGGCCGTCGCAGTTCTCCGGGGCCACCTGGACCCGGGTCCCCGACGGCGAGTGGTACCTCCACCTGTTCACTCCCGAACAGCCCGACCTCGACTGGTCCCACCCCGCCGTCCGGCGCGAGCACGAGGACGTACTGCGCTTCTGGTTCGAGCGGGGCGTGGCCGGCGTCCGGATCGACTCCGCCGCGCTGCTCGCCAAGCGGGCCGGACTGCCCGACTTCGAGGAGGGCGTCGACCCGCACCCCTACATCGACCAGGACGAACTCCACGACATCTACCGCTCCTGGCGGGCGATCGCCGACGAGTACGGCGGCGTGTTCGTGGGCGAGGTCTGGCTCCCCGACGCGGAACGCTTCGCCCGCTACCTGCGCCCCGACGAACTGCACACCGCCTTCAACTTCAACTTCCTCTCCTGCCCCTGGGACGCCGGCCGGCTGCGCCGCACCATCGACGACACCCTCGCCGAGCACGCGCCCGTCGAGGCCCCGGCCACCTGGGTGCTGTGCAACCACGACGTGACCCGGACGGTCACCCGGTACGGCCGCGCGGACAGCGGCTTCGACTTCGCGGCCAAGGCCTTCGGCACGCCCAGCGATCTCGCCTCCGGAACGCGGCGCGCCCGCGCCGCGGCCCTGCTGACCCTCGCGCTGCCCGGCTCGGTCTACCTCTACCAGGGCGAGGAACTCGGCCTGCCCGAGGCGGACATCCCGCTGGGCCGCATCCAGGACCCGATGCACTTCCGCTCCGGCGGCACCGACCCGGGCCGCGACGGCTGCCGCGTACCGCTGCCCTGGGCCGCCGACCTGCCGCACTACGGTTTCGGTTCGGACACCGAGCCCTGGCTGCCGCAGCCCGACGACTGGGCGCAGTACGCCGTCGACCGCCAGAGCGCGACCCCGGACTCCATGCTGAGCCTCTACCGCACGGCGCTGCAGCTGCGCCGGTCGGGTGCCGGGTTCGGCGACGGCCCGATGACGTGGCTGCCCGCGGCGGACGGGGTGCTGGCCTTCACCCGGGCCCAGGGGCTGATCTGCGTGGTCAACCTCGGTGACGAACCCGCCGACCTGCCCCCGTACGAGCAGGTGATCCTCACCAGCGGTCCCCTCGACGGGCAGGGGCGGCTGCCGCGCGACACGGCGGCCTGGTTGCGACCCTGACGCAGCGTCAGGACCGGGTGGTACGGGCCTTGTTCCCGCCACATGCGAGACGGGACGGGAACGGGGATCATGACACGACGACTTGCTCAGGTCGCGAAGAAGGTAGGGGTCAGCGAGGCCACGGTCAGCCGTGTCCTCAACGGGCGGCCCGGCGTCTCCGAGGCGACGCGGCAGTCCGTGCTGACGGCGCTGGACGTCCTCGGCTACGAACGCCCGACGCAGTTGCGAGGGGAGCGCTCCCGTCTCGTCGGGCTGGTGATCCCGGAGTTGCAGAACCCGATCTTCCCGGCGTTCGCGGAGGTGATGGGAGGTGCGCTCGCCCAGCGGGGGCTGACGCCCGTGTTGTGCACGCAGACCAAGGGCGGCGCCGCCGAGGCGGACTACGTCGACCTGCTGCTCCAGCAGCAGGTCTCCGGTGTGGTCTTCGCCGGCGGGCTCTTCGCGGAGAGCAACGCGCAGCACGGCCACTACCACCGGCTCGCGGAGCGGCGCATCCCGGTCGTGCTCATCAACGCCGCGGTCGAGGGGATCGACTTCCCCTGCGTGGCCTGTGACGACACGGTCGCCGTCGAACAGGCCTGGCGCCATCTGTCCTCGCTCGGGCACCGGCGGATCGGCCTGGCGCTCGGCCCCCGCGACCACGAGCCGTCGCGCCGCAAGCTCCAGGCGGCACGCGCGCTGGCGCGGGCCGCGGGCACCTCGCTCCCGGACGAGTTCGTCGAGCGGTCGATCTTCTCGCTGGAGGGCGGCCAGGCAGCCGCCACCCGGCTGCTCGCGCGCGGCGTCACCGGCATCGTGTGCGCGAGCGACCCCCTCGCCCTCGGCGCGGTCCGAGCGGCCCGCCGCAGGGGACTGCGCGTCCCGCAGGACCTGTCGGTCGTCGGGTACGACGACTCGTCCTTCATGACCTGCACCGAGCCGCCGCTGTCCACGGTGCGCCAGCCGATCGAGGCGATGGGGCGCGCCGCGGTCGACCTGCTGGTCGCCGCGATCCAGGGCGCCCAGAGCCACCCCGGGGAGTTGCTCTTCGAGCCGGAACTCGTCGTCCGCGGGTCGACCGCACAGGCCCCGGCCGACCTCGTCCATGCCTCGCCGTGAAGGTCTGGCCAGTGGCACAATCGCGGGGCTCGATGATCTCGCTGAAGCGGTCGGTGCCCCTAGTAGACGCTGGAGTCAGGCATGACGAAGCAGTCCGCCGGAAGTCGTCTCGACACGAGCAGGCCCCATCCGGCCCGCGTCTACGACTGGTTGCTGGGCGGCAAGGACAACTACCCGGTCGACCAGGAAGTGGCGAAGCGTCTTCCGCCGGAGTCCCGGCTCAGCGCCCTGCGCAACCGGGCGTTCATGCAGCGCGCCGCGGCCTGGCTGGCGGGCACCGGCATCGACCAGTACCTCGACATCGGCACGGGCATACCGACCAGCCCGAACCTGCACCAGATCGTGCAGGCCGTCGTGCCGTCGGCGCGGGTCGCCTACACCGACAACGACCCGATCGTGCTGCGGCACGCGGAGTCCCTGCTCGCCGGCACGCCCGAGGGGAGCACCGACTACATCGAGGCGGACGTACGCGCACCGGGCGCCATCCTCGAACACGCCCGTACGTTCCTGGACTTCGGGCGTCCCGTCGCTCTGTCGATGATCGCGCTGATGCACTTCCTGCCCGACGAGGAGGACCCCTGCTCCCTGACGCGGACGCTCGTCGACGCGCTCCCTTCGGGCAGTTACTTCGTGTTCTCGCACGGCACGACCGACGAACACCCGCACCTCGCGGACTCGGTGAAGGACACCTACCGCAAGGGCGCGATCCCGCTGCGCATGCGGACGCGGGCCGAGGTCGAGCCGTTCTTCGCGGGCCTGGAGATGGTGGAGCCCGGTCTGGTCACCGCGACCAGGTGGTACAAGGACTCCCCGGCGCCCGCCGAGGAACTGAGCGGCTTCTACGTCGGCGTGGCCCGCGTCCCGTAGGGACCACGGCGGCCCATCTCCCTTCACACACGCAGGAGTCTCAGGGCGCCTGCGCCGATCTGGCCGCCGAGCGAGATCACGAGGTCCGAGGTGGTGGCGAACTCGACGAGGGTCTGCGCGTAGTCGGCCGCCCGGGCTGTTCCACCTTGCTGAACCTCCCCCTGCCCGCTGTGGGCGCCCCGTGAGTAGTGCGCGCTCCCCCGGCACAGCCCAGGGGCCCGCCACCGGACCGGTGACGGGCCCCTGGAGCGCGCAGATCAGCCGAGGCCGACCGAGAAGACGTGCAGGTCACCGTCCTTGGGCAGGGTGACCGACTTGATGTGCTTGCCGTCCGGCACCTCGTACGGCTTGGTGGCGAACACGAACACCGTGTCCGCGCCCTTGCCGTTCGGGGTGTTGCGGTACGCGGCCTTCGCCACGACGGTGTTGCCGTGGACCGGATCGCTGCCGCCGCCCGGCTTGGTCCAGTCGCCGAAGGAGAGGTCCGTCTGCGCCGTGGTCCCGTCGGTGAAGGTCACCGTGGCGCTGTTCTCCTGGTCGCCGTTGGTGGCCGACCCCACGAAGAGGAGCCGCTTCGCGTCCTTCGCGTCGGCGGCGATGTCGAACCGCTGGCCGTTCGCCGTGACGTTGTCGGGGCGGGACGCGGGCGCGCCCGGCCACAGGAAGCGCGTACCGGAGACCTCGGCCGTCGCACCGCCCTTGAGCCCCGCGGCGGCCAGCGCCTGGCGCGAGTAGCTGTTGCCCGCGCCGTCGAAGTCGGCCTCGACCGGGGTGTCGTCGCTGGAGACGCCCGCGGCCGAGTAGGCGCTGCCGAGGGCGGAGGTGATGCCGCCGTCGGCGGCGACCAGCACGATCGCGCTGCGGTGCACGGGATCGCCGTGCTTGCCGCGCACGGTGAGCGGCAGCTCGTAGTAGCCGGGGTCGGTGCCGGCCGCCGCCTTCACCGTCAGCTCGGCGGTGCCGGAACCGGTGCCCGCGGCGAGGTCGATCCTCTTGCCCTGCACCGTCAGCCCGGCGGGGGCGTCCGCGGTGACCGTCAGCGTCCGGTCGCTGCCGGCCAGCCGCTGTGCGGACACCGTGAGCTTCGCGCCGTCGCCGCCCGGGGCGGCGATCACCTGGTTCGGCGTCGCGTACGCGAGGAAGTCCTGCTCGCCGTCGCGGTAGGAGGGCGGCGCCGCCTTCGCCGACGTGGCCCAGGACGTGTCGGGCTTCGTGCCCAGGTCGAAGTCGAGCCGGCCGCCCTTCGTGACCGCCGACTGCGGCAGATACGTACGCTCCCGATCGCGGCCGTCGAGGCGCAGGTCGTGCACGTACGGGGCGTCCGCCGCGGCCTTCGGGGCCCGGATGTCCAGGTCTCGGCCGCCGCCGGGCAGGTCGAGGACCACCCGCGGGAAGAGCGGGCTGTGCACGGACAGGTCGGGGGTGCCCGGGG
The DNA here is from genome assembly GCF_010548525.1 of Streptomyces sp. SID14478. Taxonomy (GTDB): domain Bacteria; phylum Actinomycetota; class Actinomycetes; order Streptomycetales; family Streptomycetaceae; genus Streptomyces. The sequence goes on from NZ_JAAGMG010000473.1 coordinate 24,390, forward strand.
TGGCCGGGTAGAGCCCGAGGGCGGCCCAGACGTACCAGGACGACTGGGCGCCCAGGTCGTCGTTGCCCGGCTCGCCGTCCGGCGTCGGGCTGAACAGGGTAGTGGCGACGGTGCGCACCTTCTCCTGGGTCTTCCACGGCTGTCCGAGGTGGTTGTAGACCCACGGGACGCCGAAGTCCACCTCGTTGCCGGCCCACATGTACGGCTCGTTCGGCCCGGCGTTGAGCTTGGTGAAGAAGGTGTCGAGCCGCTTGGCCGTGGCGTCGCGGCCGCCCATGGCCTGGATCAGGCCCGCCGTGTTCTGCGGCACCAGCCAGTTGTACTGGGCCGCGTTGCCCTCGTCGAAGCCGTCCTGACCGAACGTGCCCTCGGCGGGTGGCTGGTAGCCGGGCCCGTCGGGGAAGCGGCCGTCCTCGCCGCGCGGGGAGAGGTAGCCGGTCGCCGGATTGAGGATGTTCTGCCAGTTCTGGCCGCGGCGGGTGAAGGTGGCGGCCGTCTTCTTGTCACCGGCGGCCTTCGCCAGCTGCGCGATGCCGAAGTCGTCGATCGCCCACTCCAGGGTGACCGAGGCGCCGACGCGGGAGTGGTCGCCGCGCACGGCGCTGTTGTTCGCGTAGCCGTTCTTCACGTACTCCTCGACGCCCGGCCGCTCCTGGTACGCGCCCGGTGTGTGGTCGACCGAAGTGGCGCCCTTGACCAGGTACTTGAGGGCCGTCTTGAGGTCGAAGTCACGGGCCCCGTACGCGTAGAGGTTCGCGATCAGCGCGACGGAGTTGTCGCCCGTCATCTGTCCCGTGTAGTCGTTCGCCACCGGCCAGCGCGGCCACCAGCCGCCCTGCTCCGCGTCATGGACGAGCGACTGCGCCATGTCGCTGGCCTGCTCGGGGAAGAGCATGGCCTGCAGCGGGGCGAGCGAGCGGTAGGTGTCCCAGTCGGAGAAGTTGGCGTACTGGGTACGGCCCTTGGGCAGCGAACGGACCTTGTCGTCGAAGCCGATGTAGCGGCCGTCGGCGTCGTTGAAGGTGTTCGGGTGCACCAGCGAGTGGTAGAGGAAGGTGTAGAACATCTTCCTCTCGTCGCTCGTGCCGCCGCCGATCCTGATCTTGCGCAGCGCCTCGGTCCACTGGCCCCGGGTCTGCTTGCGCACGTCGTCCAGGTCCCAACCGGGCACCTCCGAGGCCATGTTGGCCTTGGCGCCGTCGACCGAGACGTACGACATGGCGACCTTCGCGCGCACCGTGCGGTCCTTGGCCGCGTCGAACGTCAGGTAGGCGCCCGCCTCGGGGGCGTCCGCCGAGTCGCCGCCCTCGGTCACGGTCTTCCCGTCCCAGGTGCCGTGAGCGGTGAAGGGGCGGTCGAAGGTGATCGCGTAGTGGACGGTGTACTCGTTGCCCTTGCCGCAGAAGTTGCCGGTGGTCGCGGAGCCGGTGACCTCGCGGTCGCCGGTGATCTTCAGGTCGGCCTGCTTGTCGCCGGAGAGGCTGCCGCCGCCCTTGACGAGGACCTGCGCCGCGTCGCCGGTGCCGGCGGGGAAGGTGAAGGCGGCCAGGCCCGTGCGCGTCGTGGCGGTCAGCTCGGTGCGGACCTTCGCGTCGGCGCCGGTGGTCACGGCGTAATAGCCGGCCTCGGCCTTCTCGTCCTCGTGCGTGAACGGCTCGGTGCGGTCCCACGGCGCGGCGCCGACGTCCCCCGCGACCGGCAGCAGTGGCACGTCGCCGAAGGCGGTGCAGCCCACCGAGGCGTGGTTGAGGCTGAAGCCCTTGATCTTGCTGCTGTGGTACTGGTACCCGGCGTACGAACCCTCGGTGTCCGGTGAGAACTGCATCATGCCGAACGGGGTGGACGGGCCGGGGAAGTTGTTGATCTCGCCGACCGATTCACCGCCCTTTCCGGTGCCGATCAGCGGGTCCACGTAGTCGGCGGGATCGTCGACCAGTGCGGCACTCCCCACCTTTGACAACGTTGTCACATCGGCCGATGCCACCCCGCCCGATCCCATGGCCAACGCCGCCACGACAGCGGCGACAACGGTGACTTGCGGTCTGATACGTCTCACGTGCGGCTCCTGTGCAATGACGTCACGGCCCTCACACAGTCAGGCATGCCCGCGTCGAGGTCAAGAGCCGGGACTCCAGGTCAACGGCCCAACCCGCCCCCGGCGCGGGCGAATTCAGCTCCCGCCGCGCCGGACCGCGGCCCCGCCGCGCACCGCCGCGTCCAGGTCGCGCTCCGCCTTGGCGAGCAGCTGCGCCATGGCGGCGCCGGAGCGGTCCGCGTCGCCGTCACGGATCGCGTCGAGGACGGCGCGGTGGCTGGGTACGGGGTCGTCGGCGCAGCCGTGCGGCCCGTGCACGATGCTGTCGCGGGCCCGCAGCGCGGGGGCCATGAGTTCGTGCAACCTGGCCAGCATCTCGTTGCCGGACGCCACGAGGAGCGCGTGGTGGAAGGCGGAGTCGGCAGCGACGGCCTCGGCCGCGTCGGACCCGGCGCGCGCCATGGCGTCCAAGGCGCTTTCCAGATCGGCGAGTTGTTCCTGCGTGCGGCGTTCGGCCGCCCGGCGCACGGCGGCGGGTTCGACGATGGAACGCATCTCGGCGAGGTCGCGCAGCACAACCTCGGCCTCGCCGCCCTCGATGCGCCAGCGGATCACGTCGCCGTCCAGGACGTTCCAGTCGGTGCGCGGCCGCACGAAGGTGCCGCGCTTCTGGCGCGAGGCGACCAGGCCCTTGCCGGCGATGACCTTGAGGGCTTCGCGGATCACGGTGAGGCTGACGCCCATCTCGTCCACGAGGGTGCGCGGGTCGAGCGTGGCGCCCACCGCGACCTGTCCCCCGACGACGCGGGAGCCGAGCGACTCGACGACGTCCCCGTGCACTCCGCGCCCGGCGTAGGACACCATGTTCCGCTCCCCTCCGCGCGACGGCCGGATGCCGCTCGCGCCACCAACGAGCGCCACTTTAATTCCTAATTTTTTGAAGCTCAATGCCGGGCCGGGCCCCCTCGCTCCAGAAATTAATTATGAATAATCCTTGACGGGTGTGTGTCCCGGGTGGTGCAGTCCTGGTCGTAGCCCTGCCGCCCGCACCCCGAGGACCGTCCGTTGCCCTACGCCGCCCTGCCCCTGTCGGGCACCCAGCTCCGTCTGTCCGCGGGGCCCTACACCGCGAGCGTCGCCGGAGTCGGCGCGACGCTGCGCGAACTGGCCCATGAAGGGCGCCCGTTGATCCTCGGCTTCGACGCCGACGAACCGGCGCCCGCGGCACACGGGCAGATCCTCGCGCCCTGGCCCAACCGACTGGCCCAGGGGCGCTACACGTTCGACGGCGCCGACCACGAACTCCCGCTGGACGAGCGGGAACCGGCCGCGGCGCTGCACGGACTCGTCGCCTGGCAGACGTGGACGCCCGAGGCCGCACCGCACGCAGCGAACGAGGTCACCCTCGGCCTCGACCTGGCCGCCCGCCCCGGATACCCCTTCGCCCTGCGCCTCACCGCCACGTACCGGCTCGACCCGCACGACGGCCTCACCGCCCGCGTCACGGTCGTCAACCGGTCCTCGCGGCCCGCCCCGTTCGGCCTCGGCGCACACCCGTACCTGACGCTCGGGGCGGGCATCGACGACTGCACCGTGCAGGTGGCCGCCGAGCGGTGTCTGCATCCCGATGCCCGGATGCTCCCGGACGGCGAACCGCGCCCCGTCGACGGCACCCCGCAAGACCTGCGCCGACCCCGCGCGTTGAGGGGCGGCGTGCTCAACCACGCCTACACCGCACTGCACCGCGACGACGCCGGGCGCGCCTGGGCCCGGCTGCGCTCCCCCGAGGGCGGCGCGGTCGACCTCTGGGCGGACGAGGCCTTCGGGTGGCTGCAGCTCTACACCGCCGACCACTTCGGGCGGACCGGGCTCGCGGTGGAGCCGATGACCTGCCCGCCGAACGCGCTCTCCAGCGGCCACGACGTGATCGTCCTCGCTCCGGGCGAGGAGCGCCGCGCCACCTGGGGCATCCGCGTGCCCTGACCCCCCGCCCGCACGTCCCGGCTCCGCACGGAGCCGCCGCTCAGGGAAAGAACATGACGCACCTACCATCCGCTCCCCCCGCCGACGCCACCGCGTCCCGGCCCGCTCTGCTGCACGTGGTCTACGTCGCCGCCGCGGCCGCGATGGGCGGCTTCCTCTTCGGCTACGACAGCTCCGTCATCAACGGCGCCGTCGAGGCCGTACGCGACCGGTACGACATCGGCCCGGCGGCGCTCGCCCAGGTCATCGCCATCGCCCTCATCGGCTCCGCCGCCGGGGCAGCGGTCGCGGGGCGCCTGGCCGACCGCATCGGCCGCATCCCCTGCATGCGCATCGCGGCCGCGCTGTTCACCGTCAGCGCGGTCGGCTCGGCCCTCCCGTTCTCGCTCTGGGACCTGTCGTTGTGGCGGGTGATCGGCGGCTTCGGCATCGGCATGGCCTCCGTCATCGGCCCGGCCTACATAGCGGAGGTCGCCCCGCCCGCGTACCGGGGACGCCTCGCCGCCTTCCAGCAGGCCGCCATCGTCATCGGCATCGCCGTCTCCCAGCTGGTCAACTGGCTCATCCTGTCGCTCGCCGACGGGGAGCAGCGCGGGCACCTCGCCGGCCTGGAGGCCTGGCAGTGGATGCTCGGTGTCATGGTGGTGCCCTCGCTCGTCTACGGCGTCCTGTCGTTCACGCTTCCCGAGTCGCCCCGCCATCTGATCGCCCGCGGCCGCACCGCCGAGGCGCGCCGGGTGCTCGCCCGGCTGGAGGGCGAGGGCAGCGCGCTCGACGCCCGGATCGACGAGATCCGCGGCCACATGAGCCGCGACCGGCGCTCGACCTTCCGCGATCTGCGCGGAAAGGCCCTCGGACTGCGCGGCATCGTCTGGGTCGGCATCGGCATGGCCCTGTTCCAGCAGCTCGTCGGCATCAACGTCGCCTTCTACTACTCGGCGACCCTGTGGCAGTCGGTGGGCATCGACCCGAACAGCTCCTTCCTCTACTCCTTCACCACCTCCCTCATCAACATCGTCGGCACCGTCGTCGCGATGCTGCTGGTGGACCGGGTGGGACGCAAGCCGCTGATCCTGGCGGGCTCCGCGGGGATGACCGTGTCCCTCGCCTGTGAGGCGTGGGCGTTCTCCGCGGACCTGGTCGACGGCAGGCTCCCGCACACCCAGGGCCTGGTGGCGCTCGTCGCGGCCCATGTGTTCGTGCTCTGCTTCGCCTCGTCGTGGGGCGTCGTGCTGTGGGTGATGCTCGGCGAGATGTTCCCCGCCGCGATCCGCGCCGCCGCCCTCGGTGTGTCCTCGGCCGCCGTATGGGTGGCCAACTGGGCGATCACCGCGACATTCCCGAGCCTGTCCGAGTGGAGCCTGGGCGGCACGTATCTGATCTACACAGCCTTCGCGCTGCTCTCCCTGCCCTTCGCCGCGAAGTGCGTGCGCGAGACCCGGGGCAGGACCCTCGAGGAGATGGGATGACCGGCATGGAACGCTTCACCGATCAGGTCGCCGTCGTGACCGGGGCCGCCGCCGGCATCGGCGCGGCCACCGCACGGCGCCTCGCGGCGGAGGGCGCGGCCGTCGTCCTCACCGACATCGACGCCGAGCACGGCGAGCGCACCGCGCAGGGCTTGCGCGAACAGGGCGCCCGGGCCGCCTTCGTCCGCGCGGACGTGGCCGACGAGGCGGACTGGGAGCGGGTGATGGACGCCGCGCACGGCTTCGGCCCGGTGCGCGTACTCGTCTCGAACGCGTACACCGTGGAGCTCGCACCGGCCGGCGAGATGACCCGAGCATCCTGGGAGCGGCAGGTCGCCGTCAACCTGACCGGCGGGTTCCTCGGCTTCCAGGCAGTGCAGCCCGACATGTCCGCGCACGGCGGGGCCGTCGTCTACACCTCGTCCGTGCATGCGCACATGGGGCTGCCGGGCCGTCCCGCCTACGCCGCGACGAAGGGCGCGGTGCTGTCCCTGTGCAGCCAGTTGGCCGTCGAGTACGGACCGGACATCCGCGTCAACGCCGTGCTGCCCGGCCCGATCCTGACCGGCGCGTGGGACGGCATCGGCGAACAGGACCGGGCCCGCAGCGTCGCCGAGACGGCGGCCGCCCGCTTCGGCACCCCGGAGGAGGTCGCGGCGGCCATCGCGTTCCTCGCGTCCGCCGAGGCCGGCTTCGTCACCGGCACCAGCCTGCTCGTGGACGGCGGCTGGAGCGTCGTCAAGTCCTCGTCCTGACCGCCCTGTCCGGCTCATCGGCTGCTTTCCCCGAAAGGTCCGCGCACCCTGTGAAGATCGCTCGTATCGAAACGTTCCAAATACCCCCGCGGTGGCTGTTCTGCCGCATCGAGACCGACGACGGGCTCGTCGGCTGGGGCGAACCCGTCGTCGAGGGCCGGGCGGAAGTGGTCCGCGCCGCCGTCGACGTGCTCGCCGAGTACCTCGTCGGCCAGGACCCATTGCGCATCCAGGACCACTGGCAGGTCCTCACCAAGGGCGGCTTCTACCGCGGCGGCCCCGTGCTCTCCAGCGCGGTGGCCGGCCTCGACCAGGCGCTGTGGGACATCGCGGGCCAGGCCTACCAGGCCCCTGTGCACGCCCTGCTCGGCGGCCCGGTGCGCGACGCGGTGCGGGTCTACGCGTGGGTGGGCGGCGACGAACCCGCCCAGTTGGCCGAGGAGATCAGCGCCCAGGTCGAGCACGGCTTCACCGCGGTGAAGATGAACGCGGCAGGACGGACCGCTCCCCTGCCGGGCCGCGCCGAGGTCCAGGAGGTCGTCGACCGCGTCGCCGTCGCGCGCGACGTGCTCGGCCCGGACCGTGACGTCGCGGTCGACTTCCACGGCCGGTTCACCCCCGCGGGCGCCCGCCGCGTGCTGGACGAGATCGCGCCGCTGCACCCCCTGTTCGCGGAGGAGCCGCTGCTGCCCGAGCACGGCCATCTGCTGCGCGGCCTCGTGGAGAGCACGAGCGTGCCGGTGGCGACCGGTGAACGGCTGTACGGCAGGGCCGAGTTCCTGCCCGCGCTGCAGGCCGGCATCGCCGTGGCACAGCCGGACCTCTCGCACGCGGGCGGCATCTCGGAGGTGCACCGCATCGCCTCCCTGGCCGACACCTTCGGCGCCTTGCTGGCACCGCACTGCCCGCTCGGCCCGATCGCCCTCGCCGCCAGCCTGCAGATCGCCTTCGCCACGCCCAACTTCCTCATCCAGGAACAGAGTCGGGGCATCCACTACAACCGCTCCGCCGACCTGCTCTCGTACGTCCTCGATCCCGAGCCGTTCCGCTTCACCGACGGGCAGGCCACCCGCACCACCCTGCCGGGGCTCGGCGTACGGGTCGACGAGGCCGCGGTGCGCAAGGCCGACAGCACCGGACACCGCTGGCGCAACCCCGTGTGGCGCCACGACGACGGAAGTTTCGCGGAGTGGTGAGCGTGCACGCGACGAGCACGGACCGGCTGGAACTCGGCGAGGGCGTGCGCTGGACGCAAGGCGGGCTCGTCCTCACCGACATCCTCACGGGCCGGCTGCTGACCCTGCCCCCCGCCTCCCCGCCGGACGGCTCCGGTCCGCTGCGCGAACTGCTCCAACTGCCCTTCCCCCTGGGGGCGGTGGCCCCCGTCGCGGACGCGCCCGGCACATGGATCGCCGCCGCCGACACCGGGATCTGCCTGCTGCGCCCGGACACACCACCGCGCTGGGCGGCGCGGCCGCCGCAGGACCCGGCGCGGCCGTTCCGGATGAACGACGCGACGGCCGATCCGGCGGGCCGGTTCTGGGCGGGCTCCATGGCGTACGACGCGGCTCCCGGCCGGGGAGCGCTGTGGCGCGTGGATCCCGACGGGACGGTCACCCGCGTCCTGGACGGCCTGACCGTGCCCAACGGACCGGTGTTCACGGCCGACGGCCGGACGCTGTACCTGGCGGACAGCGCCCGCGGACGCCTGCTGCGCCACGCCGTCGACCCGGCGTCGGGCGCCCTCGATGAGGGCGAGCTCTTCGCGACGGTGACGTCCGGCAGCCCCGATGGCATGGCGGTGGACCTCAACGGCGGGGTGTGGAGCGCCGTGTGGGGCGCGGGAGTGCTGCATCACTACCGCGCGGACGGCACGTTGGACGAGGTCGTGCCCGTGCCCGTACGCCAGCCGGCCGGGCTGTGCCTGGGTGGCGCGGACGGCAGGACCCTGTTCGTGACGAGCGCGCGCATCGGCCTGGAACGCCCCGGCCCGCTGGACGGCGCCCTGCTGCGCCTGCGGGTCGACGTGCCCGGGGCGCCCGCCTGCGCGTTCCGTTCCGGGTCACACCCACCTCTCAATTTTTAGTTAATTAGTAATTGTTGTTGACAGGGTCGACCCCTGAGGCGACAGTCGTCCGAGCACTTCCCCTCCGGCGCCCGCCCACGGCGGACGACGCCACCCCTCGTTGGTCATCACCTCAGGAGAGCTCTGTGACTTCACCCCGCGCAGCCACGACGCGGACGGCCGCGCTCGCCGCCCTCCTCGTCGCGGCCGTACTGTCCCCGGCGCTCCCCGCCGCGGCGGCCGGCCACGCTCCCGCGCACGACGAGCCCAGCGCCCTCGCCCCGACCCCGTACATGGGCTGGAACACCTACTTCGGGCTCGGCGCCCCGACCGAGAAGGACGTCAAGAGCGTCGCCGACTTCCTGGTCAGCAGCGGCCTGCGCACGAGCGGCTACGACATCGTCTGGCTGGACGGCGGCTGGCAGGCGGACACCCCGCGCGACAGCGCGGGCCATCTCGTCGCCCACCCGGGCCGGTTCCCGTCGGGCATCCCCGCACTCGTCGACTACCTGCACCGCCGCGGCCTGAAGGCGGGCATCTACACGGACGCCGGGACGTACGACGGCGGCAAGAGCTGCGGACTCGGCAGCCGCGGCCACTACACCGAGGACGCACAGCAGTTCGCCGGCTGGAAGGTCGACGCGATCAAGGTCGACTTCCTGTGCGGGATCGCCGAGAAGGCCGACCCGGAACCGGCGTTCAAGGAGTTCGGCGACGCCGTCCGCAAGACGGGACGGCCGATGCTCCTCAACCTCTGCAACCCGCTGACCGACGACTGGGGCGTGCCGCACACCCCGGCCCAGGACGCGCACAACTCCTACCGGTTCGGGCCCGGGCTTGCCGACTCCTGGCGCACCGGCACCGACGTCGCCTACGGCACCCCGTCGAAGGGCCAATGGCCCAACATCCTGCGCAACATGGACGCCAACATGGCGCACCCCGAGGCGCAGAGCCCCGGCCACTACAACGACCCCGACTACCTCATCCCGCTGCGGAAGCTGGCGGACGGCACCCCCGAACTCACCACCGAGGAGTCCACGACCCAGCTGGTCATGTGGGCGCTGATGGGTTCACCGCTGGTCATCGGCTCGGACCCGCGCACGCTGCCGCAGGGCATGCTCGACACGCTGCGCAACCCGGAGATCATCGGCGTGGACCAGGACCCGCTCGCCGTCCAGGGCGTCCGGGTGGCGAGCGACGCCACCGGCGACGTCTACAGCAAGGTCCTGACCGGGGCGGGCCACCGGGCCGTCGCCCTGCTCAACCGCTCGGACCACGCGGCGCAGCGCACCGTGCGCTTCGCCGACGCGGGGCTCGACGGCCCGGTGCGCGTCCGCGATCTG
>NZ_JAAGMG010000013.1 GCF_010548525.1 Streptomyces sp. SID14478
CGTCCGCGCGGGGCGACGCGGCACGGGCCGGGGCGTCGCGGGGCGGAGGCGTCAGCGCGGGATGTCACGGCGCGGGGCGTCGCGAAGGTGTCAGCGCTGGGCGTCGGACGTCGAGGCACCGTGGCGAGAACTGTCGGCCGTGTGCCCGTCCCCGCCCTGGCCGCGCGGCGTCGACGCACGCGCCCGCTCGCACAACTGCCGTACCACGCGCACGAGTTCACTCGGCTCGAACGGCTTGGCCAGGAACGCGTCGACGCCGACGTCGAGCCCGCTCTCCACCTCGTACTGACTGCAGCCGCTGACGATGACGAGGGGCAGCTGGCTGGTCCGCGGGTCGCTACGCAGCCGGGCGGCGGCCCGCAGGCCGTCGAGGCGCGGCATGACCACGTCCAGGGTGACCACGTCGGGCTGCACCTGATGCACCACGTCCAGGCATTCGGCACCATCGGCCGCGGTCACGACCTCGAAGCCCTCCAGCTCGAGATTGACCCTGATCAGCTGCCGGATCACCTTGTTGTCGTCCACAACGAGGACCCGACCGGACGCGCCTGGCACCTCTCGAGAGTAGGTCGGCACCCGCCGCCGCGTCCGGGTTTTCCCCACTTCCGCCCCGTACCGGGGGCCCGCCCCGGCCTCCCGCCCCCGGAAATAACCTGTTCCTGAAGACCCGGACCGAGCTGGTAGGGTTCTACCCGTCGCCGCACACCACGCGGCACACGCCCCCGTAGCTCAGGGGATAGAGCAACGGCCTCCGGAGCCGTGTGCGCAGGTTCGAATCCTGCCGGGGGCACTCGCCAAGTAGCCAGCACGAATCAAGCGCTGAGCAGGGCGGATGCCGACATGAGAGAGCGGGAGTCAGTCTCACTGACTCCCGCTCTCTCTCGTTGTCTACGGCTGATCGCGACACACCTCCGACACACCCCTGCGACAGCAAGACGCCCCCGAGAGCTGGCGGACCCACGAGCAGCCACCCGCTTCCCGAGCGGCAACTTCCGCCAGACCAAGGCCCTGCCATGACCGACGGGCATTACACCTGTAAGGGATGATCTGTGGCAAAGTGGGCTAATTCAGTCACGTACGCGGCGGACGCAGCGGGCCGCAATGCTGACTACTGCATGCAGAGCGAGAGCCACGTCCTTGGGCTTCGCTCCGGGGTGAGCCCGGACGAAGCGCAGGATCGCCGCGCGGGTGTCGCTGACGGTGTGATCGGTGGCAGGTCCGTCCAGCAAGTGCCAGGCGCCGGAGGCTTCTTGGAACGAGAGGGCGTACTCGGCTTCGTTCACGTCGCGACCGGTCACATGCAGGATGCCGTCCGCCTGCCCGCGGGCCCGCTTGAGGACGAGCGTGGCGTCGGCCGCGCCCGCGATGCCGTTGGTCCCCGAGACCTCCGTGAGGAAGTCCTCGGAGGCCATCTTGCGCACGTGGTGGACGAGCACCACGGCGATGCCGTAGTGGTCCGCGAGGCGCTTCGCGTAGCCGACCGCGACGTAATCCGCGTCGTAGGCGGACACGCCCTGTGGGGACTGGCCGCGCATCTTGGCGAACGCGTCGATCACGACCATGCGGGCATCGGGGTTGCGGTCGAGCCATCCGGCGATGGCCTCGCTGCCGCCCTGAGGGAAGGGCGGGCACTCCGTGACCAGGGTCAGACCGGCGGGCGCCTGCTGGCCGCCCAGGAGCTTGCCCATGCGGGTCTGGAGGCGGCGCGGGGTGTCCTCCAGGGCGAGGTAGAGCACGGGCCCGCCCTGGACCGGTACCGAGTCGAACGCCTGGCTTCCACCCTGAGCCCCGAGTGTTACAGCCTGTTGGCGAAGCCAACCCTCGATGGGCGTAGGAGCCGGAGGCGACTTCCTTCGCTATCCGGCGTTTCTAGCGGCTACTGCCTGCAGGGCTACGCCACTTTAACGGTCAGCCAAGCCAACGGAGCTGGTTGGCGCGATCTCCTCGCGGATCGTCTTTCACGGGGGCGAAGGCAACCGCCACCCCCTCGGACAAGTAACCCCAGTGCTCCTGTATGCACAGATTACTGAGATGGAAGAAGTAGTCCTCCCCCCACGATCGAACGAACCCGAACAGGCGATCTTGATTCGTATTCTTGACGGAGCCTATTTGGCGACTCAGCAGCACCGGATCCAACGCGCGGACGCGATCCTTTAGCCGGGCCGCAAAATTGTCGAAGTTCGCCACAAGGTAGTTTTCGTCCACTTTCTCGCGCAAATCAGCGCACACCTCAGCGACCTGAATCATCCGATCGGAGGGCTCACCGTGAAGCATTTCGATACGCGCATTTTCGACTATCTCGACGAATGCCTCAATTATCTCAGCCGCTCTACTGTAGGCGAGTTCCTCCTGATACCTCAGCGCACCAGACCACGCTGACCGGCCTCCAATTGTCAGCGCAATCGCACCCTCGTCAGCAGTTGGCCTCAACGACACCACGTGGCCGGCGCTGGCCACAGCAGAATCAAAATCATTTAGCTGTGAGTGCGCCCACGCGATCTCCAGAATCACGCTAGGAGGCACCTCCGCCGTAACCGCAGCCTTCTGCAGGAAATCCAGACCTAGCTGCGGCTCGACTACGTCGTTCAACAGGAATGTCCCGTAGAAGTAGTTCAGCGTGGGTGACTCAGGCGCAAGTTCGATGGCCCGCTCGTACGCCGCGCGCGCCGACCCCATATCCCGCCGCCCTACATGAATGAAGGCCTCGGCACGCCAAGATTCATGGTACGCGGGGGCAAGGAGCTGTGCCTCTCGACACGTAATTAGAGCAGAATCGTATTCGCCCCGATCATACTCACGCAACGCCTCACGCAGAATCCGCGCCACACTAAAGTCTCCGGGCCCCTTAATGTCGATCGTCCTCGGATCATATGGGGATGCGGTACTCTCAGCCTGCAAGGTAACGCCAAGCTCGGTCAGCTCCTTACTTTTCCCCTCAAACCAAGACCTTAGGTCACCGCTCACCGCGTGACGCGTATCAAGATACTGCTTGCCAAAGTCGGAGATCTGATAAGTGGTATCTGACGTATCCCCCATAGACGCACCTTGCATCTGAACGAAGTTGGTTGTCATCAACTCCAGCAGACTCGATTGTATGGCGCTTGCGGAGTAGTCATTTATGAATGCAAGCTCTGCTTGGCTCCGTCGACCGGGCAAAACTTGCATTGAGCGGAGCACGGAGCGGGCCTGCTCGGACAAGTAGCCATACACGTTCGACATACAGTAATCGAGCAAGAGCTCATTCCCGCGTAGCAGTTCCTCTGGGCGTATTCCAGACTGAACGCCGGCTACGAACCACCGAATATAAGCGGGATGCCCCTTCATCGCCTGAACCATCTTCGTTACGGCGGGCGCAGGAAGCCCCTGGAGGGCCTTCACGTCACGCACCCTCGCCAACGTGTACAACAGCCGCGTCGCGTCGTGATCAGAGAGCGGTGAGAGCGCCACAGGGTTCTCGATGCCAAGACCAATTCGGCTAGTCACCATCACCTTGCTACCCATGGGCAGATCAAGCAAGAAATCGCGCAACCGCTGATCCAGGACGGTCTCTAGATTGTCCAGAATCAGCAGCACTCGAAAGTGCTCCAAATACTCAAGCACTTCCGCCACCGGATCGCCCGACGAAGCCGCCTTCTTACCGCCCAGTTGCTCCACCGCTGACGCAAAAAGCCCGAGCGAACTCTCAATCGCGTCACTGATTCGACGGATTTCACCCACTGTAAGAATGGTCGCCTTGGCAGAAACCCACACGAAAGCATCAAATTTATTCTTCGGGTCATCGAGGAGCTCGTATGCCACCTTGAGGGCGATCGAAGTCTTCCCAATTCCCCCGTCACCCAAGATTGAAACCACCGGGTAGGCCCCTTTAATGGCCTTCTTGATGCGATCAATTTCCTGCCGCCGACCAAAGAAGCCTGTCTCGTCGAACTCAGGTGCGGGAAGGTTGTGCTGAGGGGCATTATCCGGCTCCCCAACCAGACTGATCGTCAAACCCAGAACGTATGCGGGGTCAGCTTCGATCCTTCGCAGGCACTCCGCTACACAGCCCCAAAGGTCATTCGACGAGGAGCACGCCTCCTCCGCCGTGTCATAAACGACCGCGAGGTCGTCCACTTCCATCGGACGAGTATGCGCTACCCGATTGCGAACTTGGGTCAGCTTCGAAATGCGTGGCGCAAGGCGCGCCAGCCTTTCTTGCGATTCCTCGGGAAGGCGATCCTTGAGCTTTTTCAAGACCTCGTAGGCGTCAGCAAAATCCAAGTACGACACGAGGGAGCCGAGGGTGACTTTCGCGCCATCCCCAACGTCACGATTACGCCTTATGAGAACCTTTTCGAATCGCTCTTCGTTTAGAAGTTCTTTGGCGTCGTCACTATCAGAAGTGACAGCGACTACTGCGTTCCGCAAGTCTTCCTCTACAGCGGAGAGAATCGCGAAGCACGTCAAACGCGTAGCGGTCGAGCTCATGAACTAAACCCCCGAACATCCCACTTGTCGTGACTGGCCCCCAGTCCGAACTAACAAGGGTGAGCTACCGAAACTTGAAGTGTCTAGCATCTTGCCGGACATCCACAGGCTTCCTTCAGGACAGCCAGACGTTGGTCGACCGCCTTCACCCGTCGTCCTCGGTTCGGCCAGGAGCAGGCGGGTGCGGCTCGGACACTCTCAAGGGGAACGGGGCTGGGCGGTGTGTCACACCTCCGACACACTCCTTCAAGATCGTGCGCAGTACGGCGGTATAAGCGCAGTTCAGAGGCCTAATGCCGCTTCAATGACACAACCACTCCGGAGCCGTGTGCGCAGGTTCGAATCCTGCCGGGGGCACTCGCCGGACCACCTAGGAACGTTCCTGGGTGACCAGGGCGGATGCCGACATGAGAGAGCGGGAGTCAGTCTCACTGACTCCCGCTCTTCGTCGTGGTCCCTCCGTGTTCACGACATGGGAGGACTCCGGGTTCGCGTCAGTGCGCGCCGAGGTCTAGTGGAGCCCGGCTGGATCGATCGGTGCGTCAGGCGTGTCGGGGGGATCGGCCTCGGGGGCTCGGCCGCCCTCGTCGACAAGGGTTCCGTCCTTGTCCCACTCGCGAAAACCCTCTTCACACCCGGTGGTGCTGTAGAAGGTCTGCTCTGCCAGGCGGCCGTTCGGGTGCCACTTGCGCCACTCGCCGACGACCACGCCCTGCTTGGCTCTGCCTTCGCTTCTCTTCGTGCCGTCCGGGTACCACTGGAGTTGCGGGCCGGAGAGGATTCCGGACACGTAGGTTGCGAGGCGAATCATCCGTCCCTCTTTGTCGTGTGACACGACTTCACCGGTGAACGGCTCGTCCTCTTCGTAGTGGGCGATCAAGTCTTCGTCCGTGTGGATGTCTTTTTGATTGACTCTCATGATTGTTCCGTGGCGACAGAGATCCGGTTCGCGGGCAGCCTGCGGGGATAGTCCTTCCCGTCCGAGGCGGGGCAGTTGCGGCGATGGGGACTGTTCCAGCTCCGGTGGCTCGGCTTGCATGCGGGCGAGAAGGGGCTTTCGTGCGGGGCCGCTTCGCGGGGGTCGTCCACCACTTGGTGGACCCCATTTTCCACCGGTCGCCGCTGTCGGGCGCGTAGCCCCCGCGACCAGCATGGACGGCATGAAGAAGCCAGGGGCTACGTCGGTGGGGCCGGTTGTCGGGATGTGGGACGTCCGGCGGGAGTACAGCGGGGGGCGGGTGCGGGCACTGGACGGTGTCAGCGTCGGCTTCGAGAGGGGGAGCTTCACGGCCGTCATGGGGCCCTCCGGGTCGGGGAAGTCGACCTTCTTGCACTGTGCGGCCGGGCTCGACCGGCCCACGGCGGGGTCCGTGCGGCTGGACGGGGTGGAGCTCGGGGGGCTGCGGGAGCGGGCGCTGACCAGGTTCCGCCGGGAGCGCATCGGGTTCGTCTTCCAGGCGTTCAACCTGCTGCCCGCGCTGAGCGTGGTGGACAACGTGACGCTGCCGCTGCGGCTGGCCGGCGTCCGGCTCGAACGGGGCGCCGTGGACGAGGTGTTGGAGCGGGTCGGGCTGGGCGGCAAGCGGCGCAGCAGGCCCGGGGAGCTGTCCGGCGGGCAGCAGCAGCGCGTGGCGGTCGCACGGGCGCTGGTCACCCGGCCCGCGGTGATCTTCGGGGACGAGCCGACCGGTGCGCTGGACACCCGGTCCGCCGCCGAAGTGCTCACGCTGTTGCGGCAGTCGGTCGACGGGGCCGGGCAGACCGTCGTGATGGTCACGCACGATCCGGTGGCCGCCGCGTACGCGGACCGGGTCGTCTTCCTCGCCGACGGCCGGCTCGTCGGCGAGCTGAAGCGGCCGACCGTGGAGCTGGTCGCCGAGCGGATGCAGATGGCGGTCGGGCACGGGGCAGGGAACGGGGTGCGGTCATGATCCGGATCGCCGTACGCTCGCTGGCCTTTCACAAGGGCGGCTTCCTCGCCTCCTTCCTGGCCCTGTTCTTCGGCGCCTTGATCGTCATCGGGGCGGGCGGTCTCCTGGAGACCGGCATCCACAACGCCGCTCCGCCGCACCGGCTCGCCGCCGCGCCGATCGTCGTCACCGGCGACCAGCGGTACCAGTACACGCAGAAGGAGCTCGTCTTCCCCGAACGGATGCGGCTGGGTGGGGAGTTGCGTACGTCCATCGAGCGCGTCGACGGGGTCGGGGACGTCGTGCCGGACCTGTCGTTCCCCGCGGCGCTGGCCCGGGGCGGCGCGGTCACCGGGCACGGGTGGTCCTCCGCCAGGCTCGCCCCGTACGCGCTGACGAGTGGCGCGGCGCCGACCGGCGACGCGCAGATCGTGCTCGGCGGCAAGCTCGCCCAGCAGGCCGGGATCAAGGTCGGGGCACGAGTTCAACTGCTGGCGCACGGCGCCGAGTTGAGCTACCGGGTGTCGGGGATCGCCGCCGGGCCCGATGAGGGCAGTGACGTCTTCCTGTCGGACGCCGAGGCCGCGCACGCCGCGGGGCGGAACGGGAAGGTCGACAGCATCGGCGTCTTCCCGGCGTCCGGGGCGCGGGTGCAGGGGGTCGCCGACGCCGTGCGCGAGGCCGTCGGCAGTGACACCGTCGCCGTGCTCACCGGGGACGCACGCGGCCGCGCCGAGAACCCCGACGTCCTCGCCGACGGGAGCGATCTGATCCCGCTCGCCGCGGCGTTCGGCGGGCTGTCCGCCATGGTCACGGTGTTCGTCGTGGCCGGCACGCTCGGCCTGTCGGTCCAGCAGCGGCAGCGCGAGATGGCGCTGCTGCGCACGATCGGGACGACGCCGGGGCAGCTGCGCCGTCTCGTGCTCGGCGAGACCCTGTTCCTCGCGGTCGTCGCCACCGGGCTCGCCTGCCTGCCGGGGCCGTGGTTCGGGCGCCGGCTGCTCGGGGCCTTCGCGAGCGCGGGCGTGGTGCCGGACTCCATCGCCTTCCGTTCCGGGTCCGTGCCGCTGATCGCCGGCGCGGGTCTGGCGCTGCTCACCGCCGTCGGCGC
>NZ_JAAGMG010000045.1 GCF_010548525.1 Streptomyces sp. SID14478
CGCGCCGTGGCCGAGGACCGGCGCCTCGGTGAGGGCGGCCAGGGACGGGTCGGCGTCGACGTCCACGCCGAGATGACGCAGGGCCGCGGTCATGACGACCGGCCGGGGCCGCTGACCCCCGTCGGCGATCTTCAGGGCGACGGCCGAACCGTCGGGCAGGGCGAGGGCGTAGACCCCCTCGGCGCCGTCCTTGGCGACGGCGCCCGGCAGGGCCCGCAGGAGGGCGGTGACGTCCCGGCCGGTGCCGCCGACGTACTCGGGATGGGCGTTCATCGCGGCGGCGACCCGCCCCTCCGGGCTGCCCGCGGGTGCGGTGGCGATCCGGGCGAAGGCGCGGGCGAGGCCGGTGAGGGTGAGCGCGAACAGGGGCGCGCCGCAGCCGTCCACCCCGACGGCCGTGGACTTCTCCCCCGCGAGGTCCTCCAGGGTGTCGCGCAGGGCGAGTTGGAGCGGATGGCCGGGGTCGAGGTAGTCGTCGGGCGACCAGCCGGCGGCGACGCAGGTGGCCAGCATGGCGGCGTGCTTGCCGGAGCAGTTCATGGTGATGCGGGTCGGGCCGAGTCCGGCGGCCAGGTGCGCGGGGCCCGACGCGACGCCGATGGGCAGCGCCGCGGTGCACTGCAGGTCGCTCTCGGCCAGGCCGGCGCCGGCGAGTATGCGCCGGACGCCGTCGAGGTGGAAGCCCTCGCCGGAGTGGCTCGCGCAGGCCAGCGCGAGGAGCTCCCCGTCGAGGTCGAGGCCCGCGCGGAGCATCCCGGCGCTCTGCAGCGGCTTGTTGGACGAGCGCGGGTACATGGGGGCGTCGACCGGGCCCGCGGTCAGGACGGGGCGGCCGTCCGCGCCGAGGACGACCACGGCCCCGTGGTGCACGGACTCCAGGAAGTCGCCCCGCCACACCTCGGCGAGCACGGGGTACGCCTCCCGTGCGGCGGCGCTCGGTTCCTTCGTTTCTGCGGCGGTCATGCGCGTCCCTTCGGTGGGCGGGCCGGCCCGCCGTGCGGGCCGGCCGTGCGGCTGCGAACTGTCGACACCTATCAGTTCGCAGCCACCACCTGTCAGTTCGCAGCCCGCACGCACGAAGACGTCGGCGACCGCTCACGGGGCGACGGCGCAGACGCCCCCGTGGATACCGACGGCCAAGGGCCGCCGCACGTCAAGCGACCGGTTCCACCCCGCCCAGGTTCCCCGGACGCCGCGCTGCGGACACGGACGCGGACGCCGACAGGCCGGGGACCGCGGGCGCCCGTCCCGGGACGAAGCCGTGCGCGCGGCGCGCGAGGTGCTCGGCACGGTAACGGTCCACCTTCCGGTGCCAGTTGAGGATGCCCGCCATCCAGTTGCGCAGTTCGTCGACGTAGCCGTCGAGGACCGCGCGCGCCTCGCCACCCAGCGCGAAGTCCTCGTACAGGACGGGGAACTCGTGGGCGACGACGTGCTCGAACTGCTGCATGCGCTGCGTCATCAGGTCCGCGACGATGCGCAGCGCCGTCGGGTAGTCGATGCCGAAGAAGTTCTGCACGACGAGGATCGCGTTGTGGACCTCGCCCTCGTACTCGATCTCCTTCTGGTACGAGAACACGTCGTTGACCAGCATCGCGTAGTCGACCGCCGCGTTCTCCAGCGAGCGGACCGGGCCGCTGCGGTAGACGTCGGGCGGCACGGCGGGACCGTGCCCGAGGCGGCACAGGCTCATGGTGAGGTCGGCGCCGAAGGTGGCGCGGCGCATCTCCAGGTAGTCGATGGGGTCGGGGATGCGGTTCTGGAGCTGATTGGCCACCTCCCAGACCCAGCTCTCGGTCATCACCTCGACGGAGTCCTTCAGGGTCTGCCGCTGTGCGGGGGCCATGTCACCGGTGGTGCGCGACCACAGGTCGGCGAGGCCGCGCTCCATGGCGTTGACCGGGGCGGGCACCGCCTCCCCCGCGACGGGCATGCAGTCCGACAGCCGCTGCGTGCACAGCTTGGCGGCGGCCAGGTCGCGGCGGTGGCCGAAGACCAGCGGGTAGTAGTCGTCGCCGTACGTCCCCCACGCGAGCCACTGCGCGCTGAGGTCCAGCGCCTCGGGCGTGCCGTCCGGGTCGAGGCCCGCCGAGCACAGCGCGAGGTCGGCGGCGGCGAGCCGGTCCTCGTCCCAGACGCCCTCCGAGAGGAGGCCCGTGCGGTGCGCCCAGGGGACGAGTCGCGCGCGCGAGCCGGCGAGCGCCGGGTTCAGGCGCACCTCGAACGGCATGTGGAACTCGGGGAGCCGGGAGGGCCCGACCTTCTGGTACGGGACGTGGGTGTAGGCCCGCAGCCGCTCGGCGCCGACCGCGTCGAGCAGGGCCCGCACGTCGGTGGACGTGGTGCCGAGGCCGGTGGGCCCGTGCAGGGGCGAGGCCTCCTGGACGGCTCCCTCGTTCATGTACCGGCTGGAGCGCAGATGCCATTCGTGGCCGCCGGACTGCCAGTCCTGCAGCCCGCGCGCGTACGCGGCGACGGCGGCGATCTCGTCCGGCGCGAGCCCCTTCTCCAGGACGAGCGCGGGCACCTCGGTCAGCGCGGTGTGCTCGAACTGGTGCAGGCGCGAGGTGAGGACGTCGTTGACGGCCTCCGCGGCCTCCTGGGTCGTACAGCCGAAGAAGGTCTCCAGCACGAGGACTCCGTTGGAGAGTTCGCCCTCGTCGCAGACCTCGCGCTCGTACGAGAACAGGTCGTTGCGCAGGTGCACGGCGTCGGAGAACGTCTCCATCAGGACGCGCAGCGGCCTCGACTCGGCGACGGCGGCGGGGACTTCGGCGGTGGCGTACTCGACGAGCCCGGCCGACCAGGGCGCGCCGCCGACCTTGCGCCGCATCTCGATGTACTCGACGGGGTTGGAGATCCGCCCCTCGTTGATGTTCGACAGCTCCCACATCGACTCGTTGAGCAGGTGCTCGGTCGACGCGGCGAACCGGCGGCGCCAGTCCAGGGACATGGCGGGCACGGTGCGCCGCCACAGGTCGATCAGGCCCGCCTCGACGGGGTTCTCCGGTGCGGGCACCGCCGCGTCGAGGTCCATCGGCATGAACAGGGGCAGCCGGTCGAGGTGCGCCTTGCCGCCCGCCCGGTCGTTCGTGCGCTTGTACATGTCCAGGAAGTGGTCGTCGAAGAAGAAGACCCACACGTACCAGTCGGTGACGAGGGAGAGCGCGGGGCCGTCGCAGTCGGGGTGCGTGTACGCGCAGAGCAGGCCGTAGTCGTGCGCGTCGAGATCGCCGCGGTCCCAGATGCCGCTGCCCTCCAGCATGCCCATCTCGCACGCCCACGCGGCGGAGTGCGCACGGGCCTCGTCGAGGTGGGGGTTGAGCCGCGCCGGGTACGGCATGTAGAAGCGCGGCAGCTGGAACGGCTGTGAGGACTGCTGTGTCATGAGCGCCGCCCTACCCGTGGCGTTCCCCCGCCATCCGCGGGGCCACACATGATCGTCCTATCGCGTGAACACAGGAGTGGCCGGGGCCCGCGCGGGGAAAGGGGCTCGCGTCGCCGCCGTGGCCGGTGGTACACCGGAGTCCGCCAACATCCGTTCCCCCACCATGCGTTCACCCCGCACCCATATCCCGGCGACCCGCACACGAGCCACCCGCTGTCCCGGCGACCCGCACCACAGTCGTCCGTACCCCGGCAGCCCGCACACCAGCCGCCCGTTCACCGCGAAGGACTTCCGTTGCGTATCCGTTCCCCCCGCACCGCCGCCCGCTGCCTGCTCGCGGCCGGCGCCACCGCCGCCCTCGCCCTCGGCGGGGCCG
>NZ_JAAGMG010000079.1 GCF_010548525.1 Streptomyces sp. SID14478
CGGCCGGTCCGGCTCGCGCTCGGCGCGCTGGCCGTGGCGTGCGCCGCCTCGTTCCTGGGCGGTCTGGTCTGGCTCGGCGCCCACGGGTCCGACTCGGCCGGCACCGCGTCCGACGGCTCCGCCAAGTCGGCGGCGGACGGCGGCGGCAAGTCCGCGTACGCGCCCGAGATGCACCTGGCCTGTTCCCGGGTGCTGGTGGAGGGGCGGGTGGTCAGCATCGTGCCGCGCGCCGACGGCGACGTACGCGTCCTCCTCGACGTGAAGCGCTATTACCGCCCCGAGCGGGCGGTGCGCGACCACCCCCGGTTCGCCGTCACCCTCCACGGAACGGCCCGCGCCGACCTGAAGCCCGGCACGTACACGCTGATCCGCACCCCGGTGTACCCCGAGGACCGGCAGGACTGGGAGACCGGCGGGGGCGTCGCCGACGTGCGCAAGGAGATCCTCAAGGCGCTGCCCGGCGCCGAGGGCCTGACCTGCGCGCGCCCGCAGGACTGACGGCGAAGGGGCGGGCGCCACCGGCGCCCGCCCCTCGCACTCACGTCACCCGGAACGCTACGGGGTGACCTTCTCGATCTTCACGCTGCCGACGCCGGCGACGACGCCCCGCTCGTTCAGCAGCCGCACCTCGCCGAAGAACTCCCGGCCTTCCGGCGCCGGGGCCGCGGCCGTGACCTCGGCGGCGACGTCCGTGGACGCCCCGGTGGCCAGGGACACGGTCTTCGACTCGTCGACCTTCACCGTGCCGAGGGCCGGCGAGAAGAAGACGTCGGTGTAGTCGTACGCGGTCGAACCGGACGGCACCGAGTAGCCGGCGACCTCCACCGTGTACGTGCCGGCGGCCGGCTTCGCGATGCTCACGGCCTCCTCGGAGTCGCCGTCGGCGGACTGCCCGACGACGTTCCCGGCCGCGTCGTAGACCGTGAGGTCCAGGTCGGCGGCCTGGTCGGAGACGTTGCCGATCGCGACGTCGAGCTTCTCGGCGCCCGCGGGCACCTCGACCGTCGACGTCTGCGTGGCGCCACCGGCGATGGTGGGCCGCGCCGACTTGGACGAGCCGAGCGCACCGCCCTGCAGCTTCCCGCCCTTGATGGCGGCGAAGTTGTTCGTCACCTTCCAGTCGACGGCGGCCGGCGTGCCGACCTTCGCCTCGGGCAGCGTCTGCACGGCCGGGTCGAAGGACGCGCCGAGCACGGCGGCGTCCAGCGTGTACGGGTTGTCGAGCAGCGGCGACGTACGGCGCGCCTCGACCTCGATCTCCCAGACGCCGGCCTCCGGGTCCGCGTACGAACGCAGGTCCGGGCGGCAGACGTTGGCCGGGTTCTCGTAGTTCGGGTAGCAGCTCGGGGTCGCCGTGTCGTCGACGGGCACGCCGTACGGGTGGATGGAGATGAACCGCGTCTGGCTGCCGTCCTTCAGCCCGCTCATCCGCACCTGCAGCGACGTGGCGCCCTCGGGCACCGTCAGGAAGTAGGACTTGGTGCTGTTGCGCTGCACCGAGCTCTTGTCGTTGAACGTGTACGACGGCTTGGCCAGCGGCTTCGAGACGACGACGGTCGCCATGACCTGCTGGTCGACGCCCTCGGTCCGCGGGTCGTCCACCTGGAGGATCACGCTGCGCAGCCCGGCCGACTCCGGCCTGGCCTGCACCTTCACGGTGACGGCCTTGTTCAGCGGCAGCCACACGTTGCTCGACCCGGCGATGTCGAAGGTGTCACCCGAGTTGTTCTTCAGCGACAGCTTGTGCAGCACCGGCTTCGCCGAACCGGACGTCCGCGTGATCGTGACGTCGTACGTCTTGCGCTGCCCGGCCTTCAGACCGCCCTCGCGGTCGTAGATGCCGGTGCCGAAGCCGGGAGTCTTCAGCGCGTAGTCGATCGCGGTGTCGACGGGCGCCTTCACGGTGTACGTGTGCGCGCTCGCCCCGTCCTTGATCGAGTCCCAGGCGTCCTCGATGTCGATGAGGCCCGCGCCCTCGGCGTACGCCTGCTCGCCCTTGATGTGGTCCGCGGTCGAGGTGAGCGCGGTGCGCAGCTTCGCCGGGGTCAGGTCGATGTGCGCGCGCTTGGCGGCGGACAGCAGCAGCGCGCTCGCCCCCGCGGCCTGCGGCGAGGCCATCGAGGTGCCCTGCAGCATGGAGTAGCCGGCCGGCAGCGGGTAGCCCGCCTCGGCCACCGGTGCGCCGGGCAGCCAGGTCTGCGTCGAGTTGATCGCCGCGCCGGGCGCGGTGATGATCGGCGCGAAGCCGCCGTCCTCGCGCGGGCCGCGCGAGGAGAACGGCATCATCGCGTAGGACTTCTCGACCCGGGAGCCGTAGTTGGCGGCCCAGGTCTCCTTGGAGATGGACGCGCCGACCGAGAGGACCTTGTCGGCCAGGCCCGGGTCACCGATGGTGTTGGCGCCGGGGCCGGAGTTGCCCGCGGAGATCACCAGCTGGACGCCGTAGTCGTCGATGAGGCGCGTGTAGAGCTCGCTGCGCGCGTTGTTGCCGTCGTTCAGCGCGGGCAGACCGCCGATGGACATGTTCACGATGTCGACGCCGCGGTTCGCGACGAGGTCGATCATGCCCTCGGTGAGCGCGATGTTCGTGCACCCGCCGGTCCAGGTGCAGGCGCGCGAGGAGACGAGCTTCGCGCCGGGCGCGGCACCGTTCATGTTCTTGTTGCCGAACAGCGCGTTGGCCGAGGTGATGCCCGCGACGTGCGTGCCGTGCTCGGACTCGATGACGCCGATGTTGACGAAGTCGGCCTTCTTGCCGACCCAGTCGCCGCCGTACGGGTCCATGGGGACGTCCTTGCGGATCTCCACCACGAACGGCTGGCGCTCGACGACGTCGGTGGACGGGTCGTCCTTGCCGAAGTAGCCGACCTGGTAGCCGTCCTTGTACGGCTTCATGGCGGCGTCGTCGGTGAAGTCGCCGTTGTCGTTCACGTCGACGGTGACCGTCCCGGCGGCGGCGTCGTACAGCACGCCCCACTTGTCGGTGGTGTCGCCGTCGCGGTTCGCGTCGCCCTTGGCGTCGCCGCCTGCGGTGGCCGACTCGGCGAAGGTGCTGAAGCCGTACGACCCCGCCTTCGCCTTGTACGTACGCCCGTTGGCGGTGAACGTCGGGCCGGTGACCTGGGTGACCATCGGCCGCCAGGTGGCGTCGCCGTCGACGATCGGGTCGGTCGAGGTGACCCAGTCGACGATCTTGCGCTCGCCGGTGGTGGTCTTCTGCAGCGCCGGGTGGCCGAGGTCGACGCCCGAGTCGAGGATGCCGATGGTGACACCGCGGCCGTCGGCCTTCGGGTTGTCCTTCACGAAGTCGACGGCGCCCGTCTCGAAGGACGGGTTGTACGGGTTCTTGGCGGGAGTGTTCCTGCCGGGTCCGCCGTACGACCCGGTGGCCTTCTGGGACGCGCCCTTGGCGGTGTCCCCGGCCGGCGTCGGATCGTCCAGCTGGATCTCCTGGCGCAGGTCGATGCCGTGCACGGAGGCGAGCTTCTCGGCGGCCTTGATGGCGGCGTCGGCCCTGCCCGTCGGCACGGTCGCCCGCACGTAGCCGAGCTTGTCGTAGGTGCGGCCCACGGAGCCGCCCTTGACCGCGTCGAGCTGCTTGGCGACCTGTTCGGTGGCGCCGGGGGCGGTGGCCACCATCATGGTGACGTTCTTCTTGTTGTCCGCCTTGGCGTCGGCGAGCAGTTCCGCGTCCTGGGCGCCCAGCTTGTCGCTGGCGGACTTGACGGCGGGGTCGGCGGACGGGGCGGGAGCGGCGTCGGAGGCGAGGGCCATGGGTATCGGCCCGGCCGCGGTGAGCGCGGCCACCAGGCCGGCGGCGGCCGCGAGCCGGGCCGCGCGTCTCGCACCGGATATGGGCGCGCGCTGGGGATCGGGGGTCATCAGCATCCCTGGGTGTTCGAAGGGGTCCGGAATACGGAGCCGGATGACCGCTCAGCTTTACGTAAGTGACCGCAGTTTGGGGAGAGTTGTCCGCGGCGGGATGGGGCCGTGGCGGACTTCCGCCACCCGCCATCCGGCGCGAACCGGGACCGACCGGGCCTATCGGCCGCTTCGTGGCCGCCGCGTGTCCTGCCCGAGGCCACAGGCCGGGCCCGGACCCGCTCCCCGATCGCCGCAGGGCCCCCGATTGCCGCGCGCATCCCTGCGGATACCTCTAACGTCGGGGAATGCACAAAGAGCTGCGGGTGGCGGCCTACGCCGTGTGCGTGCGGGACGGGCAGGTGCTGCTCGCCCGCTGGGTCGCCGGCGACGGCAGCAAGCGCTGGACCCTGCCCGGCGGCGGCATGGACCACGGCGAGGACCCGTACGACACCGTGATCCGCGAGGTGGACGAGGAGACGGGCTACCGCCTCGACCCCGTGACCCTCCTGGGCGTCCACTCGGTCCTGCGCCGCTACCCCCGCAAGCTGGGCACGGTCGCCGACTTCCACGGCCTGCGCATCGTCTACGAGGGCACCGTCACCGGCGGCACCCTGCGCCACGAACAGAACGGCTCCACGGACCTGGCCGCCTGGCACGACCTCGACACCGTCCCCGACCTCCCGCGCGTCGAACTCGTCGACGTCGGACTGCGGCTGTGGCGCGAGCGCCCGCCCCACGGGCACGTCCTTCCCCGCAAGGTGAACACAGAGTGACGGCGAAAGAGCCACGCCCCCACCCGGGCATGACAAGACGAGGCGCTCGCCGGCTCCCTGCCGCCGCACGGTGATCCACGTACGGTGATCGGCGCTGCGCGTTGCGTCGCCGTTAACGTGCAGGCCACCCCCGATGCCAACGATCCAGTACGAGCGGGAAGTTCGGCCCGGCCCCCGGTGCCGTAAGCCCCGCGGTCACTGTCGACGCGTTCGCACTCGGGGAGACCGCGCCATGTCGCGCATACGCTCTGTCACCAATGTCGCCGCAGCACTCGACCGCCGTACGTTCCTGGCCGCGACCGGCGCGGTGACGCTGACCGCCGGCCTCGGCTACGCCCTCGGCCCGGACGGCTCCGCGGCCGCGGCCGG
>NZ_JAAGMG010000113.1 GCF_010548525.1 Streptomyces sp. SID14478
GTGCAGCGGTGCAGCGGTGCAGCGGTGCAGCGGTGCAGCGGTGCAGCGGTGCAGCGGTGCAGCGGTGCAGCGGTGCAGCGGTGCAGCGGTGCAGCGGTGCAGCGGTGCAGCGGTGCAGCGGTGCAGCGGTGCAGCGGTGCAGCGGTGCAGCGGTGCAGCGGTGCAGCGGTGCAGCGGTGCAGCGGTGCAGCGGTGCAGCGGTGCAGCGGTGCAGCGGTGCAGCGGTGCAGCGGTGCAGCGGAAACCGCGGGCGAGTGTGCCCGCGGTCTCTCGGGGTGCCGAGTGCGCCCGCGCCGCTCGGGGCGCTGAGCGGCACCGCGGTGCAGCCGAACCGCCGGGCTGCCGGGCTGCCGAGCTGCCGAGCTGCTGGGCTGGGCCGTTCTGCCCCGTGCC
This sequence comes from Streptomyces sp. SID14478, assembly GCF_010548525.1. Classification (GTDB taxonomy): domain Bacteria; phylum Actinomycetota; class Actinomycetes; order Streptomycetales; family Streptomycetaceae; genus Streptomyces. The sequence goes on from NZ_JAAGMG010000113.1 coordinate 394, forward strand.
CCCCGGGCGGCTAAGTGCCGTTGCGCGCCCGACATCTGAAGGAGCGTTCACCCGGTCGCACGGTGAGGGCGTCCTTCGGGTTGTTTTTCTTGGACACGCCGGTGACCTGCTGGAATGTTGCCGTCGAGGCGTCAGGAGGGGTGGCACGACTGGGTTTCTGACGCTGCATCAGCAGGCGTGGCGCGGCGACTGGCACTTACCTCGTGCTTGCAGGGCGCGTCCGACGCCCGCGAAGGAGCAAGCACGATGCGCACAGGCCGACCCCTGACCGTCGCCGCGTTCGCCGTCGCGGCCGCCGGAATCGCCGTGTCGCCCGTCGCCGCGGCGCAGGGCGGCCTGGAGGTGTACCCCGCGACGGCCGTCCCCGGTGCGACGGTCACCGTCTCCACCACCGCCTGCGGTGCGCAGGGCACGGCCGCGGTCGACGCGGGCGCGGTCGGGGCGGGGACCTTCACCCTCGCTCCGGATGCTCCGGACCCGGACGCGGCGAACGCCTCTGGCCGGTTCGAAGTCCCGCCCTCCGCGCAACCGGGAACGTACGAGATCGTCGCCCGCTGCTCCGGCGGCACCGAGGTGACCGGCGACCTGATCGTGTCGCTCGCACCGGCCGGCGCCCCGGGGGCGCAGATGCCGCGCGGGCATGTGAAGACGGGGGTCGGCGGCGCGCTCGGGCCCGACCCCGTACAGACCGCGGCGGGAGTGGCGGCCCTGGCCGTCGCCGCCGCGGGCGGTACCTGGCTCCTCCATCGCCGGGCGAGAGGCGATGGAATCTGAGGATCCTCGGATCCGAGGAAGGAAAGGACGGGGTCCGGGCTCCCTCCGCAGTCCGCGGGCCCGTCCGTCCACCGGTACCGCCAGCCCCCTCCCCTCCGGCCGCACCCCCTCGCGGACGGAGGGGAAGGGCCCTGCGGGAGTGGGATTCTGGAGGCCTCATGCGCGTACGCAACCGCGCCAACGCCGTCATAGGCGCCGTCACCGTGCTCGCCCTGAGCGCGGGCGCCTGGCTCCTGGGCAGTGGTTCCGAGGGGCATCCGCCCCCGCAGCCGTCGGCCGCGCAGGCCCGCGCGGGCACCGACCGCAGCCTGCCGGGCGCGGCCCCCATGTCCCCGTCCCCGCCCGACCGGATCCGCATCCCGTCGCTGCGCGTCGACGCACCGCTGATGGGGCTCGGCCTGAACCGCGGAGGCAGCCTCGACGTGCCGCCGCCCGAGAAGAAGAACCTCGCCGGCTGGTACGAGGCCGGGACCAGGCCCGGCGAGCGGGGCACGGCGGTGGTCGCGGGCCACGTCGACAACGCGGTCGGCCCCGCCGTCTTCTACGACCTGGGTGCCCTGACGCGCGGCCGCACCATCGAGATCGACCGGCGGGACGGTTCGGTGGCGGTGTTCACGGTCGACGCCGTCGAGGTGTACGCGGCCAAGGACTTCCCCGACGAGAAGGTGTACGGCGCGGCGCCGCGGCCGGAGCTGCGGGTGATCACCTGTGGGGGCCCGTACTCACGGCGGACGGGGTACCAGGGGAACGTGGTGGTGTTCGCCCATCTGACGGGGAGTCGCTAAGACCCTTCAGGCGGCTCGGCTCAGGCGACCCACTGCTCGTACGCCATCTTCAGCACCAGTGCGCAGACCACCGTCAGCAGCACGATCCGCACGAATCCGGCGCCCCGCTTCAACGCGGTGTGGGCGCCCACCATCCCGCCGGCCAGGTTGAAGACGGCCATCAGGGCGGCCAGTTGCCAGTAGACGGTGCCCTTCCACGCGAACATCGCCAGCGCGCCCGCGTTGGTGCAGCAGTTGACGATCTTCGCGGTGGCGGAGGCCGTGACCAGGTCGAGGTGGAGGAGCGCGGTCAGGGCGAGGACGAGGAACGTACCCGTGCCGGGGCCGATCAGGCCGTCGTAGAAGCCGATGCCGAGCCCGGCCAGGCCGATCGCGGCGAGGACCCGCCGGGGCGAGGCCGGGGTCGCGGACGGCGCCGTGCCGAACGCCGGGCGGAAGATCACGAAGGCGCCGACGCCGACCAGGACCACCATGACGATCGGCTTGAGGACCTCCGTGCTCAGGCCGGCCGCGAGCAGCGCGCCGCCGGTCGAGCCGATCAGCGCGGCGATCCCGATCCGGACCGCGAGGCGTACGTCGACGGGGGCCTTGCGGGCGAAGGTGACGGCGGCGCCGGTGGTGCCGACGATGGCGACGGCCTTGTTGGTGCCGAGTGCGTACGGTCCCGCGCCCGCGGAGTTCGGGAGGCCGAGCAGCAGCGCGGGGAGCAGCAGGAGGCCACCGCCGCCCACCACCGCGTCGACCCAGCCCGCCGCGAGCGCGGCGACACAGAGGACCACGACGGTGGCCAGGGATATGTCAGGCATGATCGCGACCCTATGGACGCGATGCGTGCGCCGTCCACGAATGCGTGGAGAGTTGAGCGTCATCTGAGCTTGCCGTCCCGGCATGCGGGACGGCCCGGTCGGGAGAGGGCGGCGCGGCCGGGTCGACGGTCAGGGCGAGGGCGGCCGCGACCACCGCGCTCGCCGAGGCGAGACCGGCCGTCAGCCTGCGGCGGGCCTGGATCGTGGGGGCGTACGCGGTGCGGGCGGGTCTGCTGTGGCGGCCCATCGGGAGTCTTCTCCGGGTTCGGTCAGTATGTGCGCGGTCGGCTCGGGTGCAGTCGGCTGTTGTTGCGGTGAGTACGTGCGCCAATCCGTGTGCGGTCAGCTCGGGCGCGGTCAGTACGTGTGGGGTCAGCTCGGGTGCAGTCAGTACGTGTGCGGTCAGTACGTGCGCCAGTCCGTGTGCGGTCAGTAAGTGGGCAGTCAGTACGTGCGTCAGTAAGTGGGCAACCGCTACGCGCGCCAGTACGCGTGCGGTCAGTGCGCGCGCAGTCCGTACGCGCGCAGTCAGTGCGCGCGCAGTCAGTACGTGAAGGACTCGGCGTGGATGCGGGCCTCGGGGACGCCCGCGCGGACGAGGGCGGTCGTCGCGGCGGTCGTCATGCCGGGCGGGCCGCACAGGTAGACGTCGTGGTCGGCGAGATCGGGCACGAGGTTGCGCAGCGCCTGCGGGGCGAGCGGGTCGAAGGCCGCGTCGGAGGGGCCGAGCAGGTAGTGCAGGGCCGCCTGCCGCGTATGGGCGATGTCCTCCAACTCGGCGCGCAGGACGAGCTGTTCGGCGTTGTTCGCGCGGTAGAGGAGGGTGAGGTCGCCCGGGTCGCCGGGCAGCGTCTCGAACAGGGCGCGCAGCGGCGTGATGCCCACTCCCCCGGCGAGCAGCAGCACCTTGCGGCGGGTGCGCCGGTGGGCGGTGAGCGCGCCGAACGGGCCGGTGGCGACGACCCGGGCGCCGGGGCGCAGCCTGCGGATCCGCCGCGTGTGGTCGCCGACGGCCTTCACCGTGATGCGGACGTGGTCGCCGTCGACCGGCGCGGACAGGGAGAACGGGAGTGCGGTGTGCCAGAGCGCGCCGGTCAGGAACCGCCAGCGGAAGAACTGGCCGGGCTCGGCGTGCAGGTGGGCCAGGTCGCGGCCGCGCATCAGCACCGACACCACGCCCCGGGCCTCGCCGCGCACCTCGACGACCCGCAGGCCGTGCCGGAGCGCCTGGCGCAGCGGGACCACGAGCCGGTACCAGACGAGGAGCACGGCGACGGTGGCGTGCAGCAGGCACCACAGGCCGAGGCTGACGGGGCTGTACGCGATGTCGGGCCCGGCCAGTTGGTGCGCGAAGGCCAGCGCCGCGGCGACGTACGTGAGCAGGTGCAGGCCGCGCCAGGTGCCGTGGCCGACGCGGCGGCGCACGGCGCGGGCGCTGCTCACCCCCACCGTGACGAGCAGCAGGGTGCCGGCGGTCGCGGCGGCGAGCCCCGGGTAGCCGAGCAGGTCGGTGACCGTCGTGACGAGGTCGGCGCCGGAGTGGGCGGCGTACGCGCACAGGGCGAGGGCGATGTGGGCCGCACACAGGGTGAGGACGTGGCGGCCGCCCCGTGCGTGGTGCCGGGCGAGCCGGTCGGCGCCGACCCCGTGCTCGATCGCGGGCACCCGGGCCATCAGGAAGAGCATGACCAGGATTCCGTACCCGGCGAGCAGCCCCGACAGATGGGCGCCGGACGCGAACAGCACGTCGAGCCGGGGTGACGGGCGGGCCTGCACGGCCCACAGCACGGTC
>NZ_JAAGMG010000154.1 GCF_010548525.1 Streptomyces sp. SID14478
GCGGCAGCTGCGCGTCGGGGCGCTCCGCGAGCAGCGCCTTGCCGAGCGCGCCGACGTGCGCCGGCAGCCGGCGGCCGACCCGGCTGATGGTGCGCAGGTACTCGTGGGACTCGCGGGTCGCCAGGTACGCCACGTCGAAGCCGTCCAGCCGGCCCAGGTGGATCGTCTCGCCGAGCGCCTCGGACGCCTCGTCGAGGTGCGGGCGCGCGGCGTGCACGTAGGGGTCCGTGTCCAGGTAGCTGGTGCCGGTCAGCAGGGCGTGGATGCCGATGCCGTAGAGCGAGCCGGTGACGTCCGTGCGGACCCAGCCGCGCGTGATGAGCGTCTGCAGCAGCGCGTACATGGAGCTGCGCGGCACGGCCAGCTCGTCGGCGAGCTCCTGCAGGCGGGCCGGGCGGTCGCCGCGCGCGGCCAGCACCTCGAGCAGCTCGACGGTGCGGGCCGCGGACTTCACCTCGCGCACGCCGCCGCGCGACGGGGTGCCCTCGTGCTCTGTGTGCTGGTCCTGGTCCGGCATGCCCCGATCGTAAGGCGAGCGCGGCGGACCATTGACGCCTCTCGTTCGGCTACCTAATCTCCATCTACAAGTGTAGATGTGATCTCCGGGCGGAGGTGGCGGCGGGTGCGCCCGGCCCCGTGGCCGCCCTCACCCAGGCGATCCCCGGGACCCCCGCAGGAGCTGCTCGATGACCGATCTGACCATCACCGACGTCCGTCTCACGCCGGTCCTCGTCGCCGATCCGCCGCTCCTCAACGCCCAGGGCGTGCACCAGCCGTACACACCCCGGCTCCTCATCGAGGTGGTCACCGCCGGGGGCGTCACCGGCGTCGGCGAGACCTACGGCGACACCAAGTACCTGGAGCTGGCCCGGCCGTTCGCCACACGCCTGATAGGTCGTCAAGTCTCCGACCTCAACGGCCTGTTCGTCGTTGCCGACGAGGTCTCCGTGGCCGAGGAACGGGTCTGCGGCCAGGTCGACGTCGGCGGGCTGCGCGGCGTCCAGACCGCCGACAAGCTGCGGCTGTCCGTCGTCTCCGGATTCGAGGTCGCCTGCCTCGACGCGTGCGGCAAGGCGCTCGGACTGCCCGTGCACGCCCTGCTCGGCGGCAAGCTGCGCGACGCCGTCGAGTACAGCGCGTACCTCTTCTACAAGTACGCCGACCACCCGGCCGGTGCCGCCGCGCAGCAGGACGACTGGGGTGCCGCGCTCGATCCGGCCGGGATCGTCGCGCAGGCCCGCCTCTTCCACGAGCGGTACGGCTTCGCCTCCTTCAAGCTCAAGGGCGGCTGCTTCCCGCCCGACGAGGAGATCGCCGCGATCCGCGCGCTCGCCGAGGCCTTCCCCGGCAAGCCACTGCGCCTCGACCCGAACGGCGCCTGGTCCGTGGCGACTTCACTGAAGGTCGCCGATGCGCTGAGGGACGTACTCGAATACCTGGAGGACCCCGCGCTCGGCACGCCCGCGATGGCCGAGGTCGCCGCCGAGGCGGGCGTGCCGCTCGCCACGAACATGTGCGTGACCACCTTCGCGGAGATCGAGGAGGCGTTCCGCGCGCGGGCCGTGCAGGTCGTGCTCTGCGACCACCACTACTGGGGCGGTCTGCGCAACACCCAGCAACTCGCCGCCATCTGCCGGACGTTCGGGGTCGGCGTATCCATGCACTCCAACACGCATCTCGGCGTCAGCCTCGCCGCCATGACGCACGTCGCCTCGACGGTGCCGAACCTGCACCACGCCTGCGACTCGCACTACCCGTGGCAGTCGGAGGACGTGCTGACCGAACGGCTCACGTTCGCGGACGGACGCGTCGCCGTGTCCGACGCGCCGGGCCTCGGCGTCGAACTCGACCGCGACAAGGTCGCGTTGCTGCACCGGCGCTGGCTCGACGGGTCCTTCGCCGCGCTGCGCGACCGCGACGACGCCGCCGCGATGAGGATGCGCGACCCGCAGTGGGTCACGCCGGACGTGCCGCGCTGGTAGACCGGCCGCCGTGGTGAGCGCCGACCACCGCAGCACGCCCGGCCGACCGGAGGGCCGACGCCCCCTCGCCCGCGGTGCCCGTCACGTGACGGGCTGATGTCAACTGCCGTGGTCCGGGCCCGCTTCGTGCACACTGTGCGGACCCGGACCACTGCAGGGAGCAGGACGTGAACGACACCGGCCAGGACCACGCCCCCACGGACCCCCTCGCGGCGCTGCGCGCCCCCGGCGATCCGGACTGCGACGTGTACCTCACCGGGCCCGTCTTCCTCGACATCGTCTTCACCGGCCTCGACAGCGCGCCCGTGCGCGGCACCGAGTCCTGGGCGCGGGGCATGGGGTCGAGCCCCGGCGGCGTCGCGAACATGGCGGCCGCCCTGGCCCGGCTCGGACTGCGCACGTCGCTGGCCGCGGCCTTCGGCGACGACCACTACGGCGAGTACTGCTGGGACACCCTGGAGAGCGGCGAGGGCATCGACCTGAGCTACTCCCGCACCGTCCCGGGCTGGCACTCGCCGGTCACCGTCTCCATGGCGTACGAGGGCGAACGCACCATGGTGAGCCACGGCCACGAACCGCCGCCGCAGGAGCCCGCGCCGCGGTGC
>NZ_JAAGMG010000182.1 GCF_010548525.1 Streptomyces sp. SID14478
CCGCGCCACCTCCGCCGAGGAGGTGCAGACGGTGGTCCGGGCCTGCGCGGCCCGGCGGATACCCGTCGTCACGCGCGGCGCCGGCACGGGACTCTCGGGCGGCGCGAACGCCGTCGACGGATGCGTGGTCCTCGACGTGTCGAGGATGAACCGCATCCTGGAGATCGACACCGAGAACCTGCTCGCCGTGGTCCAACCCGGCGTCGTCAACGACGACTTGAAGGCCGCCGTCGCCGAGCACGGCCTGTGGTACCCGCCGGACCCGGCCAGCGCCCCCTGGTCCACGATCGGCGGCAACGTGTCGACGAACGCGGGCGGCCTGTGCTGTCTGAAGTACGGCGTCACGCGCGACTACGTCCTCGGGCTCGAGGTCGTCATGGGCGGGCCGGCAGGTGAGTACGGCAGCCGGGTCCGGCTCGGCCGGCGCACCACCAAAGGCGTCAGCGGATACGACCTGACGAGCCTGTTCGTCGGCTCCGAGGGCACGTTCGGCGTCATCACGGAGATCACCCTGCGGCTGCGGCCCGCCCCTGCCGCCGAACCCCGCACCGTCGTCGGCGCGTTCGACAGCCTCGTCGCCGCCGGCGCGGCGGTCGCCCTCGTCACCCGGCGCGGCCTGGCGCCCGCCGCCCTCGAACTCCTCGACCGCGCCTGCATGGAGGCCGTCGAGGAGTGGAAGCACCTGGGCATCGAGCCCGGTGCCGAGGCGATGCTGCTCGCCCGCGTCGACGCGCCGGGTGACGCGGGCGCCACCGAGGCCGACGCCGTGGCCACCGCCTTCCAGGAGGCCGGGGCGCTGTGGGCGGAGCAGTCCACCGACGCCGTCGAGGCCGAGGCGCTCTTCGACGTACGACGCCTCGCCTATCCCGCCCTCGAACGGCTCGGCCCGGTCCTCACGGAGGACCTCTGCGTGCCGCGCTCGGCCGTGCCCGCGATGCTCGCCACCATCGAGAAGATCGGCCGCAGGCACGGCGTGCGCATCGCCACCATCGCGCACGCGGGGGACGGCAACCTGCACCCGCTGCTGATCACCGAACCCGGTGACGAGGCGGCCCGCGTCGCCGCCCAGGCCGCCTTCGAGGAACTGCTCCGAGCGGCGATCGCCGCGGGCGGCACCGTCACCGGCGAACACGGCGTGGGACTGCTCAAACGGGGCGGCATGCGCAGCGAACTGGGGCCCGCCGTCTGTGCGTTGCAGAGCGCGGTGAAGCAGACGCTCGACCCGCTGGACCTGTTCAACCCGGGGAAGGTCGTCGGCGAGGACTGACCTCCCCCGGGTGCCGGTTCAGCGCGGCAGGCCCGCCGGGTCGGTGGCCCAGTGCGTGTCCGGCGTGTCGGTGAGCCGGTACGCGAGCGTGCCCCCGCGCCGCAGCAGGTCCGCGTCCGTCCACGACTGGGCGTGGGCACGTCCGTCGAGGCGCACCCCGGCGACGTACGCGTGCGTGGCATCGGCCGCGGGAGCGTCGATCACCAGGTCGGCGCGGCCCGGCCGGTCCACGACCGCGTGCGGGAACAGGGGCGCGCCGAGCAGCAGATCGGCGCTGCCGGGCGCCTTCGGGTAGAGGCCGAGCGCGGAGAAGACGTACCAGGCCGACATGGTGCCGAGGTCGTCGTTGCCGGGCAGTCCGGAGGGCCCCGTCCCGTAGACGGAGTCGACGATCTCGCGGACCGTGGCCTGGGTCTTCCACGGCTGCCCGAGGGCGTTGTAGAGCCACGGTGCGTGGATGCCGGGTTCGTTCGTCGGGTCGTAGCGCAGCGCGTCGCCGCCCTTGACCGACCACGAACCGTCGGCCTTGTGGAAGAACCCGTCGAGCCGGGTCGCCGCCGTCGCGCGGCCGCCCATAGCCTGCGCGAGGCCCTGCACGTCCTGCGGCACCATCCAGGTGTACGTGGCGCTCGTGCCCTGCGCGAAACCGAGATCGCCGGCCGGGTCGAACGGGGTCACCCACGAGCCGTCCAGGTTGCGTGCCTGGACGTATCCGGTGTCGGGGTTGAAGACGTTGCGCCACCAGGTGCCGCGCTCGCTGAAGGAGGCGGCCTGCTCGTCGCGGCCGAGCAGTTTCGCCCATGCGCCCAGCGCGGCGTCGGCGACCGAGTCCTCCAGCGTCTCGGCGGCACCGCCCCAGCAGTGACAGGTGTCCTGCGCCGCGTAGTGGGAGCTCAAGTACTGTGCCAGATTGGGGCGTTGACCGACGCACTGTCCGGGGCAGCCCGCGTCCGACAGCCCGTCGGCGCGGGGCTCCGTGGCCTGTCGCGCCAGGGAATCAAAGGCGCCCTCGTAGTCGAAGTTGCGCACGCCCATGGCGTAGAAGGTGGCGAGCGTCGCCGCCGACGGATCGCCGGTCATCACGTGCGTCGCGCCGTTGATGTGCACCCAGCGGTCCCACACCCCGTCGTTCTGCTGCGCGAAGTTGTACAGCGACTGGGCGAAGTCCCCGGCGACCTTCGGTTTCAGCAGGGCGAGCAGCTGGATCTGGGCCCGGTACTGGTCCCAGCCCGAGAAGTTGCTGTACTGCGCTCCCTGCCCGCGTGCGAGGCGGTGCGGTGTGCCGTCCATGCCGGGGTAGCGGCCGTCGGTGTCGCTGATGATGTTGGGTTGCATCAGCGAGTGGTAGAGCGCGGTGGTGAAGGCGGTGCGCTGCTGCGTGGTGCCGCCGCCGATCCGTACGGAGGCCAGTTCCCGGTCCCAGTCGCGGCGGGCCTGTGCGGCCACGTCGTCGACGCTCGCCCGGGGGGCGATCTCCTCGCGCAGATTCGTCTCGGCGCCCGCGAGGGACACGTACGAGATGCCGAGCCGCATGTGGACATCGTTGTCAGAGGCCGTGTCGAAGCCGACCCACCCACCGGAGCCGCGGCCCGCGCGGTCGGCGCCCGTCGCGTACCCCTCGCCGCCCCCGCCGCTGGTCGAGCCGGGGGAGACGGTGGCGTCCTTCCAGGTCCCGTACGAGGAGAAGGCGCGGTCGAACGAGGCGCTGAAGTAGAGGCGGTAGTAGCTCTTGCGGTTGTTCACGCCGCCGTTGGCCCGCCGTCCGCAGAACGCGCCGGTCAGCACCCAGCCGCTGACCTTGCGGTGTGCGCGGTCGATGTCGATGTGTGCGTCCTCGCTGCCGTTGAGCGAGTTCGAGGCGCGGAAGAGGAGCGAGGCCGCCTTGTCGGACGGGAAGGTGAAGTCCGCGACGCCCGCGCGGCGGCTCACCGACAGGTCGGCGGACGCGCCGGAGTCGAGGCCGAGGGTGTAGCGGCCGGGCACGGCGCGCTCGTTGGCGTGGGAGAAGTCCGACGCGTACACCGCGTCCTTGGTGTCGGCCGACGGCGACGACGTGACGTCCCCGACGAACGGCATGATCGGCACGTCGCCCGCGGCGCCCGGGTTGCAGCCCGCGCCGTTGACGTGCGTCAGGCTCAGGCCGCGGATCCGCGTGGCGTTGTACTCGTAGCCGTTCGCGGCGCCGGTGCTGGTCTGGTCGCCCGTGGTGCTGGTCGGGGACCAGGCGACCATGCCGTAGGGGCGGGTGGCGCCCGGGTAGGTGTTGCCGCCGTTGGTCGAGCCGATCAGCGGGTCGACGTACGAGGTGGGGCGTGCGGCCGGTGCCGCGGCCGAGGCGAGCGGGGCGGGCAGCGTCAGGGCGAGGGCGGTCGCCAGGACGATCGCCCCGGCGCGGCGCAGCGGCGTCGCGGGTCTGGGCAGGAGGTCGGACACGTCGCGGGACCTTTCGCAGTCGGGTCAGAGGCCGTCAAGGCGCCGCCGAGCGTAGATCGTTGACGGCCCGAGGGGAACGCCGTTGCGCGCACTCGGGATGAACGCCCGGTGAAGCCCCTGGCCCTTGGCGAGCCTTTTGCACGGCACGCCGCACCAAATATCGCATTTGTCAGTTTATCGGTCCTACGGTGCGAGGGTCAGTGTCCGTGTGGGGGGACACACGCAACGCGCCCGCACGCGGCGCGGGTTGGGATGTCCATGAGTGGAATCAGCCGAAGGGGCGCGGCGCGTCTGGGCCTCGGCATCGGTCTGGGCGCGGCAGCGGCGGCCACCCTCGCCGGATGCGGCAGCGGTGAGGAGG
>NZ_JAAGMG010000221.1 GCF_010548525.1 Streptomyces sp. SID14478
GCCTCGGGCCGGCGCGCCAGCATCGACTCGGCGCCGAGGTCGACGCGCGCCCCGGCGATCTCCCCGGCGCGCAGCTTGCCGCCGAGCCGGTCGGACGACTCGAGGACGGTCACGTGCACGGGGTCGTCCGCCGAGGAACCGGAGAGCAATCGATGTGCCGCCGCGAGGCCCGCGATACCGCCGCCGATGACGAGGACTTCCCGGCCTCGTCCTGTTCCCGTACCTGTGTCCGTTTCGCGCATGCCCCCACTCTGTCAGAACGCGGCCCCGTCTCCGGCGAGTCCCGACCGTGACCGGTTCGGAACCGTGCGGCGACGTCCTGTGCGGCCGCCCGCGCGTCAAGGGTGTGTCCGATGACCGTCACGACCTTCGGGGGTTACGTCGATGCATCCGTCCACGACGATACGTACGAGGCCTCGGCCGCGGCCGGTTCAGGCGCTGGCCGCACTGTTGCTCGTCCTGGCGCTCGCCCTCGCGGGCTGTTCCGGCGCCGGCTCCGGAGGCGACAGCGGCGACAAGGCCGCTGCGGGCAGCAAGGCGCGGGAGGACTCCGGCAACGGCGGCGGGAGCGGCGACCGGTCGGGCGGCAAGGCGGCCGACGCCAAGAAGCCGCCTGCGCTGAAGGGCGTCCACATCATCCGCACGGCCGACCTGTCCCTGCGCGTCGAGGACGTCCCGGACGCGCTCGACAACGCGCGGTCCGTCGCCGAGGAGGCGGGCGGCATGGTCGGCAGCGAGACGACCGACCGGGACGGCCACGGCCACGAACGCTCGCGCCTCACGCTGCGGGTGCCGCAGGAGTCGTACGACGACGTGCTCGACCGACTCTCGGGCGCGGGGCGCCTGTTGGCGCGCAAGGAGAACGCCGAGGACGTCACCGACCAGGTCGTCGACGTGGACAGCCGCATCGCCTCGCAGCGGGCCAGCGTGGCGCGGGTGCGCGAACTCATGGACCGGGCGACGAAGTTGAGCGACGTGGTGACGCTGGAAGGGGAGGTGAGCAACCGCGAGTCGGAGCTGGAGGCGCTGCTCGCGCGGCAGGCGTCGCTGAAGGACCGCACGACCCTCGCGACGATCTCCTTGAAGCTGTCCGAGGCGCCTTCGAAGGCCGCGGCCGACGAGGACGACGATCCGGGGTTCCTCGACGCGCTGTCGGGCGGCTGGGGCGCCTTCGTGACCTTCCTGAAGTGGGTGGCGATGGTGCTCGCCGCCGTGCTGCCGTTCGCGGCCGTCGCGGCGCTCCTCGTGGTCGCGTGGCTGCGCCTGGTACGGCCCCGGCTGGCGCGGCGCGACACCCGTCCGGAGCCGGTGCCCACGGCGCTCGGCCCGCTGCCCCCGCATCCCAAGTCCGGGCCCGACGAGCAGGACTGAGGCGCGCGGTGCACGTAGCGTGGGCGCATGAACGCTGAGAACTCCGCACGTGAGCGGCTTGTGGTCATCGGTGGCGACGCGGCGGGCATGTCCGCCGCGTCGCAGGCGCGCAGGCTGCGCGGACCGGACGAGTTGGAGATCGTGGCCTTCGAGCGGGGGAACTTCACGTCGTTCTCGGCCTGTGGCATCCCGTACTGGGTGGGCGGCGAGGTGGGCGGGCGCGACGAGTTGATCGCGCGCTCGCCCGAGGAGCACCGGGAGCGCGACATCGACCTGCGGATGCGCACGGAGGTCGTGGAGATCGATGCAGTGGGGCGCCGGGTGCGGGCGCGCGAGCTGGACGGCGGGGCCGAGTCCTGGGTCGCGTACGACAAGCTCGTGATCGCGACGGGGGCGCGCCCGGTGCGTCCGGAGCTGCCGGGGATGGACGCGGCCGGGGTGCACGGCGTGCAGACCCTCGACGACGGACAGGCGCTGCTCGACACGCTGGGGGCGACCGAGGGGCGGCGGGCCGTCGTGGTGGGCGCCGGGTACATCGGCGTGGAGATGGCGGAGGCGCTGCTGCGCCGCGGCTACGAGGTGACCGTCGTCAACCGGGGCGCCGAGCCGATGTCGACGCTCGATGCGGACATGGGGCGCCTGGTGCACGAGGCGATGGACGGCATGGGCATCACGATGGTCGACGACGCCGAGGTCACGAAGATCCTCACGCGGGAGGACGGGCGGGTGCGGGCCGTCGCGACGCAGGACGCCGAATTCCCCGCGGACGTCGTGGTGCTGGGGATCGGGGTGCGCCCCGAGACGTCGCTGGCGCGGGCGGCCGGGCTGCCGCTGGGCGAGCACGGCGGCCTGCTGACGGACCTGGCGATGCGGGTGCGCGGCCACGAGGACGTCTGGGCGGGCGGCGACTGCGTCGAGGTGCTCGATCTGGTGTCGGGGCGCGAGCGGCACATCGCGCTCGGCACGCACGCGAACAAGCACGGCCAGATCATCGGGTCGAACGTCGGCGGCGGCTACGCGGTCTTCCCCGGCGTCGTGGGCACGGCGGTGAGCAAGGTCTGCGACCTGGAGATCGCGCGCACGGGGCTGCGCGAGAAGGACGCCCACCGCGCGGGTCTGCAGTTCGTGACGGTGACCATCGAGTCGACGAGCCGGGCGGGCTACTACCCGGGGGCCGCGCTCATGACCGTGAAGATGCTCGCCGAGCGCCGCACGGGACGGCTGCTCGGCGTGCAGATCGTCGGGCGCGAGGGCGCCGCCAAGCGCGTCGACGTGGCGGCGGTCGCGCTGACGGCGGGCATGACCGTGGAGCAGATGACGGCCCTGGACCTGGGGTACGCGCCGCCGTTCTCCCCGGTGTGGGACCCGGTCCTGGTGGCGGCGCGGAAAGCGGTGGCCGCGGTCCGGGCCGCCGGGTAGCGGACGGTCAGCGGGCGGACTGCGTGTGGACGTACTCCACGAGCCGGCTCAGGGCGTCCGGGTCCATGCTCGGCAGGACGCCGTGCCCGAGGTTGAAGACGTGCCCCTCCAGGCCGGCGGCCGCGTCGAGCACCTCGCGGGCCTTGGCCTCGACGACCTCGGGCGCGGCGAAGAGGACCGCCGGGTCGAGGTTGCCCTGCAGCGCCTTGCCGGGGCCGACGCGGCGCGCGGCCTCGTCGAGCGGCACCCGCCAGTCGACGCCGACGACGTCCGCGCCGGCCTCGCCCATGAGGCCGAGCAGCTCGCCGGTGCCGACACCGAAGTGGATGCGCGGGACGCCGTACGAGGCGACGGCCCGGAAGACCTTCTCGGACGCCGGCATGACGGAGCGGCGGTAGTCGGCCGGGGAGAGGGCGCCCACCCAGGAGTCGAAGAGCTGTACGGCGCTGGCGCCCGCCTCGATCTGCACCTTCAGGAACGCGGTGGTGATCTCGGCGAGCCGGTCGAGGAGGTCGGCCCACAGCTGCGGGTCGCCGTACATCAGGGCCTTGGTGTTCTCGTGGTTGCGCGACGGGCCGCCCTCCACGAGGTAGCTGGCGAGGGTGAACGGCGCACCCGCGAACCCGATGAGCGGCTTCTCGCCGAGCTCGGCGGTGAGCAGCCCCATGGCCTCGGTGACGTACCAGACGTCCTCCGGGGTCAGGTCGCGCAGCTGAGCGAGGTCGGCACGGGAGCGGATCGGGTTGGCGATGACCGGGCCGACACCGGGCTTGATGTCGAGGTCGATGCCGATGGCCTTGAGCGGCACGACGATGTCGCTGAAGTAGATGGCGGCGTCGACCTTGTGCCGCCGCACCGGCTGCATCGTGATCTCGGCGACCAGCTCGGGCCGCATGCACGACTCCAGCATGGGAATGCCTTCGCGCACCTTGAGGTACTCGGGCAGCGAGCGCCCGGCCTGCCGCATGAACCACACCGGCGTGTGCGGCACGGGTTCGCGCCTGCACGCCTTGAGGAAAGCGGATTCCCTGACGGCGTCGTTCGTCGCTGACGGCTGCTGGCCCGTGGCCTCGGTGTTGGCACTCACACGGCAAAGTCTCGCACGGCCCCGAACTGTCCCGAGAACGGTGTCCGCGCAGGGTGTCCTTGCCTGCACGCGGCGCTCGTTCCCCTTAACCTTCCCGGCATGGCCACGGCCGCGGGACGGCGGTCGGCCGGCCCGGACGACTGCGACGGCTGTGACGGGATGAGTGAATCGGTGCGGGAGGGGCAGAACGCTTCGGACATGAACGCTGCACAAGAGGACGACGCCACCCCCCAGGCCTTCCGCACGGCGGTCGACGCCCTGCGGTCCGCGCGGCTCCGCCCGGAGATCGAGATCGACCCCACGCGGCCGCCCCAGCGCCTGGCCCCCTACTCCTACGCACTGGAGGCCACCGTCCTCGACGCCGAGGACCCCGCGGACGCCGACGACGCCGAGGCCCTGGCCGACGGCCGTCTGGTGCTGCTGCACGACCCGGCCGGGCACGAGGGCTGGCACGGCACGTTCCGTCTGGTGACGCTGGTGCGCGCGGAACTCGAACCCGAGATGGCCGCCGATCCACTGCTCCCCGACGTCTGCTGGTCGTGGCTGACGGGCGCGCTGGCGTCCCGTGGCCTGTCCTACGGGGAGCCGTCGGGCACGGTCACCCGGGCCAGTTCGCACTACTTCGGCGGGATCGGCGACCGGCCGCCGGCCTCGCAGATCGAGATCCGGGCGTCGTGGACGCCGCGCGAGAGCCGGGGCGGCGTGCCGGACACGGCCGCGCACCTCGCGGCATGGTGCGAACTGCTGTGCCAGGTCGCGGGGCTGCCGCCGGTGACGGCGGGTCCGCAGAGCGGCGAGGGAGCGATCGTGACGCTTCCGCAGCGACGGGGGCCACGGCCTTCCTGACTTTTTCGCCCCCTTCCTGGCCTGGTCCAGGGTCTGTTTTCGGCCGCGTCGGATACCGCATCCGGCGCGGCCGACGCTCGTTCTTCCGGGCGGAGCGGTCGCGGTTCGCAGCGTTTCCGATTCGGTTTGATCTTCGGATGATCGATACTGTGTCCGAATTGCGTGAATTGTTACTCACCAAATCGTGATCTTTCTCTAAAGGCGGGCGGGTTTGCTGCCGAAGACGACTGTGACCTTGAAAGCACGGTTCGTCCCGGCTTCTTCCCCGAGCCGGCCCCGTCCCGCACCCCAGGAGGCCTGGTGTCCGTTCTCCTCGAGCAGCCCTCAAGCCTGGTCGCCTACCGCCCGAACAAGCCCACCGCGATGGTGGTCGTGGCCGACCCCCGCGTCCGTTCCACCGTCACCCGCCATCTGTGGGCGCTCGGTGTTCGTGACGTGATCGAGGCCTCGTCCGTCGCGGAGGCTCGTCCCCGCATCGGCAACCCTCGCGACATCTGTGTCGCGGACGTCCATCTCCCCGACGGCTCCGGCCTCACTCTCCTCTCCGAGACCCGAGCAGCGGGCTGGCCCAACGGGCTGGCCCTCTCCGCCGCCGACGACATCGGTGCCGTGCGCAACGCCCTCGCGGGCGGAGTCAAGGGCTACGTCGTCACCGGCACCCGTACCAACGTCGGGCTCCCCACCCGTCCCGGCGCTGCCCCCATCGGTGCCGCGGCCGCCCGCATGCACCGCCGCCCCCCGGGTGCCCCGAGCCACCCGGGCGGCTACCGCGAGCTCTCCGGCCGTGAGGTCGAGGTGCTCCGGCTCGTCGCCGAGGGCCAGTCGAACAAGGCCATCGGCGTCTCGATGGGCCTGTCCGCACTGACCGTCAAGAGCCACCTCGCCCGGATCGCGCGCAAGCTCGGCACGGGTGACCGGGCCGGGATGGTGGCGGTCGCGCTGCGCACCGGAATCATCCACTGATCGACCTGTGGCCGGATCCTTCCGGTTTACGCACCTTCAACGCCCGTCGACGGAACGTTCCGTCGACGGGCGTCGTCCGTTCACAGATACCCTTGACAGGTGACCGACGCCCAAGAGACCGCAGCAGACAGCTCACTGCGCACCACCGGAGGCGCCCCTCCGGACGACGGCGGATCTGTTGACGGATCTGTTGAGCGGGCGCCGATCCCGCTTCTCGAGCCGCGCGAGGGCATTCCGCCGGTGATCGCCGACGAGGATGCGCTCGCCGAGGTGGTCGCGGCCTTCGCCGCGGGCACCGGCCCCGTCGCCGTCGACGCCGAGCGCGCCTCCGGTTACCGCTACGGACAGCGGGCCTATCTCGTGCAGCTGCGCCGCGAGGGTGCGGGCAGTGCGCTCATCGACCCCGTCGCCTGTCCGGACCTGTCCGGCTTCGGCGCCGCCATCGCGGACGCGGAGTGGGTGCTGCACGCCGCCACCCAGGACCTGCCGTGCCTGCGCGAAATAGGCATGGTGCCCACCGAGCTCTTCGACACGGAGCTGGCCGGACGGCTGGCCGGCTTCCCCCGGGTGGGGCTCGGCGCGATGGTGGAGAACGTCCTCGGCTACGTACTGGAGAAGGGGCACTCCGCGGTCGACTGGTCGACGCGCCCGCTGCCCGAGCCGTGGCTGCGCTACGCGGCCCTCGACGTGGAACTCCTGGTCGACCTGCGCGACGCCCTGGAGAAGGAGCTCGACCGGCAGGGCAAGCTCGACTGGGCCCACCAGGAGTTCGCGGCGATCGCGGCGGCCCCGCCCGCGCCCCCGCGCAAGGACCCCTGGCGGCGTACCTCCGGCATGCACAAGGTGCGGCGGCGTCGGCAGATGGCCGTCGTGCGGGAGCTGTGGACGGCACGGGACCGGATCGCGCAGCGGCGTGACGTGTCGCCGGGCAAGGTCCTCGGCGACACGGCGATCGTCGAGGCCGCGCTCGCCCTGCCCGCCAACGCGAACGCGCTGGCCGCCCTGCCCGGCTTCGGCCACCGCATGGGCCG
>NZ_JAAGMG010000264.1 GCF_010548525.1 Streptomyces sp. SID14478
CAGCTCAGCGCCAGCGCGAGAGCGGCTGCGGGCAACGCGGTGGCGGTGCGTCTCCAGCGGCCGCGCGGAACACGTATCACTCAGGGCTCCTGATGTGGTGGTGAGTCGTGGTGGGGCTTCGAGGCGGGGATCGTAGGCCTCAGGAGTCACGGCACACACGGCGTTCACAGCAGCCCGGGAAGTGTTGGTCCGGCACCCTCCGCGACCTCATGTGGCGGCCACTCTCCGTTCGCCTGCCCCGGGCGTCTTTATTTCGGGCAAACAGGGTTCTGCCGGGACTCTCAGGGCACGCTCAGCCCGCTCTCATGAACGCGCCACAGGCTTACTGTCATGACCGAGACCTTCCGCCGCAGCGGCGAGTACCCCCAGGGCCAGCAGCAGTCCCCGTACTCCGAGAACGCTTCCGCACAGGGGTCGTTCCCTCCCCCGCCGCCGTACGAGCCGGCGCAGCCGTTGAGCGTCGCCCCCGGCACCACGGTGTGGCCGGGCGACGGCGGCGGGCACGGCGGTGACGGGCACACCGCGCAGTTCGCGGCCTACGGCGCCGAGCCGCCGGCCGGAGGTCCGACGGCTCCCGCCGCGACCGGTCCCCAGCCGCGCAGGAAGCGGATGCGCGGCCCGTTCGGTCTGATCGCGGCCGTGGCCATCGCGGCGGCGGCCGTCGGCGGCGGCACCGCGTACGCCTTCCAGGAGCTGACCGGCACGGACACCACGGCCTCCAGCGCCACCAGCACGAACGTCGTGCCCAGCAGCAAGAAGGGCACCGTCTCCGGGGTCGCCGAGGCGGTCAGCCCGTCGATCGTCGAGGTCAACGCGACGCTGTCGTCCGGCTCCTCCACCGGCTCCGGCGTGATCCTCACCGGCGACGGCGAGATCCTCACCAACAACCACGTCATCTCCGGCGCCTCCTCGGTCAAGGTGAGGACGAGCGACGGCAAGTCCTACACCGCCGAGGTCGTCGGCACCGACGCCAAGAAGGACCTCGCCCTCATCAAGCTGAAGAACGCCTCGGGCCTCAAGGCGGCCACGCTCGGCGACTCCGACGGCGTCAAGGTCGGCGACGACGTCGTCGCCATCGGCTCCCCCGAGGGCCTGACCGGCACCGTCACCAGCGGCATCGTCTCCGCGCTCGACCGCGACGTCACCGTCTCCACCGACGAGGGCCAGCAGGAGCAGCAGCAACAGCAACAGGGCGGCGGCAGCGGCCAGTGGCCGTTCGAGTTCGGCGGCCGGCAGTTCAACGGGGAGACCGGCTCGTCCACGACGACGTACAAGGCGCTGCAGACCGACGCGTCCCTCAACCCCGGCAACTCCGGCGGCGCCCTCATCGACATGAACGGCAACATCATCGGCATCAACTCGGCGATGTACTCGTCCGGTTCGGGCTCGGGCTCGTCGGCGGACTCGTCGAGCGCGGGCAGCGTCGGCCTCGGCTTCGCCATCCCGATCAACACCGTCAAGGCCGACCTCGACTCGCTGCGCGCCGGGGGCTCCGACAGCTAGGGCGTCCCAGGAGGACCGTCATGACCCGCACCGTCCGTCACCCCGAAGCCCCCACGGGCCCGGCCGACCTCGGCCTCGCCCTGACCGTCGCAGCGACCCTGCATCCGCCCGTCACCCGCGCCCCCGAAGTGACGTCGTCCACGGCGCGGCCCCGGGCGGCACGCGGCCGCCGCGCCACCGTGCGAGGCTGAGAACGGCCCTGCCCGAACCATTCGTTAGGAAGCGCAGCCCATGAGTCCCGCCGAAGGCGACCGCGACCCGCACCGCATCCTCATCGTCGACGACGAGCCGGCGGTGCGGGAGGCACTCCAGCGTTCCCTCGCCTTCGAGGGCTACGGCACCGAGGTCGCCGTCGACGGCGCCGACGCGCTGGAGAAGGCGGCCGCCTACCAGCCGGACCTGGTCGTCCTGGACATCCAGATGCCGCGCATGGACGGGCTGACGGCGGCCAGGCGACTGCGCGCCACCGGCTCCACCACCCCGATCCTCATGCTCACCGCGCGCGACACCGTCGGCGACCGGGTCACCGGGCTCGACGCGGGCGCCGACGACTACCTGGTCAAGCCGTTCGAACTGGACGAGCTGTTCGCCCGGGTCCGCGCGCTGCTGCGGCGCAGCTCCTACGCCGCCGCTTCCGGCGGGATCGTGGACGACTCCGACGTGCTGGCCTTCGCCGATCTGCGCATGGACCTGGCGACCCGGGAGGTCACGCGGGGCGCGCGCACGGTCGAGCTGACCCGCACCGAGTTCACGCTGCTGGAGATGTTCCTGGCCCACCCGCGCCAGGTCCTCACGCGCGAGCAGATCCTCAAGGCGGTCTGGGGCTTCGACTTCGAGCCGTCGTCCAACTCCCTCGACGTGTACGTGATGTACCTCCGCCGCAAGACGGAGGGCGGGGGCGAGCCGCGGCTCGTCCACACGGTGCGGGGTGTGGGGTACGTGTTGCGGTCGGGCGGGGCGGAGTGAGCGGTCCGATGCGCCGGTTGAGGCATCTGCCGCTGCGGTCGCGGATCGCGCTGCTGGTGGCGCTGGCCGTGGCGGCGGCGGTCGCCGCGGTGGCGGTGACGTGCTGGTTCCTCACGCGAGATCAGCTGTCCGCACAGCTGGACGACAAGCTGCACACCGAGGCGGCGTCGATCAGCACGGCGCAGCTGGAGAACATCGTCGGCAACTGCAACAGCAAGGATCCCGCGATCCCGCGCGGCCTGCCGGGCCCGACGATCCAGGTCATCTCGGTCGACGGCGCCGAGTGCACGTCGTCGGGCGACCCGCACATCCCCGTCCAGCAGGCCGACCTGGACGTGGCCAACGGTGTGCTCACCTCCGCTCGGCACACCACCGACGACGCCTCCGGCAAGCCCATGCGCGTGCTCACGCTGGGGGTGAAGAGAGGAGGGCCCTCCGGCGCGACGCTCCCCGGCGTCGCCGTCTCCGTCGCCACTCCCGTCAAGGAGATCACCGAACCCCTCGCCACCTTGGCCTGGGTCCTCCTGGCCGTCGGCGGCATCGGCGTACTCGGTGCCACCGCCGCCGGCCTCTGGATCGCCCGTACCGGACTGCGCCCCGTCGACAAGCTCACCGATGCCGTCGAGCACGTGGCCAGGACCGAGGACCTCACCGTCCGCATCCCGGTCGAGGGCGACGACGAGATCGCGCGGCTGTCGGAGTCCTTCAACTCGATGACGGCGTCCCTCGCGTCTTCCCGCGACCTGCAGCAGCAGCTCATCGCCGACGCGGGGCACGAGCTGCGCACCCCCCTCACCTCGATGCGCACCAACATCGAGCTGCTCACCCGCAGCGAGGAGACGGGCCGCGCCATCCCCCCGGACGACCGCAGGGCGCTGATGGCCTCGGTGAAGGCGCAGATGATCGAACTGGCCGCGCTCATCGGGGACTTGCAGGAGCTGTCGCGTTCCGGGCTGAACGGGAGCGACGGCCCGCTCAAGGTCGTCTCGCTGCACGAGACCGTCCGTACCGCCATCGAGCGGGCCCGGCTGCGCGGCCCCGAGCTGACCATCGACGCCGAGCTGGCCCCCTGGTACGTGCGGGCGGAACCGGCCGCGCTGGAGCGGGCGATCGTGAACCTGCTCGACAACGCGGTGAAGTTCAGCCCGGACAAGGGCACCATCGAGGTGCGGCTGATGCGCGGGACTCTCACCGTGCGGGATCACGGCCCTGGCATCCCCGCCGATGAACTCCCCTACGTCTTCGACCGGTTCTGGCGCTCGCCGACCGCCCGCGCGCTGCCCGGCTCGGGCCTCGGCCTGTCCATCGTGGCCCGCACCGTCGAGGCGAACGGCGGCGAGGTCGCGCTCGCCGCGGCGGACGGCGGCGGCACC
>NZ_JAAGMG010000311.1 GCF_010548525.1 Streptomyces sp. SID14478
CCCCGCTCGTGGCGCGCGGGGCCCCTCGTGCCCGGCGTGGGCCTGTTAAGCGGGGTGCAGCCCGTGGGGGCCGGGAAGCTATCGCCCGGCCCCCACAGGATCGGTCAGGCGTGCGCTGCGGCAGCGGTGAGCGCGGGGACGGCCAGCGCTTCGAGGGCGGCGGCCTGGTCGGCGTCGGTGAGGGTCTGCGCGGTCGACGTGATCGCCTGCATGACCCCTCCGGCGGTCATCTGCCCTCCCTGCACGAAGTGCGCCAGGATCCGGTCCTTGGCCTCGGTACCGATGCTGAGCGCCTTACTGACGTGCTCGATGGTCTTCGTCGGCTCCGCAAGCGGCACCCCAGCGGCGGCCTCGATCTCGGACACCTTCGCCTCGACGTAGTCCCGCGACAGGAAGGTACGCACCGCGTCGGCGGTCTTGGCCGTGATCAGCTCCAGCGTCTTGCGCTGGGTCTGCCCCGACCAGGACACCACGCCTTCCTCCTGCTTGCCCCCAAGGTGCACGGCGCGCATGACGTCCTTGGCCATGGTCAGGCCGTTAGTGCACACCTGGAAAACCGCACGCGGGGTGATCGTGTACGCCCCGGAGCCGACTTCGGAGTTGGTGATCACGAACCCGGCGGAGATGAGCGGGAGCTCGTCGCCACTACGCCCGTCGAACGGGGAGCGGTAGCCGCGCAGCAGCGCGCGGGCCTGCACGGCAACGGCCTCGGACTCGACGCGCACGTACATGCGGCGGTCGGTGAGATCGCACCCGGTCACGCGCGCAGGGTGGCCGGACTGCTGCACGCCGTCGAGCGCAGCCAGCAGCATGTCGAAATTGTCCATGAGCTTGTAGCTGTCGGACAGCAGCGCGCGGGCCACGCCTTCGGCGGGCGCCGAGCCGGGGGCGTTCTCGCCCCGGAAGGCGCGGAGCATGAACTTGCGCTCCGGCTCCTGGCGGAGCCACGCGTTCACGTTCTCGTCCAGGAGCGCGACGTTGTCCGTACGCATCCGGCGCAGGTACGCGAGCGGGATGCGGAGCTTGTCCGCCACCCCCTCGTCCGCGACGGCCGTCGGCCGGTAGATGCCATCGACGTTCGTGACGCCGTCCTCGGTGATCTGGGACTCGACTCCCTCGACGTGCACGTTGCCCTGGCGGAACCGCAGCGCAGCGGCCGGTGCGATGACGTCCAGCTTGCGGTGCTGCTGACCCTCCAGGATGCGCACCAGGTCGGCGATCTCAGCGTTGCGGGCGCCGTCGGCGGTGACGTTGGTCGCGCGCTCGGTGTTCTGTGCCATGCCTTGAGCCACAGTGGGCTCCTTTCGTAGCGACGAACATTTGGCTGCGGTCGGGAGGGGGGAAGGGGACCACCCTCTCTCCCCTCCGACCTGTTCCATAATACTCTAGATCGAGGGTGAGGCAACCCATTTCCACGAACTGCCCCACCCATCAACCCGAAGGGGCTACCCCCATCCGTAGAGGTGCTCCTCCGGCTCGAACACTTCGTACTGCGCCTGGAGTTGACTCTCTGTCAGGTACGGACAGGACTGCCACCCGCCACGTTCCGACACCGGCACGTCATCCACGCACCGAAACCTGCCGTCCTCGCACGCATTACAGTCCGCCATCGAGCACCCCTGCGCCGCTCGTGATCGACTCCGCCCGCACGTTGTGCAGCTTCACCACCAACGCGCCACCCTCGAACCGGCCCAACTCGTAGACCGTACGCACCCCGCCCGCATCGGTCGGCTCCTGCACGATCCCGCACACCACGTACGGCCCGTGAGCATCCGGGCAACTGCCGTGGTACCGCACATGATCGAACACCCGCAACGGACGCTCCACCGCCATGAAGGCCAACTCCAGCTGACCCAACGGCAACGGAACATCCTGCAACGCCATGCCCGTACTGCCACTGCGCGCACCCGCGATCCACCCGGCCTCAAAGACCGGGCGGGCCGCCGCCAACGTGCGCGCCGACATCGAACCCCCGGCGCACAGGACGGCCCGCCACGCCTCCTCGAACGCCTCCTGAACCTGTTCCTCCTCGCTGTCGCTCGGGGCCTCGGCCCGCGCCTCGGCCGGCCTCAGACGTGTACTCATGATCACTCCCTCTTGATGGCGGAACTCCGGGGACGCCTGAGGGGTCGGATGCCCCCAGGCGGGAACGGCTACTTCAGGCCGCGCGTACGCAGAGCCTCACTGAGGCGGTAGGCAATAACCCGAGGCGCGAGAATGCGGCCCCGCTCGGCAGCCTTGATGGACTGGAGAATGACCGGCCCGGTCTCGCTCTCGTGGATCAGCTGAAAGTCGAAACCGGCAGCAACCGGCAGCATGAGAAGAACCGGGCCTGCATTGGTCTCGAAGCGAATTCCCGTGCTGTTCTCGTCCAGATTGTGAATGATGGTCGCCGCTGCGATCAATTCCGGGCGCGGGAGGTGATTCGCAATGGCGCGAACACGAAACGCCTCGCTGCTCTCGACGTCCCTTGCCTGCTTGACCGTTCCGTCGGTGATCACGATCTCCACGGAGATGCCTTCCTGTTGACGAACTTTCGGCGTTGCCGAGCTGACGGCGGGAACCACCCCGCCTTCCCTTTCGACATGTTCCATCATACTCAAGTCGAGCGTCTGGACAACCCCCCACGCCGAGCCAACATCCCGCACACCATCTGACCAGACATCCGACCAAGCATCTGACCAGACATCTGACCCAACATCCCACAGACCACACCACCCCAACCCACCTGCATAACCGCAGCTCAAAACCAAGATTCCCGACCGGTACGCACCCTGACAACCCCTCACACGCGCCCCGGACCTCTGAAGCAACAAGGAGAAGAAGGAGAGCAGGCAGCAGACGACCGGCGGCGCGCGCTCGGGACGGCGGTTCGGTGTCCTGTCGGCCGCGTCGCAGGCTCCGCGACCGACACAGAGAACGAGGGACCGGCCAGAGGATCGGATGTGAGGATCGGGGAAGGTGGCACTGGGGTGTCCGAGTTCCCTCGCCATTGAGGCGGGGGCTTTTTTGTGCTGGTCGTCGGGTGTTTCGGGTGGTTGGTGTTGGTGGTGGTGTTCCGGGTTTGGTGGTGGTGTGAGTCCGGATTGGCTGGTGGTGTGTTCGCCGGATCTCCTTTGGGTTGTGCTCTGTAGCGCATGGGGGTGTGGCGTGGTGAGTGGAACGGGGATTTGTCACTCGTCCAAGTGATCGCGGGGACTCTTGTCGGAGTGTCGGCCTTAGCGTCTCATTCGTCGCGTCTGTCACGGGCGTGACGTGAACTGCCCTGTGTGGGGCGGTAGTTGACGTCATGGAGGCTGTCACTGTGATCGCTGCTCGGTTGCTGGTTCGTTCGTGGCCTGTGTGTCGGCTGCGGTGACGGCGGACGGCGACGTCCCTGGGGTCGGGGCTGGGGATGAGGGGCTGGGTCGGCATCGGG
>NZ_JAAGMG010000352.1 GCF_010548525.1 Streptomyces sp. SID14478
GCGCTGGCCCTGGCGCCGGGCACCGAGCGGGACCTGGCCCTGCACGAGGCCCGCAAGGCCGCCAAGCGCGCCCGGTACGCCGGTGAGGCCGCCCGGCCCGCGCTCGGCAAGCCGGCCAAGAAGTTCGCCAAGCGCATGAAGCGCGTGCAGTCGCTGCTCGGCGAGCACCAGGACTCCGTCGTCGCCCGCGAGGCCCTGCGCGGGATCGGGATCCAGGCGCATGCGGCGGGGGAGACCGCGTTCACCTGGGGCCTGCTGCACGGGCAGGAGCAGGCCGCCGGGGCCGACAGCGAGCGGGAACTGCCGCGGGTCTGGGCCGCGGCCGCGAAGGCGGGGTTCTAGCCGGGATCCCGGTCCGGTGAGCGGCGGGCCGTCGGCGGGTTAGGCTTGAGGGTCCCCCTTGTCAGCTCACAAAGGTCCACGGTTATGCCTGCCGATGCCGCCGCCGCGGCGCCCGAAGTGGTCGAGTCTGTGTTTCCGCAGCTCGAAGCGCTGCTCCCGCACGTGCAGAAGCCGATCCAGTACGTCGGCGGTGAACTCAACTCCACGGTGAAGCCGTGGGAGTCCTCCGACGTCCGCTGGGCGCTGATGTACCCGGACGCGTACGAGGTCGGACTGCCCAACCAGGGCGTCATGATCCTCTACGAGGTCCTGAACGAGCGCGAGGGCGTTCTCGCCGAGCGCACCTACAGCGTGTGGCCGGACCTCGAAGAGCTGATGCGCGAGCACAAGGTGCCTCAGTTCACGGTCGACTCGCACCGGCCGGTGAAGGCGTTCGACGTGTTCGGGCTCTCCTTCTCCACCGAGCTCGGCTACACGAACATGCTGACCGCGCTCGACCTGGCCGGCATCCCGCTGGAGTCCAAGGACCGCACGCTGGAGGACCCGATCGTCCTCGCGGGCGGCCACGCGGCCTTCAACCCGGAGCCGATCGCCGACTTCATCGACGCCGCGATCATCGGTGACGGCGAGCAGGCCGTGCTCGACATGACCGAGATCATCCGCGCCTGGAAGGCCGAGGGCCGTCCGGGCGGGCGCGAGGAGGTCCTCTTCCGCCTCGCGCGGACGGGGAACGTCTACATCCCCGCGTTCTACGACGTCGAGTACCTGCCCGACGGGCGCATCGGCCGCGTCGTACCGAACAAGTCGGGCGTGCCGTGGCGCGTGTCCAAGCACACCGTCATGGACCTCGACGAATGGCCCTACCCCAAGCAGCCGCTCGTGCCGCTCGCCGAGACGGTGCACGAGCGCATGTCCGTCGAGATCTTCCGCGGCTGCACCCGCGGCTGCCGTTTCTGCCAGGCCGGCATGATCACGCGCCCCGTGCGGGAGCGGAGCATCACCGGCATCGGCGACATGGTGGAGAAGGGCCTCAAGGCGACCGGCTTCGAGGAGGTCGGCCTGCTGTCGCTGTCGTCCGCGGACCACTCCGAGATCGGCGACGTGGCCAAGGGCCTCGCGGACCGGTACGAGGAGGACAAGATCGGCCTGTCCCTCCCCTCGACCCGCGTGGACGCCTTCAACGTCGACCTCGCCAACGAGCTGACCCGCAACGGCCGCCGCTCGGGCCTCACCTTCGCCCCCGAGGGCGGCAGTGAGCGCATGCGCAAGGTCATCAACAAGATGGTCAGCGAAGAGGACCTCATCCGGACCGTCGCGACCGCGTACGGCAACGGCTGGCGGCAGGTGAAGCTGTACTTCATGTGCGGCCTGCCCACCGAGACCGACGAGGACGTCCTGCAGATCGCCGACATGGCGACGAGCGTGATCCAGAAGGGCCGCGAGGTCGCGGGCAACGACATCCGCTGCACCGTCTCGATCGGCGGCTTCGTGCCCAAGCCGCACACGCCGTTCCAGTGGGCGCCGCAGCTGTCGGCCGAGGAGACGGACGCGCGGCTGACCAAGCTGCGCGACAAGATCCGCGGCGACAAGAAGTACGGCCGCTCCATCGGCTTCCGCTACCACGACGGCAAGCCCGGCATCGTCGAGGGCCTGCTCTCGCGCGGTGACCGTCGCATCGGCGACGTCATCCGCGCCGTCTACGAGGACGGCGGCCGCTTCGACGGCTGGCGCGAGCACTTCAGCTACGACCGCTGGATGGAGTGCGCCGCCAAGACGCTGCCCGCGCACGGCGTGGACGTCGACTGGTACACGACGCGTGAGCGTACGTACGAGGAGGTCCTGCCCTGGGACCACCTGGACTCCGGTCTCGACAAGGACTGGCTCTGGGAGGACTGGCAGGACTCGCTCGACGAGACCGAGGTCGAGGACTGCCGCTGGACGCCGTGCTTCGACTGCGGCGTCTGCCCGGCGATGGACACGAGCATCCAGATCGGCCCGACCGGCAAGAAGCTGCTGCCGCTGACGGTCGTCAAGTAGGCGCACGGGTACGGGAGAAGGGGCGGCCGGTGCACACCGGCCGCCCCTTCTCCCGTGCCCGACTGCTGCGTCCGGCTACTTGCTGACGGCGAACCTCATCAGGGCGTGCTCGTCACCCTGCTTGATCTTGCCCGTCGTGTTGATGACCTCCAGCTTCCAGGCGTTGCCCTGGGCGCGTACCGCCTTGGCCACCGCGCAGCCGTTGTCGGTCGTGAGCATGCTCGGCCAGATGTCGGCGACCTGCTGGGTGCTGCCGCCGGTGGCGTCGTACACCTTGATGCTGACGTTGCGGGCCTTCGTGAACGAACTGCCCTTCTTGAACGCGGCCGCGATGAACACGATCGACGTGATGTTCTGCGGGATGCGCGAGAACTCGACGGTGACCGTCTCGTCGTCGCCGTCGCCCTTGCCCGTCTGGTTGTCGCCGCTGTGCACCAGGGAGCCGTTGGCCAACGGGTCGAGCGAGTCGAGACCCGCCAGCCGCACCGGGTCCCCGCCCTGCATCGCGATGGCGATCAGGTCGAGGTCGGTGCCCTGCTTGCGGCGCAGCGCGCCGAGGACGCCGCCGCTCGCCCCGGAGGTCGGGTCCCAGGACACCCCGATGGACAGGTGCGTCACTCCGTCCAGGTCCGCCGGGCCGTCTTCCTTCGTGAGCGTGATCATGCGTGGATCCCCCTCTGGGTGGCTACTGGGCTGTGCTGCGCAAAGTGTGCCTATACGAGGGGGTTTTCGTCCACGCGTACGTGATCCACAGCCCAGAACCAGTTGTTGCCCGCGTCGTACATGCGGAACTTCAGAGTGACCTTCGTGGCACCGGTGGGCGGAGTCAACTCCTTTGCCACGTACGTGTTCTCGACGTCGTGGCCCGCATTGTCGTTCCCGGTCGCGTCGCCGCTGTAGAACAGCAGCCGCACCTCCTCGCCTGTGTCGAACGACGCACTGACCGACGCCTTCTGCGGGGCTTCCTGGCGGTAGTGGGAGTCGAAGGAGACGTACAGCTTCCGCGCGCCCGGGGGCAGGGCGACGGCGGGGGAGACGAGCGTGGAGTCGAACGTGCCCTTCGCGGACGGCGATCCCGTGTCGTCCCAGTCGTCCGGGTCGGCGACCGCGAGGACGCCGAGCGCGCGGGAGAAGTTCCCGCGGTCCTGCCCGGCCGGGGCCCAGGCCCGCTTCGTGTGGAAGGTCCAGCCCTGGAGGCGGGCGGTGCCCTGCGGCATGCCGGGGGCGTTGACGACGGACCAGCCCGCGGGGGCGGTCGCCGTCCAGCCCGGGACGCCGTCGAGCGGGGTGAGGGCGCCCGCGAGCGACTCGAAGTCCTCGTCGAGGAGATGGCCCGTCATGGCGGGCGCGGTGCGGGCGCTCACCTCGCCGTCGGCCAGCACGAACCGCC
>NZ_JAAGMG010000396.1 GCF_010548525.1 Streptomyces sp. SID14478
ACCGCAGCACGCGGTCGGAGGCCGGATCGACGGCCGTGGCGGGACCGCCCGCAGCGGGCCGGGCGACGTGCGCCGCGCCGATCGCCAGCGGCGCCGTACCGAACTCGTTGGTGAAGCGGACACGCACCGTGCGTCCCGCGACGCTGGTGTGGACGATCTGCCGCAGCGTCTGGTCCTGGAACGCCGTGGTGTCGGAGGCGGGCGCGGTGGTCGGCGCGGCCGCCCAGGTGCCGGTGAATGCGGGTCCCGCGCCGTGCGCGGAGGTGGGCAGGGCGACGGCGGCAAGCAGTCCCGCGAGGGGGAGGGCCAGCACGGCGAGGGGTCGACTGAGCCGGGGGCGTCTTCGCATGGGTGTCGTTCCTTCCTGGAGGAGAGGAGGTCGGCGCGTCGGAACGTAAGGGTGGGGCGAGGGTCCGTCAATGGGTCGACAGGGACGCGCCGTGACGAGGTGATCAATCTGGAGTGCCCCGAGGATCCCGCGGGCTGGGTGACCGAGTTACGGGAGCCGATCCAGTGAGCCTCCGCTAACAAGACAGCCCAGGGTGTGCAGCCTGAAGTGTGCACCCTAGGTTGCACAGCCTAGGCTGTCGATCTACTGTGGAGGCATGACCGACAACGAAGAACCCCTCTCCCCGGAAGCCGTCCAGGCCGCCGGGGACATCTGGGTGCTGTTCAGCCGACTGCGCCGCAAGCTGCGCTCGCTGGAGAACCTGGAGGGGACCGTCGGCCGCGAAGGGGAGGTGGAGCTCTCGCCCGGACAGGCGTCCGTCCTCGCCCGTCTCGACCGGCTGGGGCCCTCGTCCGCCAGCGACCTGGCGGCCGTGGAGGGTGTACGGCCGCAGTCCATGGCCAAGACCGTCATCTCCCTGGAGCAGGCCGGGCTCGTCGTGCGCAGCCAGGATCCCGACGACGGGCGCCGTCAGCTCGTCACCCTCACCGAGCGGGGCCTGGAGCGCCGGCGCGGTGACCAGCTGGCGCGGCGGGTGTGGCTCGCCCGCGCCCTGCAGGACCACGGCACCCAGGAGCAACTGCAGGCCGTCATCACGGCCATGAAGCTGATCGACGAGGTGACCCAGGCATGACCCGGCTCGCCGAGCGCATACGCAGCGCGCGCACGGCCGACCCGAACGGCTTCGACCGCCGCCTCGTCGTCCCCATGGTCCTGGGTTCGGTCCTGAACCCCATCAACTCCTCGATGCTCGCGGTCGCCCTGATCCCCATCGGCCGCGCCTTCGGCGCCCCGCCGTCGCAGACCGCCTGGCTCGTCACGGGCCTCTACCTCGCCACCGCCGTCGGCCAGCCCGTCATCGGCCGGCTCGTCGACGCGTTCGGTGCCCGCCGCCTCTACCTCGCGGGCACCGCGCTGGTCGGCCTCGGCGGCCTGCTCGGCATGCTCGCCCCGAACCTGTGGGTCCTCGTCGCCTCCCGCGTCCTGCTCGGCTTCGGCACATCCGCCGCCTACCCGGCATCCATGTCGCTGCTGCGCGCCGAGTCGGACCGCACGGGCATGAAGAGCCCCGCCGGGATCCTGGCCATGCTGTCCATCTCGGCCCAGGTCATCGTCGTCATCGGCCCGACGCTCGGCGGGCTGCTGATCGGCGCGGGCGGCTGGCACCTGATCTTCGGGGTGAACGTCCCCCTGTCGGTGGCCTGCCTCGTCCTCGGCGCGCTGTGGCTGCCGAAGAGCGCCAAGTCGGCCCGCTCCGACACCCGCACCGACGTGCCGGGCATGATCCTCTTCGCGGCTTCCCTGACCGCCTTCATGCTCTTCCTGACCGACCCGGGCGTCGCCCGCTGGTACCTGCCGGTGCTCGGCGCGGCCGCCGGATTCTGGTTCGTACGGCGGGAGCTGGGCGTCGACGGGCCCTTCGTCGACCTGCGCGTCCTCGGCGGCAACGCCCCGCTGCTCACCACCTACGGCCGACAGCTCCTCGCGTACATCACTTCCTACGCGTTCCTCTACGGCTACACGCAGTGGCTCCAGGAGGGGCGCGGCCTGAGCGCCTCCCAGTCCGGGCTGCTCCTGCTGCCGATGTCCGTGGTGGCCATCGCCGTCACCGCTCTGACCGGCCGCCGCCCGCAGGTCCGCGGCAAGCTCGTGGTCGGCGCCGTCGCCCAAGTGCTGGGCTGCGCCGCCCTGTTGCTCCTCGCGTCCGACAGCCCGATCTGGCTCCTGGTGATCGTCGGCGCCCTCTTCGGCGTCCCGCAGGGCCTGATCGGACTCGCCAACCAGAACGCCCTGTACGCGCAGGCCGACCCGGCCCGCATGGGCTCGTCCGCCGGTCTGCTGCGCACCTTCACCTACCTGGGCGCGCTGCTCGCCTCCGCGGCGAACGCCGTCTTCTTCCGGGGCGGCGCCACCAGCGCCGGCCTCCACTCCATGGCCTGGCTGCTGCTCGCCATCGCCGGGCTGTTCCTGATCGGGTGCCTCGTCGACCGCTCGCTGCGGCGCGTCGGCCGCGAGACGTGACCCCGCTGGAAATCCGCACCACCCTCTTGTCCGAAAGGTGTTCCACCATGCCCGTCACCACCCTCGACCCCAAGACCGCGCTCGTCGTCATCGATCTGCAGAACGGCGTCATCGGCATCCCCGGCGCGCCCCACACCACGGACGACGTCCTGGAGCGCACCGTCCGCCTCGCCGACGACTTCCGTGCGAAGGGCCTGCCGGTCGTCCTCGTCCGCGTGTCCCTGGCCGCCGACGGCTCCGACGCGATGCCCGGCCGTACCGAGGCGGCGGGCCGCACCGGGACCCCGCCCGAGGGCTGGGACCGGATAGTCGACGCCCTCGCCGGGCACCCCGAGGACATCGTCGTCACCAAGCGGAACTGGTCCGCGTTCTACGGCACCGACCTGGACCTGCACCTGCGCCGGCGCGGTGTCACCCAGATCGTGCTGACCGGCGTCGCCACCAGCATCGGCGTCGAGTCCACGGCCCGTGCCGCCCACGAGCACGGCTACCACGTCACGCTCGCCACGGACGCCATGACCGACATGGACGCCGAGGCGCACCGCGGCAGCATCGAGCGGATCTTCCCGCGCCTCGGGGAGACCGGCACGACGGACGACATCCTGAAGGTGCTGGCCGAGCGCCACTGAGCGCGGAGGGTGCCGGCCACCTTCTTCGTCCTTCTCCCATGACAGCGGCGCGGGCCCTCGGGCCCGCGCCGTTGGCTATGCCGTGGGCCGGGCGATCCGGTCCAACCACTCGCGCAGCAGCGCCAGTTCGGCCGTGCTCAAGGCTTCGGTGCCCGGCAGGGCGGCGCGCAGGGCGACCGCCGCGCCGAC
>NZ_JAAGMG010000439.1 GCF_010548525.1 Streptomyces sp. SID14478
CTCGACGCGGCAGCGGCCGCGCTCGGCGCCCGTGACGTCGGCGACGACGGCGGTGATGCCGGTCGGGTCGGCGGACAGCGCGGCGACGTGGGCGGCGCCGGGGTCGATCTCGTACAGGACGGCGTTCGGTCCGGGCCGCCCGGTCTGTGAACCGGTGGTCCGCACCAGCCCGGCCGCTTCGAGCCGCCCCAGGATCTGCGACGTGGTCGGCTTGGACAGGCCGGTCAGCTCGCCGATGCGGGTGCGGGTCAGCGGGCCGTGGACGACGAGGAGGTCGAGGGCGGCCCGGTCGTTCATGGCGCGCAGCACGCTGGGGGTGCCCGGGGTACTCGCCGTACCGGCCATGACCTGCCTCCTCGCAAGCACTGTTAGGAAAGTTTCCTATTGGGTGCGAGGAACGTAAATCGCGAGTGAAGGGGGCGTCAATAGGGGCTGGATCCCTGGCTACCAAGTCGTTATGACACCGCCGGGGCGCTCAGTCCTTGCGCTCGGCGGGGAAGAGGATCGGGCTGATCAGGTAGCGGCTGCGCTCGGGGGAGGGCTCATTGCCGACCCGCCGCACGAGCACGTCCCTCAACTCGCCGATCAGCGCGGCGAGTTCGTCCTGGCTGAGCCACATCGCGTGCTGCCGGTAGCCCACCAGGTCGGCCGCCGGGTCGGCGCCGGGCCGGTCGAGGTAGGCGTGGAACTCGGCGAGCAGGGTCGCCATCGCCACGGCGAACACCTTGCGGTGCTCCTCGTTCGAGACGGCCGCGGCGGCCTCGGCGTCGATCACCGCCCGCTCGCGCCGCAGCCGGTAGCGCCGCTCGACGGCGCCGCGCACCCGCTGTTCGTCCGCCACCTCCAGCACGCCGCCGTCGGCCAGCGCCCCCACGTGCCGGTAGACGGTGGCCTTCGAGACGTCGGGCAGCAGGGCGCACAACTCGGAGGTGGTCAGGGCCCGTTCGCCGGAAAGGGCGTGCACGAGGCGCAGCCGGACGGGATGCAGGAGGAGGTCGACCGAGTCCATCGACGTACGATCTCACGACTGATACCTTTCTCAAACTTGAGAATGCATCGTGGGGATGCGCAGACACGTGAGGCGGCGAACGGTGACACATCCACCGCTGGGGAAGCTGTACGACATCGGCGACGGCCGGACCCTGATGCTCCACCGGTCCGGCGCGGGCGGCCCGACGGCGGTCTTCCTGGCCGGGACGGGAGCCATGAGCCTCGACTACCTCAACGCGCACGAGCGCGTCGCCGAGTCGACCACGAGCGTCCTGTACGACCGGGCGGGCAACGGCTGGAGCCACCCCGCGGACCTGCCCCGCACGGCCGGCCACGTCACGGACGAACTACGCCGGTTGCTGCACACCGCCGGCCTCCCCGGGCCGTACCTCCTGATCGGCCACTCCCTCGGCGGCGCCTACGCACGCCACTACGCCCGGCGCTTCCCCGGTGAGGTCGCCGGCCTGCTCCTGCTCGACCCGTTCCACGAGGACCTGGCGGTGCGCGCGCCCGCGCGGGCCCGCGAGCGGCTGGCCGGGATGCTGGAGGCGATGGCGGTCCAGGAGGAGACCGAGCCGACGCCGGAGCAACTGGCGCAGGCGCGGGAGCAGTTGCTGCGCCACTTCGCCGCCTGGCCGGAGCCCGTCCGCGAGCCCCTCGCCGCACAGCACCTCGCGACGTGGCGCGCGGCGGGCCGCGAGAACGCCGGCCTGTACGACGAGGTGGCCGCCGAACTCCGCGCCGCGCCGCCCCTGCCACCCGTCCCGCTGATCGTCCTCACGGCGCTGGGCCCGGACGCGCTCCAGGAGCAGACATGGGGCACGGACCTGTTCCGCGAGATCAACGAGACGAAGCGGTCGCTGCACGCGGAACTGGCCGCCGAGTCCCCGCACGGCGAGCAGCGGATCCTCGGCGACGCCGGCCACGGGTGGCTGCACGAGGAGCGGCCGGACGCGCTGCTCGCCGCGGTCGGCGACCTTCTCGCGCGGGCGCGCACCCCTCAGGCGGTGGCCGGGCCCGGACGACGTTCGGCATGAAGCGCGGGCCTGCGAGACGCGGGGGAGCGCCGTCGCCCCTCCGCGGCGCGGGCAGTGACACGGGCCTTCGGCGCCATGATGATCGTCACCGGGGGTTCCTTCCGGTGGAACACCCGGAGCGCCGAGAAGCGCAGGGCGTGACAGGACGTAAAGGGGAGCGCGGCCGTGGCAGACCGTACGCAGCACGAACAGGCAAGCCCTGAAGTGCACAAGCGCGTCCAGGAGAGCTTCGAGCGCCAGGGGCTCATGGCGCATCTCGGCGCACGGATCGGCCACATCGGTCCGGGCCGCGTGCACATCGTGCTGCCGAGCAGGCCCGAGCTGACGCAGCAGCACGGCTACTTCCACGCGGGCGCCACCAGCGCCGTCGCCGACAGCGCGGGCGGCTACGCGGCGCTGACGCTGTTCGCCGAGGACAGCGAGGTGCTCACCGTCGAGTACAAGATCAACCTCCTGGCCCCGGCCGCCGGGGACCACCTGGAGGCGATCGGCACCGTCCTGAAGTCCGGGCGCACCCTGACCGTCTGCCGGCTGGAGGTCTTCGCCGTGGGGGCCGACGCCCCGCGCACACTCGTCGCCAACGGCCAGCAGACCCTGATCCGCGTGGAGGGGCCCGCGCGGGAACGGTGACGGTGTGCCTCCGGCGGAGGCGGCGGGGGGAGAGGGTCCGCGCCCTCGCCTCAGCCCAGGAATCCCCCCGCCCGCAGCGCCGCGTCGATCTTCGCCCGGTGGGCCGCCTCCCACGCGTCCAGGGACTCGGCGGCCTCCTTGGCCAGCTGTGCCCGCGCGGCCGCGAGGATCTCGTCGCGGCGGGCGGACGGGACCGTCACGACGCCGTCCTCGTCGGCGACGACCAGGTCACCGGCCGCCACGCTCACGCCCCCGCAGCGCACCGGCACGCCCAGCGGGGCCACGGCCTTCTTCGTGCCGGCGACCGGGATCACCCCGCGCGCGAACACCGGGAACTCCGCCTCCCGGACCTCCGACAGGTCCCGGATCACGCCGTCGAGCACGAACCCGGCGATGCCGCGCCGCTGGGCGACCGCGCACACGTTGCCGCCGGCCAGCGCGTGGCCGAGGTCGCCGGACGCGACGACGATCACCGAACCGGGCTCGGCGCGGTGGACGGCGGCGTGCAGCATCAGGTTGTCGCCGGGGGCGCAGCGCACCGTGAAGGCGGGTCCCGCCAGGCGCGGGACCGGGGTCCACAGCGGGCGGATGCCGAGGTCCATGACCTGGCGGCGGCCGAGGAGGTCGGCGAGCGTCGTGGTCGGTGGGGTGGTGGGGGACATGCCTGCCTTTCGCTCCCGTGCCGGTGGCCGGCCGCAGCGCCCTGGAGCGCGGGCGCCGGCCACCGCGACACACGGAGACCCGGATCGAAGATCAGGCGGAAACGCCTTCGATCCGGGCCAGTGCCTCGTCCGCGCCGAACGGCTGCAAGTACGGCAGCCAGCGCGGATCCCTGTGTCCGGTCCCGATGATGCGCCAGGCCAGACCCGACGGCGGTGCCGGTTTGTGGCGCAGGCGCCAGCCGATCTCCACCAGGTGGCGGTCGGCCTTCGTGTGATTGCAGCGGCGGCACGACGCCACCACGTTGTCCCAGGCGTGCTGACCCCCGCGGCTGCGCGGGATGACGTGGTCGACGCTGGTTGCGACGCCACCGCAGTACATGCACCGGCCGCCGTCACGGGCGAACAGCGCACGCCGGGTCAGAGGAACGGGCCCCCGGTAGGGGACCCGCACGAAGCGCTTGAGCCGGACCACGCTGGGAGCGGGGACGGTACGTGTCGCGCTGTGCAGGAAGGCGCCGGACTCCTCGAGGCACATGGCCTTGTTCTCGAGGACGAGTACGAGCGCGCGGCGGAGCGGTACGACGCCGAGTGGCTCGTACGACGCGTTGAGGACCAGGACATGCGGCACGGAGGCCTCCTTGTACGCCGGCGGCGCGTGGCTCGCGCCGGGACGATCTCGTAGTCAGTCTCCCCTCATGGCTGGTCGTGGCGCCACCATGTCCGCGTAACGGGCTGGGAGTGTTTTCGACCACACGTCCTTCCTCCCCAGGTGAGGCCGGTCTCTCCCCCACGCATGACAACGATCCGCGCACGATGCCCCGTTAGTGTGGTGGGTCTGTCCGCTCCTGTCCCCGAGCCGTGCCGAGGCGGGCAGATGGCTACGCCTGGAGGTACCTTCCGTGATCCCGTTCGTCCTGTCGGCTGACGACACCACCCGACAGCCCACGCTCAAGGACGCCCAGGAGCAGGCCGGACAGGCCGCCAGCTGGGTCGAGCAGAACTGGTCGGCGTGGCTGGGCATCGGCCTGCGCATCCTGCTGATCATCGTCGTCGCCTCGGTGCTGCGCGTCGTCATACGCCGGGCCATCACCAAGCTGATCGAGCGCATGAACCGCACGGCGCAGGCCGTCGACGGCACCGCGCTCGGCGGTCTGCTGGTCAACGTGGAACGGCGGCGACAGCGCTCCCACGCCATCGGATCGGTGCTGCGCTCGGTCGCCTCGTTCCTGATCATGGGCACGGCCGCGCTGATGATCCTCGGCACGTTCGAGATCAATCTGGCGCCGCTGCTCGCCTCCGCCGGTGTCGCCGGCGTCGCGATCGGCTTCGGCGCCCGCAACCTCGTCACCGACTTCCTCTCGGGCGTCTTCATGATCCTGGAGGACCAGTACGGCGTCGGGGACTCCATCGACGCCGGGGTCGCCTCCGGCGAGGTCATCGAGGTGGGACTGCGGGTGACCAAGCTGCGCGGCGACAACGGCGAGATCTGGTACGTGCGCAACGGCGAGGTCAAGCGCATCGGCAACCTCTCCCAGGGCTGGGCCACCGCCGGGGTCGACGTCACCGTCCGCGCCGACGAGGACCTGGACAAGGTGAAGGCGACGCTCGCCGAGGTCGGCGAGACCGTGAGCAAGGCCGAGCCGTGGAACGAGATGCTGTGGGGGCCGGTGGAGATCCTCGGCCTGGACAGCGTGCTGCTCGACTCGATGGTGGTGCGGATCTCCGCCAAGACCATGCCCGGCAAGGCCCTGACCATCGAGCGCGAGCTGCGCTGGCGCATCAAGCGCGCCTTCGACGAGGCGGGCATCCGGCTCGTCGGCGGCGTGCCCGTGCAGGCGGACGGGGAGGCCGCCGATCCGACGGCCGGGATGTCCGCGCCCTCCGCGTACGCCTCCACCACCTCGCCGCAGTCGCTGGCCGCGTCCCCGATAGCGCCGACGAACATGGCGAAGTAGGACCCAGGGGAGCCGTCAGGCCGTGCGCAGGTGGACCGGCTGGGCCGAGCGGCGCAGCAGCGGCAGCGCGGTGGCCGCCGCCAGCAGGCACGTCGCGCAGACCGCGAGCGGGACCAGCAGCGGCGACGCCCACGGGACGTCCTGGCCGGAGGTCGCGGCGTACGCCGTGTGGACGGCCGTGCCGCCGACGGTCGCGAGGACGAGCGCGGGGGCCAGCGGCAGCCCGGTCTCC
>NZ_JAAGMG010000485.1 GCF_010548525.1 Streptomyces sp. SID14478
CGCCCTCGACCTGGCCCACGAACTGCGCGCCCGGCGCGGCGTCGAGCCGCTGGCGCTGATCGCCGCCGCCGGCGAGCCGCCCGAGCGGCGGGTCGAGCGCCAGGCCGCGATCTCGTCCGGTGCCGCCGACGAAGAACTGGTGCGGTGGCTGCGCGATCTGAACGGCACGCCCGAGGAACTCCTCGCCAGCCGGGAGTACCTCGCGGAGCTGCTGCCGCGACTGCGCGCCGACCTCGGCCTGCTCGAACGCCGGGTGCCGCGCGCACGGCAGCCGCTCGACTGCCCGGTCCACGTCTACCTGGGCGCACAGGACCCGATGGTCGATGGGCCCGCGGCGCAGCGCGGCTGGGCCGCGCACACGACACGTGAACAGCCGCCCCGCACCTTCCCGGGCGGCCACTTTTTCGTTCAGGAATCCGCCGAACTGGTTCTGGCGGCACTGGCCGAGGACGCGGACGCCGCGGTCGGCGGCCGGCTCCTGCGGTCGCG
This sequence comes from Streptomyces sp. SID14478, assembly GCF_010548525.1. Lineage (GTDB taxonomy): Bacteria > Actinomycetota > Actinomycetes > Streptomycetales > Streptomycetaceae > Streptomyces. The sequence goes on from NZ_JAAGMG010000485.1 coordinate 490, forward strand.
GTGAACACGCCGGACGCCCGGCGAGGCGGAGAGGGAGGAACAGGCATGGGCACAGCGGATTCGTCCGGAGCGCGTGACGCGGACGGCGGCACGGCGCAGGCGGCGGCCGGACCGGAGGAGGCTTCTCTGGCAGGGCTCTCGGCCGAGCGCAGGGCGCTGCTCACGTTGGAGCTGGCCCGGCGCAAGGCGTCGGCGCTCACACCGCGGCGGCTGCCCCGCGAAGGCGGTGAGCCGTGCTTCCCGCTCTCCTACGCGCAGGAGCGGCTCTGGTTCCTCGCCCAGGCCGACCCGGGGTCGACCGCCTACGTGATGTCCGGGGCCCTGCGCCTGCGCGGCGCGCTCGACCGCGGCGCGCTCGGCGCGGCCCTCGACGAGATCGTGCGCCGCCACGAGGTGCTCCGCACCACCTTCCCCGACCAGGGCGGCCGGCCCGAGCAGCGCGTCGGACCGCCCCGGCCGGTACCGCTTCCCGTGCTGGACGCCGACGCCGAGGACGGCGAGGGCACGGTCGCCGCCGTGTGCCGGGCCGAGGCGACCACCCCCTTCGACCTCGGCCGCGACCTCATGGTGCGTGCCCGCCTGGTGCGGCTTCGCGACGACCATCACGTGCTCGTCCTCGGCCTGCACCACATCGCCGCCGACGGCTGGTCGCTCGGCGTACTGCTGCATGAACTCGGTGCTCTCTACGACGCGTTCCGCCGCGGACGGCCCTCGCCGCTGCCGGAACTCGCCATCCAGTACGCCGACTTCGCGGTCTGGCAGCGGGAGTGGCTCGCCACCGGTCCGCTGGACGACCAGATCGCCTACTGGCGCGAGCGTCTCGAGGGCGCCCCCGTGCTGGAGCTGCCCACGGACGTCGCGCCCGGCGCGGCCCGCAGCTGGCACGGCGCCTCCCAGCCGTTCTCCTTCCCGCCGCACCTGTGGAAGAGCGTGGTGTCCTTCGCCGAGGAGCGCGGGACGACTCCGTACATGGTCCTGGTGGCGGCGTTCGCGGTCGTGCTCGCCCGGTGGAGCGGCCAGAGCGACGTCGTGATCGGCTCGCCACTGGCCGGCCGGTCGCACTCCGCACTGGAGCCGCTGACCGGCTTCTTCGTCAACACGCTGCCGCTGCGCGTGGACGTGGCCGACACGGCGACGTTCGCGACGCTGCTCGGCGACGTCAAGGAGTCCTGCACCGAGGCGTACGCCCATCAGGACGTCCCCTTCGGCAAGCTCGTCCAGGCGCTGCGGCCGGACCGCTCGCTCGGCCCCGTGCCGCTGGTGCAGGTGATGCTCGCGCTGCGGGACGTGCCGGGGCAGCGGCCCGCTCTCGCCGGTCTCGACGTGGAGGAACTGGATCTGGCGACGAGCCAGGACGCCAGCAAGTTCGACCTCGTCCTCGACCTGGTACCGGAGCCCGACGGCCGGCTGCGCGCCCGGGTCGAGTTCAGCACCGACCTCTTCGAAGCGGCCACCGCGGGCCGCATCGCCGACGCGTTCGTCCGGGTGATCGAGAGCGCGCTGGCCGGTCCGGACCGGCCGGTCGACCGGCTGCCCCTGCTGTCGGGGGACGAACGGGCGCAGCTCGTCGGCGCGTTGTCCGGGGACGGCGACGCGAGCGCCGCCGACGCCGCGGGCTGCCTGCACACGCTCATCGACGCGCAGGCCGACGCCCGGCCCGACGCCCCGGCCGTCGAGTGCGGCGACACCGTGCTCTCCTACCGGGAACTGACCGAGCGCGCCGACCGGCTCGCGCACCGGCTGCGCGCGCTGGGCGCGGGCCCCGAGCAGCTCGTCGGGATCTGCCTGCCCCGCTCGGCCGACATGGTGGTGGCCGTGCTCGGGGTGCTCAAGGCGGGCGCCGGATACGTGCCGCTGGACCCCGGATACCCGCAGGGCCGCATCGAGTTGATGGTCCGTGACTCGGGCGTCTCGCTCGTCGTCACCGACAGCACGGTGGCCGCCACCGGCCGGCTGGGCGCGCACGACGGCGACGACACCGGACCCGCTCTCGTGCTCGTCGACGACACCGATGCCACGGGTGCCACGGGCGACACCGGCGCCGACGAGCCGCGCCGGCCGCGACCCGGACCGGTGCATCCGCGCACGCTCGCCTACGTCATCTACACCTCCGGCTCCACCGGCGTGCCGAAGGGCTCGGCCAACGAGCACGGGGGCGTGGTCAACACCCTGACCGGGCTGAACCGGACCCTCGGCCTCGGCCCGGCGGACCGGATGCTGGCGGTCTCCAGCCTCAACTACGACATGTCGGTCTACGAGATCCTCGGCAGCCTGCTCGCGGGCGCCTGCGTGGTCGTCCCGCCCGACGACCTGGAGGTCACCGACCCGGTGCGGCTGCGCCGGCTGGTCATCGACTCCCGGGTCACCGCGTGGAGTTCGGCGCCGGCCCTGCTCGAACTGCTGGTCAACCACGCGCACGGCGGCCCCGGCTTCGACGGCGCCGCGCTGCGACTGGCCGTCCTCGGCGGAGACCGCCCGCCGGCGGCGCTCGCCGACCGGCTCGGCGAACTGCTGCCGGACCTGCGGCTGTACAACCTCGCCGGCATGACCGAGGTCTCGTACTGCTCGACCTACCACCTCGTGCGCCGCCCCGAGCCGATCCCCGGCACGATCCCGTGGGGCCGCCCCCTGCCCAACCAGCGCCTGTACGTCCTGGACGCGCACGGCGAACCCGTTCCCGTGGGCGTGCGCGGCGAGCTCTTCATCGGCGGCGCCGGGGTGCGCCGCGGCTACTGGCGACGGCCGGGCCTGTCGGCGCAGCGGTTCACACCCGACCCGTTCGGCCGCACCCCCTCCGGGCGGCTCTACCGCACCGGCGACGCCGCCCGCTGGCGCACCTCGGGAGAGCTGGAGTTCCTGGGCCGCCTCGACCACCAGGTGAAACTGCGCGGCCTGCGCATCGAACCGGGGGAGATCGAGGCCGCGCTCACCTCCCACGAGGACGTCAAGCGCTGCGTCGTCCTGCTGCGCGGCGAGGGCGCCGACCGGCGTCTGATCGCCTACCTCACCACCCGGGGCCCGCTGCCGCCGAGCGTCGGCGAACTGCGCCGGTACCTGCTCGACCGCGTACCCGACCACATGGTGCCGTCGGCGTTCGTCCTCATGGACGCGTTCCCGCTGCAGCCGAGCGGCAAGCTCGACCGGTCCGCGCTGCCCGATCCGGCCGCGGTCCGCCCGGAGCTGTCCGGCGCCTACACCGCACCCACCGATCCGCTGGAGAAGGTCCTCGCCGGCATCTGGGCCGAGGTGCTCGAACTCGACCGGGTGGGGGTGACCGATGACTTCTTCGACCTCGGCGGCCACTCCCTGCTCGTGACACAGGTGGTCTCCCGGGTCCGTGACCTGTTCCGGGTGGACTTCCCGATCCGCGGTTTCCTCGCGGCCGGCACCGTGCGCGCGCTCGCCGACCGGCTGCGCGAGGCGGCCGTCGAGGCCGGGACGGACGCCGACCGCGTGGCGGAACTGATCCTCCAGGTCAGCGCCATGGACACCGCCCAGGTGACGAGGAGCCTCAGCGCATGACCCTCTCCGATGCCGCAGCGTTCCGCCCCGCCAACATGGACCCCGACCAACTGCGCCTGCTGGAACGCCTGTTGGCCGAACAGGGCGCCGCACCCGCGCCGCTCCCCGAGATCCGGCCGCACTCCGTGGACCACGCGCACGCCGAACCGTCGTCCGCCCAGCACCGCATCTGGTTCTTCGACCGCCTCCAGCCAGGCTCGGCGCTCTACACCATCACCGGCGTCGCCGAACTGCGCGGCACCCTCGACCGTGACGTGCTCGCCCGCTGCCTGACCGAGGTCGTACGGCGCCACGAGACGCTGCGCACCACCTTCCACGGCGACGGCCAGGAGCTGTTCACCCGGGTCGGTCCCGCGACGCCCCTGCCGCTGGAGTTCACCGACCTGTCCGCCCTGCCGGAGACCGAGCGCGCACGCGCGGTCAAGGAACGGCTGGACGCCGAGGCGCTGCGCCCCTTCGACCTGTCCCGGGACCTCATGCTGCGGGCCGGGCTGCTGCAACTCGCCCCCGACAAGCACCTGTTGCAGCTGTCGATGCACCACATCGCCGCCGACGGCTGGTCGCTCGGCGTGCTCCTGCGCGAACTGGGCGCCCTGTACCCGGCCTTCTCCCAAGGACAGGCCTCCCCGCTGCCCGAACCCGTCGTGCAGTACGCCGACTACGCGGCCTGGCTCAACGAGCGCATGCGCGAGCCCGCGCACGAGGAGGCGCTGAGCGCCTGGGTCGACCGCCTCCAGGGCGCCGGCGCCCTGGACCTGCCGACGGACCGTCCGCGGCGCGAATCCGGCTCCTTCGTCGGCGGCCAGGTGCCGCTGACGCTGCCCGCCGAGCTGATGGCCCGGGTCAAGCGGCTGGCCGACCAGGAACGCGCGACGCCCTACATGGTGCTCGTCGCCGCCCTGACGGCCCTGCTCGGCAGGTGGAGCGGCGGCCGTGAGGACGTCGTCCTCGGCTGCGCCGTCGCCGGCCGCAACCGCAGCGAGATCGAGCCGCTCATCGGGTTCTTCGTGAACACCCTCCCGCTCCGCCTCGACCTCGGCGGACAGCCGTCGTTCCGCACCCTCGTGGGCCGCGCGCGCACCGCCTGCCAGGACGGCTACGCCGGCCAGGACGTGCCCTTCGAGCAGATCGTCGAGCGGCTCCAGCCGGACCGCGAACCGGGCGCGCGGGTGCCGCTGGTACGGCACATGCTCGTCCTGCACAACAGCCCGCGCCCCAAGCTGAACCTGCCCGGCCTCGAGATCGAGGTGCTCCCGCAGGAGACCGGCACCGCCAAGTTCGAGATCCAGATCGAGCTGACCCCGACCGCGGACGGCGGGCTCGGCGGCCAACTCGAGTACGCGAAGGACCTGTTCGACGAGGACAGCGCGGCCCGGCTGGCCGAGGGCCTGCGGTCCCTGCTCGACGAGGGCGTCGCACGGCCGGACGCGCCCGCCGACACCCTGCGGATGCTCTCCGACGCCGACCGGCACACCGTCCTCGCGCAGTGGAGCGGGGCCGCGGCGGCTCCGGCCGGCACCGGACTGCTCCACCGGCTGTTCGAGAGCGCCGCCGACCGGACACCGGACGCGGTCGCCCTGATCGACGACGCGCTCACCCTGACCTACGCGCAGCTGGACGAGCGCGCCAACCGGCTGGCGCACGACCTGATCGCGCGGGGCGTACGCGTCGACGACGTCGTGGGCGTACAGCTCCCGCGTTCGGCCGAGGCCGTCGTCGCGATGCTCGCGGTGCTCAAGTCCGGCGCGGCCTACCTGCCGCTCGATCCCGCGCACCCGCCGCGGCGACTGGCGGAACTGGCCGAGGACGCCGGTGCCCGGCTCGTCCTGACCGACGCGGCAGGCGATCCGTCGGCGCCCGCGACCCGTCCCGACGTCGCCGTCCCGGCGAACGCGAGCGCGTACGTGCTCTTCACGTCCGGCTCGACGGGCCGGCCCAAGGGCGTGACCAACGAACACGCGGCGGTCGTCAACCGGATCCTGTGGATGCAGGACGCCTACGCACTGCAGCCCGGGGAGGCGGTCCTGCACAAGACGCCGCTGGGCTTCGACGTCTCCGGGTGGGAGTGGCTGTGGCCGCTGGCCGTCGGCGCGCGCATCGTCGTCGCCGGTGACGAGGGCCGCCGCGACCCGCGCGTCATCGCCCGGCTGATCCGCGAACACGCCGTCACCACCTGCCACTTCGTCCCCTCCATGCTGCGCGCCTTCCTCGACGGCCCCGCCGCGGACTGCGCGGGCGTGCTGCGCCGGGTCGTGTGCAGCGGGGAGGAACTCCCGCCCGCGACCGCACGCCGGTTCACGAACGCGCTGCCCGGCACCCGCCTGTACAACCTCTACGGGCCCACCGAGGCCGCCATCGACGTGACGGCCTGGCAGGTGCCGCAGGACCTCGCGCCGGAGCACGAGACCCGTCTGCCCATCGGCGCGCCGATCGCCGGCGCCCGACTCCACGTCCTCGACGCCCACTTCGCGCCGGTGCCGCCCGGGGCGGTGGGCGACCTGTTCATCGGCGGCGTCCCCCTCGCCCGCGGCTACCGGGGCCGGCCCGGGCTGACCGCCGACAGGTTCGTACCCGACCCGTTCACCCCCGGCGGACGGCTGTACCGCACCGGTGACCGGGCACGGTGGGCTGCCGACGGCACCCTCGACTACCTCGGCCGGGCCGACCACCAGCTCAAGATCCGCGGCCAGCGGATCGAGCCCGGCGAGATCGAGGCCGTCCTCGGCGCGCACCCGGCCGTCGAGCAGGCCGTCGTCCTGCCGTTCCGCGACGCGGAGGGAGACCTCCAGCTCGCGGCCTACGCCGGTCTCGGACCGGACGACGAGGCCGCGCCGCAACCGGCGGAGAACGGCGACCACGTCGAGCGCTGGCGCACCGTCTTCGACGACACCTACCAGGCGTCCACCCCCTCGGCGCAGGAGATCGACCTCGCCGGATGGAACGACTCCGCCACCGGGGAATCCATCCCGGAGGAGGAGATGCGCGCCTGGGTCGACGAGACCGTGGAGCGGATCACCGCGCTGCGGCCGTCGCACGTACTGGAGATCGGCTGCGGCACCGGACAGTTCCTCCTGCGGCTCGCCCCGCACTGCGCGCGCTACGTCGGCACCGAGATCTCGCCCGAGGCCCTCACCCGGCTCGCCGGACACCTCGACGCGGACACGACCGCGGAGCTGTCGCTGCGGCCCGGGGACGACTTCAGCGGGTTCACCGAGGGCGAGTTCGACACGATCATCCTCAACTCGGTCGTGCAGTACTTCCCCGACGTTGACTACCTGCTGCGCGTCCTGCGCGGGGCACTCGCCCTGCTCGCGCCCGGCGGGCACCTCTTCCTGGGCGACGTACGGGACCTGCGCCTGATCGAGGCGTTCCACTGCTCCGTGCAGGCGGCCCGGCTGCCCGACCTGACGCCGGTCGCCGACCTGCGCAGGCTCGTGGACCAGCAGATCGCGCAGGAGGAGGAACTGCTGATCCACCCGGCCCTGTTCGAGACGGTCGCCCCCGCCGAGCGGGTCCGCCTGCTCGCCAAGTCCTCCCCGCACCGCAACGAGCTGACCCGGTTCCGCTACGACGTGATCATCACCGCGCCGGGCGGCGCCTGCGCCCCGGCCGTGCCGGACGCCTGGCGCCCCTGGGCAGCCGGCGCACCCGACCGC
>NZ_JAAGMG010000527.1 GCF_010548525.1 Streptomyces sp. SID14478
CCGCCTCGGCGCCGCGCTCGGCGTCGCCGGACGCGGTCAGGGCGAGCACGGCGTGCCGGGGCGCGAGGCGCAGCACGTGCCGGAGCGTCTCCAGCTCGTCGGCGCCGGGCTTGTCGGCCTTCGTGCCGGGCAGCGTGAGGTCGAGCAGGATGCAGTTGACGTCATGGGTGAGCAGCCGCTCGGCCTCGGTGAGGTTGCGGGCGGTGCGCACCCGGATCGGCTTGCCGGTGGCGTCCGGCATCTCGGGGATGCTCAGGGAGCCGGCCGGGTCGTCCTCGATGACGAGCAGCGTCAGACCGCTCGAACCGTGGCCGCTCGAACCGTGGTGGCCGGTCGGGCCGTGGCCGGTCGAGGCCTGGTCGTGCGCGTCGTGTGCGGTTTTCTGGTGCGGCACTTCGGCGGACCGCGTGGCCGGTGCAGCCGTCGGAGCGGGTCCTTCGGTCGCTGTAGTCGGCACAGCGTGAGCCTGACCACCTTCCACGGCCGGGATCGCTCTCTGCCGCGGTACGGGTACGGGCATCGCTTGTCTTCCTTCCCTCCCCCCGAGGGCGCGGTGGGACGAAGGTCCTCGCCCACCAGACCGGGACCTTAGCGGTACCCGGCGCTTCAGCGGAATGCCGAACGGCAAACGGCCAGAGTCATATGCCGCAACCAGTACCGGAATTGGGCAGGTTCCGGCCCGCCCCGGATGACGAACATCACGCGGAGGCGGCGGAACCGCAGCGGGGTGAGTGCGGTGGGTCACGTGTCACAGGTCACGGCCGACCTGCGTGCCGCACCGACCGGACGCGTAAGCCTGCGCGCGGCTGCGCGCACCAGGGCTCACGCGTCGGGGCGCACCACCCCGAGGATCGCCATCGAACCGGCGCCCGCCACCGTCACGTTCCGCCCGGGACGGGGTGCGTGGATGATCGCGCCATCGCCTATGTACATCCCGACATGGCTGGCGTCGTCGTGGTAAATGATCAGGTCGCCGGGGCGCATGTCCTTGATGTCGATGTGCTTGAGCTGCTTCCACTGCTCCTGCGAGGTGCGCGGGATCGGCCGCTTGGCCGCCGCCCACGCCTGCGAGGTCAGCCCCGAGCAGTCGAACGACGCCGGGCCCTCGGCGCCCCACACGTACGGCTTGCCGAGCTGGGCGGTGGCGAACTGCACGGCGGCCTTGCCGGCCTTCGTCGCGCGGCCGTCGATCTCCTTCAGGACGCCCGAGGAGAGCCAGTCCGTCTGGGACTTCTGCTCGGCCGCCTCCTCCAGCTTCTGGAGCCGCTCGCGCTCCTTCTTCTCCAGCCGGCTCTCCAGGTCCTGCGCTTGCTTGATCTGCTTCTCGATCTTCTTCTGGGCGGCGGCCTTCTTCTTGCGGCCGGCCTCCAGGTCCTTCCACTTGGCGGAGGCGTCCTTCGCGTACGAGGCGAGATCCGTCTGCGTCTGCGTCAGTTCCGACAGCAGGTTCCTCGTGGCCTGCTGGCCCTGGTACGCCCGGCCCGCGTTGTCCAGGAACTGCTGTGGGTCGCCGGAGAGCATGAACTGGGCCTCGCGCGGTATCCCGCCGGTGCGGTACTGCTCACGGGCGGCCGCGCCCGCGCTGCCCTTGAGGTGGTCGAGCTTCTTCTGGCTCGCCGCGATCTTCTGGGCCAGCTTCACGATCTCGACGGACTGCTTGTCGGCCTTCTCCTCCGCCGCGTTGTACTCGTCGGTGGCCACCGCGGCGTCGTGGTAGAGCTTGTCGATCTTCTTCCGGACGGCTTCCAGGTCCGTGCTCTTGAGGTCCTTGTCCGCAACGTCCTCGCTGCCGCCGGACCCTGAGGGAGAGGGCGTGGGAGCCGGCGCCGCGTACGCAGCGCCGGGCGCCGTCAGTACGGTCACGGCGCACACCAGCGCCAGGGCCGACATCGTCGTCATGCTCCGCTTGCTCATCCGCTCTGCCCCCACAGCCGAGATCCCTCTGCCGAGCCAACCTGATCCAGCAAAACCTGATCCAACAAAACCTGATTTACCGTCAGTAACTTGTGTGCGCTTCGGGGATGGTGCCACGCGCGCGCCGAATGTGACAGACCCCGCACGGTGTGACGAACGGCGCGGGATGATCGTTCCCGTTCGACGGCGAGCAATGCCCGATCAGTCGGTGAACTGTCCCTGCGGGGCCAACGCGTCCCAGGACACGGTCAGTTCACCCTGCCGCCACCTCGCCGGTCCGTCCGTCACCGGCCAGTCCGCCGCCAGGTCCGCCGCCGTGCGCATCCAGCGCTGGCGCGCCCCGTACGAGGCGTAGGGCGCGGCCGCCGCCCACGCCCGGTCGAAGTCCCGCAGGAAGGCGTGCACCGGCTCGCCGGGGACGTTGCGGTGGATCAGCGCCTTGGGCAGCCGCTCGGCCAGGTCGGAGGGGGTGCCCAGGGAGCCGAGGCGGGTCGCGAAGGTGACCGTGCGCGGGCCCTCGGGACCCAGCGCCACCCACACGTGCCGCCGCCCGATCTCGTCGCAGGTGCCCTCCACCAGGAGGCCGTCGGGTGCGAGCCGCGCGCACAGCCGCCGCCACACACCGGGGACCTGTTCCTCGTCGTACTGGCGCAGCACGTTGGCGGCGCGGACGAGCAGGGGCGGCTCGGGCAGCGGCAGCTCGAAGCCGCCGTGCCGGAAGGTGAGCCCCTCGCGTTCGTACGGCTTCGCGGCCGCGACCCGGGCGGGCTCGATCTCGATGCCGACCACGCGCGCGTGCGGCGCCGTTTCGCGCAGCCTGGCCAGCAGCTCCACGGCCGTCCAGGGCGCCGCGCCGTAGCCGAGGTCGACCGCGACGGGGTCGTCGGCGCGGCGCAGTGCGGCCCCGTGCGCGGCCGCGATCCAGCGGTCCATGCGGCGCAGCCGGTTGGGGTTGGTGGTCCCTCGCGTCACCGTTCCCACGGGGCGGGAAGGGGTACGCGGGCTCATGGGTACGAGGGTATGCGCTGCGGGCGCGAGCGCTTTGGTTGAGAACTGGATGGTAATGATTCGGCAAAGTGGAAATGGAGGAGCGGGCTCCGGCGTTGCCGTCCTTGGACGAGGGCGCCTGCCCTCTCCCAGCCGTGCCCGCTGTACCGCTCGTCCGCCCCACCGAGGAGGGCCCGCCACGTGAGCCAGTACGTGACCAGGTTCCGCCGTTCCGGGGCGGCGCCGACCCGGCTGCGGTTCCCCGGGGGCCGACGCCCCCGCCGGATCGCCATGCTCAGCGTGCACACCTCGCCGCTGCACCAGCCCGGCACGGGCGACGCGGGCGGCATGAACGTCTACATCGTGGAGTTGGCCAAGCGGCTCGCCGCGATCAACATCGAGGTCGAGATCTTCACCCGCGCCACCACGGGCGGCCTGCCCCCCGAGGTGGAACTCGCGCCGGGCGTCCTCGTACGGCACGTCGACGCGGGCCCCTACGAAGGCCTCGCCAAGGAGGAGCTGCCGGCCCAGCTCTGCGCCTTCACGCACGGCGTCATGCGGGCGTGGGCGGGCCACCGCCCCGGCTACTACGACCTCGTGCACTCGCACTACTGGCTGTCCGGGCACGTCGGCTGGCTGGCCGCCGAGCGCTGGGGCGTGCCGCTCGTGCACGCCATGCACACCATGGCCAAGGTCAAGAACGCGGCGCTCGCCGAGGGCGACACCCCCGAGCCCGCCGCCCGCGTCATCGGCGAGACGCAGATCGTGCGCGCCGCCGACCGGCTCATCGCCAACACCTCGGAAGAGGCCGACGAGTTGGTCCGCCACTACGAGGCCGAACCCGGCAAGGTCGCCGTCGTCCACCCCGGCGTGAACCTGGACCGCTTCCGCCCGGCCGACGGGCGGGCCGCCGCGCGCGCCCGCCTGGGCCTGCCCCAGGACGCCCTGGTGCCGCTGTTCGCCGGCCGCATCCAGCCGCTCAAGGCCCCCGACATCCTGCTCAGGGCCGTCGCCGTCCTGCTCGACGAGCGGCCCGAGCTGCGCTCGCGGATCGTCGTGCCGGTGGTCGGCGGCCCCAGCGGCAGCGGCCTGGCCAAGCCCGCCGCCCTGCAGAAGCTCGCCGCCCGGCTCGGCATCGCCGACGTCGTGCGCTTCCACCCGCCGGTCGGCCAGGACCAGCTCGCGGACTGGTTCCGCGCCGCGTCCGTCCTGGTGATGCCGTCCTACAACGAGTCCTTCGGGCTCGTCGCCATAGAGGCGCAGGCCGCCGGGACGCCCGTCCTGGCGGCGTCCGTGGGCGGCCTCCCCGTAGCCGTACGCAACGAAGAGACCGGCTACCTCGTCGACGGCCACGAACCCGCCCGCTACGCGCGCGTGCTGCGGGAGTTCGCCGACCACCCCCACCTCGTCGACAGCATGGGCGCCGCGGCCGCCCGGCACGCCCAGTCCTTCGGCTGGGACACGGCCGCCTCCGCGACCGCCGACGTCTACACGGCCGCCATGCAGGAACACCGCCGGCACCCCGTCTTCTGATTCCCGTCTTCTGATGCGTCCGTCGGGGGCGTGGAAGTGGGTGTCCCCCTCCCGCGAAGCGTGTGCCGCGACAGGCCTGTCCGTACTCCTGGACATGACGGCTCCTTGATGCCGCGGCGGGTGAGCCGGGGGCTCAGACGAGGGCCGTGACCAGGAGGGTGAAGGCGGCGACGATGACCGCGACGCGGGCGTAGTGCCAGCGGTCCCAGCGGTTCATCTGCTGCTTCCAGTCGGCCGGCCGGCTGTCGGTGGTCCACGTCTTGACCCGGTTGTTGATCGGGACGAGCAGCAGGACCGACATGAGCACGCTGACGATCAGCAGCGCGCCGGCGGCGATGACGAGGCCGGTGCCGTCGTGCTGCCGTGCGGCGACGGCCCAGACCGCGACGAGCACGAACGAGCCGATGTACCAGAACGGCATCACGGCGCCGCCCCGCCGGGCCCCGTCGGTGCGGCCGAGCAGGCCGTAGTCGTCGGGGAGGCTGTTGAGCATCGGGTTGATGAAGAAGGGGACGGCGAACTCCACCCCCACCATCAGGCCGACGATCACGGTGGTGACGACCTCGAGTGCGTTGAGCATGACGACCCCTCCGACATTCGGTATCTAGCGTTGCTAGCTGATGATGCAACGCTAGCGCTGCCATAGCTCGCTTGTCTAGCGGTGCTAGAATCCGAGTCATGTCGGTACAGGAACGCAAGCAGCGCGAACGCGCGGACCGAGAGCGCCTCATCGTGACGACGGCCCGCGAGCTCGCCGAGCACCAGGGCTGGGACGCCGTCACCACCCGCCGGCTCGCCGAGCGCATCGAGTACAGCCAGCCCGTCCTCTACAGCCACTTCCGCGGCAAGCGCGAGATCATCGGCGCCGTCGCCCTCCAGGGCGCCACCGAGATGGCCGCGGCGGTGCGGGCGGCGACCGCCGCCGCGGACGGCCCGCTCGCCCGGGTGTACGCCCTCGCGCACACCTATCTCGACTTCGCCGCACGCAACCCGGCGGTCTACGACGCCCTCTTCCAGCTCGACGGCGGTCTCGCGTACGCGCGGGAGGACACTCCGGAACAGCTCAAGGACGCCTTCGCCGCGCTCCTGGAGTGCCTCGCCGAGGTCGCCGGGGACGGCGTCGCCCCGGGTCTGTTCACCGAGGTGTTCTGGGCGTCCCTGCACGGGGTGGCGACGCTGACCCGGTCGGGCCGGCTGCCCCCGGAGGAGGCCGGGGCGAGGGTGGAGCTGCTGGTGGACCGGCTCGCCAAGGCCTGACCGTCCTTCGGTGCGGGGGAGTCAAGTACCCTCGCACCATGGCTGACCAGGCTGACCACCCCACCGCCGTCGAGATCGTCGAGTCCACGCTCAAGGACGCCGAGCTCGAGTGGGAGAGCCCCGAGGCGGGTTCGTACGTCGTCACGCTGCCCGGCACCCGCAAGCTGTCCACGACGCTCTCGCTGCGCCTGGGCCGGCACAGCCTCTCCCTGAACGCCTTCGTGATCCGCCACCCGGACGAGAACGAGGCGGGCGTCCACCGCTGGCTCCTGGAGCGCAACCTCCGCCTGTACGGGGTCAGTTACGCCGTCGACCAGCTCGGCGACATCTACCTCGCCGGCAAGCTCCCGCTCGCCGCCGTCACGCCCGAGGAGCTCGACCGGCTGCTCGGCGCGGTCCTGGAGGCGGCCGACGGCGCGTTCAACACGCTCCTGGAGCTCGGTTTCGCGCGCGCGATCCGCAAGGAGTACGAGTGGCGGGTGGCGCGCGGTGAATCCACGCGCAACCTGGACGCGTTCACGCACCTGATCGAGCGCACGTCCAAGTAGACCGAGCGCCCAAGTAGACCGAGCGCACGTCCAAGTAGCGAGAGCGCATCCAACAGGCCTTGCCCGTCCCGTAGTTCACAGCTGCACGCCCCTTACCCCGGCAGGGGTCCCCGTGGCATGCTCGCGCCCGGCACTCACGTGAACAGTGTTCATGTATTTGAACATCGGTCGTCGGTGGAAGGTGGCAGCGGTGCGGGACATCAGTAGACGCGGCGTATTGGGCGGAGCGATCGCAGTGAGCGCCGCGACGATCACCGGCGCGGGCGCCGGGACCGCGGCGGCCGCGCCGTCCGCCGTCCGGGGCGAAGTACCCGACATCTGGCGGGAGTTCACCAAGAACCCCTTCGGGCATCCGCAGATCCCGTTCATCGGCCGCGCCGGATACCGCACGGGCCGCGCCCGCTTCGAGCGCCCCGGCCGGGTCGTGCGCGCCGAGTCCTACGGCGCGGTCGCCGACGGCACGACCGACAGCGCGCCCGCGATCAACCGTGCCCTCGCCGCCGCCGGAAGGGCCGGCGGGGGCACGGTGCTGCTCGGCAGGGGCACGTACCGCATCGACGACCTGATCCGCATCGGGCACGACCGCGTGGTCCTCAAGGGTGCGGGCAGCGACCGCACGAAGCTGTACGCCACCAAGAACCTCACCGAGCTGATCGGCGTCTACGGCTCCCGCTACGGCGGCGACAAGTCGTCCTGGTCCTGGGCGGGCGGCCTGATCTGGCTCTGCCCCGAGGACCGGTTCCGCACGCTCACGGACGCGATCCGGGCGAAGGCCTGGCCGTTCGAGGGCTGGACCGGCAACAAGCGCGACGAGTGGCGGACCCTGACGACGGTCGGGCCGGCCGTGCGCGGCTCCTGGTCGGTCGAGGTCGCCGACGCCTCGCGGCTGCGCAAGGGCGACCTCGTCCTGCTCCGGCTCGCCGACGACGCGGACCACACGCTCCTGGAGCACATGGCGGGCGGCGGGCCGGGCCCCGAGGCCTATTACTGGGACGACAAGACCAAGCTGACCTCCTACGTCCCCTACGAGTGGCCGGTGCGCATCGCCTCGGTGCGGCGGAACAAGGTCACCTTCGAGCGCCCGCTACCCCTCGACGTGCGCCCGGAGTGGGACCCGAGGATCACCACCCACGTAACCGCCCTCACGGAAGCGGGAGTGGAAGGCCTGACCCTCGAAGCCGTCGAGACGCCGCAGTCCCCGCACCTGCTCGACAAGGGCTACAACGGGGTCGCGCTGCAGTGCACGTACGACTGCTGGGTCGACGACGTCACGGTCCGCAACGTCGACAACGGCTTCGGGTTCATCGCCTCCTCGGCCTCGACTCTGCGCCGCACCAGGGTCGGTGGCCGGGGCGAGCACCACCCCTACTACTGCCGCGAGGGCTCGCACGACAACCTGGTCGAGGACTTCACGCTGGAGCGCCGCACGGTCGCGGCCCCGTCCGGCACCCAGCTGCACGGCATCAACGTGGAAGGCCTGTCCTCGCACAACGTGTGGTCGCGCGGCCGCATGGAGATGGGCACCTTCGACTCGCACCGCGGCATGCCGTTCGCCAACGTGCGGACGGACATCACGATCGTCAACGACGGGCAGCACGGCGGCGACGCCTCCGCCGGACCGCTGTTCGGGGCGCGCTTCACCCACTGGAACATCCGGGTCACCAACGAGCGCGCGGGCCTGATGAAGATCGACGGACTCGCGCCGTTCAGCGCGACGGTCGGGATCAACACGGTCCGCGAGTTCGGCCAGATCGACGTGCCGGACTTCACCGGCGACCTCCACTCCCGCCTGGAGCTGTACGGGACGACGGACGCGGTGCGGCCGAGGAACCTGCACGAGGCCCAACAGGCCCTGCAGGCGCGGCTGTCCGCGCGCGGCTAGCCGAGCGCGACCATCCGCACGACGGTCACGGTGAGCACGGTCCCGGAGACGTAGTACAGGACGATCGCCCCGCCGATCGTCGCCTCCCGGCGGTCGCGCTCACCGGCCACCGAACTGGAGCCGTGCCCGTACGGGTCGTGGGAGAGGGTGCGGCCCATCTCGGCGCGGAAGGCCTCGCCGTTCGCCATCTTGGCCAGGGTGTCGTCGGCGGGCGGGGCGTACGCGATGCGGCAGGGGCTGCGCCTGCGGCGACGGCTCAAGCCGGGCCCCGCCTCTCCGCCTCGTCGCGGGCGAGCCGGGCCAGGATCTCGTCGGCCTCCGGATCGGGTACGGCCTCCAGCATCCAGTGCCGCATGACGGCGTGGATCTGGTCGATCCCGGCCGCGTTGATGGCGCGGTCGAACTCGGTGCGGCGCTTTTGCGGAAGGGCCGCGCGGATCGCGGGGATGCTGTTGGGCACGTCGACCTCGACGCCGCCCACGAGGGTTCTGGGCGGTTCGTCGGTCCTCTCGCGCATCCTTGGGGCGTCGGACATGTACGGGCCCTTACCCATCCAACTGCCCCGTCAAGCAGGGGTGTTCTCCACGACGCGAGGTGGCGCCGCCACGACCTGCGTACGCTCCCGCACGGGCATCCCCCGCATCAGCACCCAGTACCCGGCCGCCGTCACGGTGCCGAGCGCCGCGCAGCCCGCCCACAGCCACCCGGCGCCCGCGGAGTCCAGCACCCAGCCGCCGGCCGGCGGGGCGACCAGCGCCGCAGCCGACCACGACATCGTGTAGACGCCCTGGTAGCGGCCGCGTCCCTCGGCCGGGGCGAGCGTCGCCACGAGCCCGGACTGGGTCGGCGCGTTCACCATCTCGCCCAGCGTCCACACGGCGACGATCAGCGCGTACGTGGCGAGCGGCCCGGCGAACGCGGTGAGGGCGAAGCCGTAGCCGATGAGGAGCGAGGAGACGGCGAGCAGCCGGCCGGGGTCGCGCCGCTCGATGAACCGGGTCAGCGGGATCTGCAGCGCGACGATGATGACGCCGTTGACCGCGGCGACCAGGCCCACGTCCGCGCTGGAGAACCCCTCCTCGCCCATGACGATCGGCAGGCCCACCGTGCTCTGGGTGAAGACGACGGCGACGAGGAAGGACAGCCCCACCATGACCATGAAGCGGCCGTCGCGCAGCACGGTCCCCATGGTCACCGTCGACGTCGTACCGGCGGGCACGACCGGGCCCGCCGGCCGCGACTCCTTGACCTTCACGAACACGACGCAGGCGCAGGCGAGCGTCATCCCCGCCTCGACGAGGAAGCCGAGGGTGTAGCTGTGGGCGACGAGGAAACCGGCGTACACGGAGGAGACGGCGAAGCCGAGGTTGATCGCCCAGTAGTTCAGGGAGAACGCCCGCACCCGGTCCTCGGGGCGCACGATGTCGGCCATCATCGCCTGGATCGCGGGTCGCGACGCGTTCGAGGCGAGGCCGAGCGCGAAGCCCGTCACGGCGATCGGGACCGGATCGCGCACGAAGGCCAGCACCGCGACGGTCGCGGAGGTGGCCAGCTGCGCGCCGAGCAGCGTGGGCCTGCGCCCCACCCGGTCGGCGAGCACCCCGCCGAGCATCGAGGCGATGACCCCGCCGAGCCCGATGAGCGAGGCGACGAGACCGGCGTACACGGCCGAGAAGCCGCGCTGGGAGGTCAGGTACAGGGCGAGGAAGGTGAGGACGAAGTTGCCGAGCCGGTTGACGAGAGTGCTCGTCCACAGCCACCAGAACTCGCGGGGGAGCCCGGCGACGGACTCCTTGGCGGCACGTCTGAGCGAGGCGACTGACATGGGTGCATCCCCCGGGGTCCTGGTAAGCGGCGCTGACGGTGCACGTAACTTACGACCCCGGTATTCGCGGGGGCCAATCATTTGACGGCCACCGTCAATCGGCGCGGACGAGAGCGTTCTATTAGGCTCGGGACCATGGCCGACGCACCGTACAAGCTGATCCTCCTCCGCCACGGCGAGAGCGAATGGAACGCGAAGAACCTGTTCACCGGATGGGTGGACGTCAATCTCAACGAGAAGGGCGAGAAGGAGGCGGTCCGCGGCGGTGAGCTGCTCAAGGACGCCGGCCTGCTCCCCGACGTGGTCCACACCTCGCTCCAGAAGCGCGCGATCCGCACGGCCCAGCTGGCGCTGGAGTCCGCCGACCGCCACTGGATCCCCGTCCACCGCAGCTGGCGCCTGAACGAGCGCCACTACGGCGCCCTGCAGGGCAAGGACAAGGCGCAGACCCTCGCCGAGTTCGGCGAGGAGCAGTTCATGCTGTGGCGCCGCTCCTACGACACCCCGCCGCCGCCGCTGGACCGCGACGCCGAGTACTCGCAGTTCGATGACCCGCGCTACGCGACCCTCCCGCCGGAGCTGCGCCCGCAGACGGAGTGCCTCAAGGACGTCGTCGTCCGCATGCTCCCGTACTGGTTCGACGGCATCGTCCCCGACCTGCTGACCGGCAAGACGGTCCTGGTCGCGGCGCACGGCAACTCGCTGCGCGCGCTCGTGAAGCACCTGGACGGCATCTCGGACGCGGACATCGCGGGCCTGAACATCCCGACGGGCATCCCGCTCTCCTACGAGCTCGACGCCGACTTCAAGCCGGTCAAGGCAGGCGGCACGTACCTGGACCCGGACGCGGCCGCGGCGGCGATCGAGGCGGTCAAGAACCAGGGCAAGAAGAAGTAGCTTTCCCGATCATGCCCCTGAGCTGCGCACACGGCGCGGTTCGGGGGCATTTTCATGGCCCGGGCCCGCCTAGCGCCGTTCCTTGATCCGGGAGTGCAGGAGCGTGCCGACGAGTTCGATGCGCAGGCGGGGCGGGCCGTCGGACTTCTTGGTGCGGAGCTTGACCCTGGAGTAGGTGAGGCCGAGCCCGTCGGTGTCGATCACGATGTCCGGCGCGGTGACGAGGAACAGCTTGCTGTGCACCAGCTCCGTCTCGATGCGCAGCACACCCGAAGTGAGCACGGCATCGGTGAAGTCGAGGGTGGCGCGGCCCAATTGCATGCGGACCTCGATCCGCGGCGGCACCGACCAGCGTCCGCTGCGCACGTACTTGCTGCCGTGCTGCTCGATCACCAGGACGTCCTTGCTCGTCCCCGGGACCGGGAGCGAACCCGGCAGGTCGGCGGTGAGTCCGGCCAGCTCGTCGAGCGTCCGGGCCGACAGGGCGGTCTCCAGCCGCGCGTCGAGTTCCTCGGCGCTCAGGCGTCCGTCACCGGCGGCGATCCGCAGCACGTCCACCACGCGGTCGCGATCCTCGTGCGATGCCCGCAGGCCGGGCGGTTCGTTGGACATGACAGGCACGGTAGCAGCGCCGGGGACGGCCGGTCCGGTGGAAGAACGAGGCCGGCGAGCGACCGGCCGGCGGCCCCGGCGCGGCCGCCGGGCGAAGGGCCGGGGACATGTGGATGACAGGTGCGGCGGGGTGCGATCGGGTGCGACCGGGTGCGCTCACCAGGGGTCACTCGGGCTGTCCACTGGGGTGTCGACTGGGGTGTCCACCTGCTCGAACTCCACCGCCTGGAGCTTCAAACGAAGGTCGTCCACCAGCACTGACGCCGGGAGCGGGACCATCGACCGCAGCACGGCCGTCCGTCCGCCGCGCGCACCTCCCGGGGCGGCGCCCCCTCCCGCGCACACCCACCGAGCCGTGGCCCTCCCGCGCTCAGCCGGTCTTCGCCGCGACCCCCTGCTCTCAGCCGGTCTTCGCCGCGACCCCCTGCTCTCAGCCGACCTTCGCCGCGATCTCCCGCGCGCACGTCATCGCCTCGGCCCGGGTCGTGTCGACGACCACGTCGTAGCTGATGCCGTGGTGCACCGACTCGGCCTGGGACGCGGCCATTCCGGGCACCCGGTTCCCGCGGGCGGTCTCGCGCCAGGCCGCCACCTGGGGATCGCAGCGGACCCCGGCCCACAGGACGTCCAGCCCGGCGAGCGCCGTGCGCCAGCGCTCCTGTGAGGCCGGGCCGCCGAGGAACACCTCGTCCACGACCACGTGCGCCCCGGCCCTCGCCATCGCCGCGACCCCCGCGATCCACGCCGCCTCCACCCTTCGGAACTCGGGGCCGACACTCACCGAGCCGTCGTCCCCGAAGGCGATGCCGACGCCGGTGCCCGGCATCGCGTCCACGAGGGTGTCGGTGCCGAGCGTGAGCCAGGGCTCGGGTGCCAGCAGGGACTGGAGGCAGCGGGCGATGCCCGACTTTCCCGAGCTGGAGCCGCCGTTGAGGACGATCACGTGGGTCATCCCGGCAGCGTAGAGAAGGGGGCGCGGGGAGCGCGCGTCGATTCCCGCGCGCGTATGCGCCGTTGATGCGCCCGCCTCCTTGGGCATGCAATGGGTGAGGTCCTTCAACGCGGAGGCCCACGGAGGAGGGAACCCATGGCTGCCGAGTCCCCCAGGCCTGATCAGTCACCCGACGCACCTGTGGAAGTGAGCCGCCCCGTACCGGAGTTGGTGCTGCTGGGAGCCTGCGGCTGCGGCTCGGGCTGCGGGTGCGGCTGCCAGTCCGGCGCGCCGTGCCAGTGCGGCGGCTGCTGCGGCTGACACGTACGGGGGCCCCGCACGATCCGTGCGGGGCCCCTGGTGTGCGTGGTGGTCTCAGGCGCCCTCGGCCGCGGCCGCCGAGGCCTGCACGTCGTCCGCGTGCTCGCCCGTCACCAGGTAGACGACGCGCTTGGCGACCGACACGGCGTGGTCGGCGAAGCGCTCGTAGTAGCGGCCGAGCAGCGTCACGTCCACGGCCGTCTCGATGCCGTGCTTCCACTTCTCGTCCATCAGGTGCTGGAAGAGGTGGCGGTGCAGCAGGTCCATCTCGTCGTCGTCCTGCTCCAGCTGCATCGCCAGGTCGACGTCCTTGGTGATGATGACCTCGGCGGCCTTGGCCATCAGGCGCTGGGCGAGCTGCCCCATCTCCAGGATGGTCGCGTGCAGGTCGTGCGGCACGGCCCGGTCCGGGAAACGCAGCCGCGCCAGCTTGGCGACGTGCTGGGCCAGGTCGCCGCTGCGCTCCAGGTCGGCGCTCATCCGCAGCGAGGTGACCACGATCCGCAGATCGGTCGCCACGGGCTGCTGCCGCGCCAGCAGGGCTATGGCTCGCGCCTCCAGGTCGTGCTGGAGATCGTCCACCTTCTGGTCCGCGGCGATGACGGACTCGGCGAGCTTCAGATCGGCGTCGAGCATGGCCGTGGTGGCGCGCCCGATCGCCGACCCGACGAGGCGGGCCATCTCGACCAGGCCCTCGCCGATCGAGTCAAGTTCCTCGTGGTACGCGTCACGCATACGAACGTTCCCTCTCTGTCCGTGGGGACGGGGTCAGCCCCACGGTGCCACGTTCGGCCCCGTACGCGTCCGGAACCGTCATCTGAAGTGAATCAACCCCGTACCCGAGGTGAACTCTGGGCGACGAGTGTTCGAGCTGCCACCCGGACGGCTGTGGAGGACTGGCCGGAGCCGCATAACCTGAGGACATGGACGTGAACGCGGCGGTCGCCGCAGCGGCAGCGATCGCCGGAGTGTGCACCGGCGTGATCGCCATGCTGGCGTTCCGCTGGAGCGAACGCGACCAGAAACGCCCCACCCGCACCTCTCTGCACACGGACCCGGTCCTGCCGCCCGGCGTCGACACGGTCCTGTCCGTGCTCCGCTCCTCCGCGGTCGTCCTCGACGAGGCGGACAGCGTGGTCAAGGCCAGCTCGGCGGCGTACGCGCTCGGACTCGTCCGCGGCGGCAAGCTCGCCGTGGAGCCGATGCTGCAGATGGCCAGGGACACCCGCCGCGACGGCGAGATACGACAGGTCGAGCTGGACCTGCCGCGGCGCGGCACCGGACGCGGCGACGCCCTCGCGGTGTCGGCCCGCGTGGCCCCGCTCGGCTCCCGCCTCGTGCTCCTCCTGGTCGAGGACCTGACGGAGGCCCGGCGCATCGAGGCCGTACGCCGCGACTTCGTCGCGAACGTGAGCCACGAGCTGAAGACCCCGGTCGGCGCGCTGTCCCTGCTCTCCGAGGCCGTGACGGACGCCTCCGACGACCCCGAGGCCGTCGAGCGCTTCGCGGGCCGCATGCAGATCGAGGCGACCCGCCTGACCAATCTCGTACAGGAACTCATCGACCTGTCCCGGGTGCAGAACGACGACCCGCTGGAGGACGCCGAGCCGGTCCGCGTCGACGAACTCGTCGCCGAGGCCATCGACCGCTGCCGCCAGCCCGCCGCGACGAAGCAGATCACCATGGCCGCCGGGGGCACCGCCGACCTGCAGATCTGGGGCAACCGCGGCCAGCTCGCCGCCGCGCTCGGCAACCTCGTGGAGAACGCGGTCAACTACTCGCCCGCCCGTACGCGCGTGGGGATAGCCGCCCGCCGGGTCAGCGCACCCGGCGGCGACCTCGTCGAGATAGCCGTCACCGATCAGGGCATCGGCATCTCCGAGCGGGACAAGGAGCGCGTCTTCGAGCGCTTCTACCGCGTCGACCCGGCCCGCTCCCGGGCCACCGGCGGCACCGGCCTCGGTCTCGCCATCGTCAAGCACGTGGCCGCCTCGCACGGCGGGGAGGTCACCGTGTGGAGCTCCGAGGGACAGGGCTCCACCTTCACGCTGCGGCTGCCGGAGGCCGCCGCGGCCCGCAACTCAGCACAGACCGCTCTTTCGGATGGCCCCGGAGACGTACGCGACGAAGACGACGCACACGGGCCCGACCGCACCACAACCGCATACGAATCCATTCCTGCCGCTCCTGCCGCCCCGGAGGTCCTTCCGTGACCCGAGTGCTCGTCGTAGAGGACGAGGAGTCCTTCTCCGACGCCCTGTCCTACATGCTCCGCAAGGAGGGTTTCGAGGTCGCCATCGCGGCCACCGGGCCCGACGGGCTCGACGAGTTCGAGCGCAACGGCGCCGACCTCGTCCTGCTCGACCTGATGCTGCCGGGCCTGCCCGGCACCGAGGTCTGCCGCCAGCTGCGCGGCCGCTCGAACGTCCCGGTCATCATGGTGACCGCCAAGGACAGTGAGATCGACAAGGTCGTCGGGCTCGAAATAGGAGCCGACGACTACGTGACCAAGCCCTTCTCCTCGCGGGAGCTGGTGGCCCGCATCCGGGCCGTCCTGCGCCGCCGCGGCGAGCCGGAGGAGGTCGCCCCGCAGGCCCTGGAGGCGGGCCCGGTCCGCATGGACGTGGACCGCCACGTCGTCACGGTCTCCGGTTCCAAGGTCGACCTCCCGCTCAAGGAGTTCGACCTCCTGGAGATGCTGCTGCGCAACGCGGGCCGCGTGCTGACCCGCATGCAGCTCATCGACCGGGTCTGGGGCGCGGACTACGTCGGCGACACCAAGACCCTCGACGTCCACGTCAAGCGCCTGCGCGCCAAGATCGAGCCCGACCCGGGCGCCCCGCGCTACCTGGTGACGGTGCGCGGCCTGGGCTACAAGTTCGAGCCGTAGGCCGCGGGCCGACAACGCCTGAGGGCGCGATCCCGTCGACGGGATCGCGCCCTCAGGCGTCGGTACGGGTGTGCCCGGCTCAGTGGCCCGCGGAGGCGCTGTGCGACGCCGTGGTGCCCGCGTTCGGCGAGGCGGTGTCGGACGCCGAGGTCGACGGGGACGCCGAGTCCGAGGCGGACGTGGAGGGGGACGACGAGGAGGACGAGGACGCCGAGGCGCCCGTCTCCGGCGTCGACGGCACCTGGCTCGGGCCCCACTTCGAGAAGTAGGACTCGGCCGGCACCACGAACGCCTTCAGCTTCACGGCGCCGGTCTTGCTGAACGAGAAGGTGATGGGCTGCGCGTTGCCGTCCAGGACCGCGGTGCGGCTGTTGGGCAGTTCGGCGGCGGCGTTGCCCTTGCCGCCGAGGACGATCGACTCACCGGCCGGGACCGTGATGGTCGAGCCGCCCTTGGCGTCCGTCAGCTTCGCGGTCTTGCCGACGCCGTCCACGGTGACCGAGTCGAGCGTCTGGTCCGTGGAGCCGTTGTTGAACAGGGTCGCGGCGATCACGGCCGGGCCCTTGGACTCGCGGTCCGGCTGCGTGATGACGGTGGCGTTCTGGATCTTGATGTCGCCGACCGCGGTCGCGGCGTTGTCCGGCTTGACCTCAAGTGTCTGGGCGTTGTTGCCGGCACCGCACGCGGCGAGCGAGGCGATCGAGAACGCGATGGCGGCGGCGGCGAGGGCGCCGCGTCGAAGGCTGCTGCTCACGGCGGCGGCAACTCCTTAACGGGGGCGGAGCGAACGGCACTACGCGAGGTAAAGCCGTCCTAAGGGTCTGTCAGCGGCCTTAGGTTACCGAGCCGTTCCCGCGCCATCGCACCCGACCCGCCCCTAGGGGCTGTCCGAGACGCTCTGTCCCGAGCGGACCCCGCGCCCCGCGCGGCTCGGACGCCTCGTGCGCCCCGCGTCACCCCACCGCCACCATTGGCGCCCCGTTCATCTTTCACATAACCGCTGTCCACCGCCCCCGTGCGGATTTCCGGTAAGGAATGCATGGCGGTCCGGAAAAACGATCACCTGGCGCCGGGAATCACGATGATCAATTCTCGATTCCCCTCGAACGGAGCTCCGTATCCCCGAACGGAGTAGCGGAAGTTCATCGCTTCGAAGCACGCAAATCGGGACGTTCGACCCCTTGGGGGCGCGTTCAGGCGACTGTAGCGTCCGTGTTTCGCCCCTGCCGGAGAGCCGCTCCGACCTGCGAATACCGTGCTCCGCTACCCCTCCGCAGCACGTTCCTGTTGTTGTTGTCAAGCCCCGAGATGTGCCCTGACCTGCGAAAACGCCATTCAGAACCGCCCGTTTCCGTGTTATCCTGGATAGCCACGGAAGGGGTACCTGTCACATGACGTTCAAGGTTGGCGACACCGTGGTCTATCCCCATCACGGGGCCGCGCTGATCGAGGCTATCGAAACTCGCCAGATCAAAGGCGTGGACAAGACCTACTTGGTGCTGAAGGTCGCCCAGGGCGACCTGACGGTACGTGTGCCAGCGGACAATGCGGAGTTCGTCGGCGTGCGTGATGTGGTCGGTCAGGACGGGCTCGACCGGGTCTTCGAGGTACTGCGCGCGCCGTACGCCGAGGAGCCCACGAACTGGTCGCGCCGTTACAAGGCAAACCTGGAGAAGCTCGCCTCCGGCGATGTCATCAAGGTCGCGGAAGTCGTCCGTGACCTGTGGCGTCGGGAGCGGGAGCGCGGACTGTCCGCTGGTGAGAAGCGCATGCTCGCCAAGGCTCGCCAGATCCTGGTGAGTGAGCTCGCCCTCGCGGAGAACACGAACGAGGACAAGGCCGAGGCCCTGCTCGACGAGGTTCTCGCGTCCTGACGCACTGCTGCCGCGCGGTAATCGGCAGCGCAGCGTGAACAATGCCGTGGTGCCCGCTGACCCTTATGGTGTCGCCGGGCGCTGCGGCATGTTCGTACCCGCACACAGCCCGCTTTTTTGTGATGTGCCGTGTGTCGGGCCCGGGCAGCTGGCTCGACCGGTGTCACGGAAGGGTTCCGGTCAAGGCTTGTACCCGACACGATGAGGCCATACCCACCCTCCCCGAGCGCACAAACCTGAACGGAAGCGATGTCTGACGAAACGCGTCCCGTTGCCGGAGACACACGCACCGCGGCCGTGATTCCGGCCGCCGGACGGGGCGTACGCCTCGGTCCCGGCGCCCCCAAAGCGCTCCGTGCGCTGGGCGGAACCCCGATGCTGATCCACGCCGTCCACGCCATGGCGGCCTCCCGCTCCGTCTCCCTCGTCGTGGTCGTCGCCCCGCCCGACGGCGCCGCCGAGGTGAAGAGCCTGCTCGCCGATCACGCGCTGCCCGACCGGACCGACTTCGTGGTCGTCCCCGGCGGGGAATCGCGCCAGGACTCCGTGCGGCTCGGGCTCGACGCGCTGCCGCCCGGCATCGACATCGTGCTCGTGCACGACGCGGCCCGGCCGCTCGTCCCGGTCGACACCGTCGACGCCGTCATCGAGGCCGTGCGCGAAGGATCGCCGGCCGTCGTACCGGCGTTGCCGCTCGCCGACACCGTGAAGGAGGTCGTGCCGAGCACCGACGGGAGCCCCGAGCCCGTCGTCGCCACGCCCTCCCGGGCCCGGCTGCGCGCCGTCCAGACGCCGCAGGGCTTCGACCGCGCCACCCTGGTGCGCGCCCACGACACCGTCACCGACGACGTGACCGACGACGCGAGCATGGTCGAGCAGCTCGGTCTCCAGGTCGTGCTGGTCCCCGGTCACGAGGAGGCCTTCAAGGTGACGCGGCCGCTCGACCTGGTGCTCGCCGAGGCCGTGCTCGCCCGCAGGAGGGCCAACGATGGGTTCTGAGCAGCAGTCCCTGCCCTACCCGCTGCCGCAGGTCGGCATCGGGACCGACATCCACGCCTTCGAAGAGGGCCGCGAGATGTGGTGCGCCGGGCTGAAGTGGGAGGCCCCCGACTACGCGGGCCCCGGGCTCGCCGGGCACTCCGACGCCGACGTCGTCGCGCACGCGGCGTGCAACGCCCTCTTCTCCGCCGCCGGGCTCGGTGACCTCGGGCAGCACTTCGGGACCGGGCGCCCCGAGTGGGTGGGTGCCTCCGGGCTGACGCTGCTCGCCGAGGCGGCGCGCATCGTGCGGGACGCCGGGTTCACCATCGGCAACGTCGCCGTGCAGGTCGTCGGCCCCCGGCCCAAGATCGGCAAGCGGCGCGACGAGGCGCAGAAGGTCCTGTCCGAAGCCGCCGGGGCACCGGTGTCCGTCTCGGGCGCGACGACCGACGGGCTCGGGTTCCCCGGCCGCGACGAGGGACTCATGGGGATCGCCACCGCGCTGGTGGTGCGCACGCCAGCGGCCTGACGGCAGGGCTTCTTGTCCTCGCCGGGCTCCTGGTCACCGGCCTGTTCGGCGCGGGCACGACCGGCGCGGCCGTCGCCGCGGTCGGCCGGACGCCGCCCCCTCGCCCGGACCGAGCGGACCTCCGGCCACGTGGAAGCGGCGCTCGTCCACGGCACCCGGCCCCGGCCCCTGCCCCTGCCCCGAGTGGGGCGTCCCCACCGCGGGCCGCCGCCGGTGACACCCGCGCGCGGGCAGCGGCCAAATCCCCGTCGGCGCACGTACGGCGGAGCAGGATCGGGTACGCGTCAACCGTCCCCCTATAAGGAGTGAGCGCTCATGTCCGCCCAGCTGTCCGACGACCTCAAGGCACTGCTCGACACCAAGGTCTTCATCAACGTCGCCACCATCCAGCCCGACGGGAGCCCCCAGGTCTCCCCGGTCTGGGTGAAGCGCGACGGCGACGACGTCCTGTTCTCCACCACCGTCGACCGCCGCAAGGAACTCAACCTGCGCCGCGACCCCCGCGTGACGATCCTCGTCCAGCCCGCCGACAACCCGTACACCTACGCCGAGATCCGCGGCACCGCCGACATCACCACCGAAGGCGGCCAGGAACTCATCGACGAGCTGTCCCTCAAGTACACCGGCAAGAAGTACGCCGAGTTCAACCCCTCGTCCGGCGAGGACGCCGAGCGCGTGGTCGTGCGCGTCCGGGCCCGCAAGGTCGTAGGGAGGCTGTGACCCCGGCAGGCCCATGGCACCCCTCCGGGGCCACTACCCTGGAGGGGTGACTATTCGCCTGTACGACACCAGCGCCCGGCAGACTCGTGACTTCACCCCGCTCGTCGCGGGCTGTGTCTCGATCTACCTGTGTGGCGCTACCGTCCAGGCCGCCCCGCACATCGGACACATCCGGTCGGGGCTGAACTTCGACATCATGCGCCGCTGGTTCACGTACCGCGGCTACGACGTCACGTTCGTGCGCAACGTGACGGACATCGACGACAAGATCATCAAGAAGGCCGCCGAGCAGAACCGGCCGTGGTGGTCCATCGGGTACGAGAACGAGCGGGCGTTCAACGACGCCTACACCGCGCTCGGTTGCCTCCCGCCGACGTACGAGCCGCGCGCCACCGGGCACGTCACCGAGATGGTCGAGATGATGCGCGGCCTCATCGAGCGCGGCCACGCCTACGAGGCCGACGGGAACGTGTACTTCGACGTCCGCTCCTTCCCCGGCTACCTGGAGCTGTCGAACCAGGACCTGGACGAGCTGCGCCAGCCGTCCGGCGAGGGCGAGACCGGCAAGCGCGACCCGCGCGACTTCGCCATGTGGAAGGCCGCGAAGCCCGGCGAGCCCAGCTGGGAGACGCCGTGGGGCCGCGGCCGTCCGGGCTGGCACCTGGAGTGCTCGGCCATGGCCCACAAGTACCTGGGCACCGTCTTCGACGTCCACGGCGGCGGCATCGACCTGATCTTCCCGCACCACGAGAACGAGATCGCGCAGGCCAAGGCCTTCGGCGACGAGTTCGCCAAGTACTGGGTGCACAACTCGTGGGTCACCATGAGCGGCGAGAAGATGTCCAAGTCCCTCGGGAACTCGGTCCTCGTCTCCGAGATGGTCAAGCACTGGCGGCCCATCGTCCTGCGGTACTACCTGGGCACCCCGCACTACCGCTCCACCATCGAGTACAGCGAGGACGCGCTGCGCGAGGCCGAGTCCGCGTTCGCGCGCATCGAGGGCTTCATCCAGCGCGTCGCCGAGAAGGCCGGCGGGATCGTCGAACCGGCCGACGAGGTGCCGCCCGCGTTCGCCGAGGCCATGGACGACGACCTCGGTGTCCCGCAGGCCCTCGCCATCGTGCACACCGCCGTGCGGCAGGGGAACTCCGCCCTCGCCGCCGACGACAAGGAAGCCGCCGTCGCCCGGCTCGCCGAGGTGCGCGCCATGCTCGGCGTCCTCGGCCTCGACCCGCTCGACCCGCACTGGGCCGGCGAGGGCGACCGGGGCGAGGACCTGCACGGCGTCGTCGACACCCTCGTACGGCTCGTGCTCGACCAGCGCGAGTCGGCCCGCGCCCGCAAGGACTGGGCCACGGCCGACGCCATCCGCGACCAGCTCGGCCAGTCCGGGCTCGTCATCGAGGACGGCCCGAACGGGCCGCGCTGGACGCTCGGACCGCGCTAGCAGCACCCCGCCTCCAAGCTGCCGCCCGAAGGGCTTTGAATAGGGTGGCGGCCGGAGGCGGGTGGGCGTGCCGCCCGGCCCCTCGGGCGGCACACTTCATATACGTACGCACGCATTCACTGACGTAAGAGAAGCAGGTAGGTCATGGCCGCCAACAGCAACCGTCGCATGTCCGGCAAGAAGGGCGCGCAGGTCGGCAGTGGCGGCCAGCGGCGCAAGGGCCTGGAGGGCAAGGGCCCGACCCCGCCCGCCGAGGCGCGCAAGGGCCACAAGAAGAACCGCGTCGCCAACGCCGCCGCCAAGCAGGCCGCCCGCCGGCCCACGAGCCGCACCGGCGGCCCGCGCGGCAAGTCCACCTCCGAGATGGTCGTCGGACGTAACCCGGTCGTCGAGGCGCTGCGCGAGGGCGTGCCCGCGATGACGCTGTACGTGCAGCAGTTCATCGACAACGACGAGCGCGTGCGCGAGGCCCTGCAGCTCGCCGGCGAGCGCGGCGGCATCCACCTCATGGAGGCCCCCCGCCCCGAGCTCGACCGCATGACCAACGGCCTCAACCACCAGGGCCTCGTCCTCCAGGTCCCGCCGTACGAGTACGCGCACCCCGAGGACCTGGTCGCCGCCGCCTTCGACGAGGGCCAGGACCCGCTGATCGTCGCCCTCGACGGCGTCACCGACCCGCGCAACCTGGGCGCCGTCGTCCGCTCCGTCTCCGCCTTCGGCGGCCACGGCGTCGTCGTGCCCGAGCGGCGCGCCGCCGGCATGACGGCCGGCGCGTGGAAGACCTCCGCCGGCACCGCCGCGCGCACCCCGGTGGCCCGCGCCACGAACCTGACGCGCACCCTGGAGCAGTACAAGAAGGCCGGCGTCGCCATCGTCGGCCTGGCCGCCGACGGCGACCGCGAGATCGGCGACCTGGAGGCCCTCGGCGGCCCCGTCGTCATCGTGGTCGGCAGCGAGGGCAAGGGCCTGTCCCGCCTGGTCGGCGAGACCTGCGACTACCGCGTCCGCATCCCCATGCCGGGCGGTGCCGAGTCGCTGAACGCCGGTGTGGCGGCGGGAGTCGTGCTGTACGAGGCGGCGCGCCGCCGGGGCTGACGGGCCGGGGCGTTCCGCGTGCTTGACGGGGCCCGGACATCCGGTGCGGTCAAGGCAGTGTCCTAAACACACGTCACTCGGTTAGATGAGTGTGGACACCAGAACGCCCCGCACACCCTCGGGGGACCGCTCGTCGGGATTCGACGACGCTCCCGCGCTGAGCATGGTGAAGGTTCCGTGCGACCCGGCGCAGGTCATCGTCAACCACGCGAGTTTCCGCGTGCAGCTCCCCAGGGTGCAGCAGACGCAACTCCCGCGCATTGCACGGCACGTGAGCGCCATGGGCGTTGCTGCCGGAGCCGACGCGGCGACCACCCGTATCCCCGTCATCACCGCCGCAGGCACCCCGGGTGCCCGGCGCCGCCCCGTCGTCATGAGCGGCGCCGGGGACCTCGCCGCCAGCGGACTGCTGCAGACCGCGCGCCGCCCCGGCGAGGCCGACGACGGCGCCACGCAGCTCATCCCGCGCCTCGACGACCTCGATCCGTTCGAGGGGGAGCCGACGCAGGAGACGCCCGTCGTCATCGGCGCACGCCCGCCCGGCGGCGACGGCACGCGGCTGCTGCCGCAGATGCGCCAGGCCGGCAGCGCCTTCGAGGACACCGGCGAGTTCGAGCAACTCGCCTACGACGACGACGAGTTCGACGACGAGTCCGAGAACGAGACCACCGCCGCCCGGCGCTACGGTCCCGTCCGGCACGCCTACTACCCCGGCCGCCGGATGAACCTCGGCGTCGTCCTGCTCCCCCTGCGCGTCTTCCTCGGCTTCATCTCCATCTACGCGGGCATGGGCAAGCTCTGCGACCCCGTCTACTTCGACGGCGGCGAGCGCGGCTCCATGGTCAAGTGGCTGAATTCGCTGCACCCCTGGGCCCTCGCCGAACCCATGCGCGACTGGGCGCTCCAGCACCCGGTCGGCGCCGGACTCGCCATCGCGTTCTTCCAGGTCATCGTCGGCGTGCTCACCGTCCTCGGACTGTGGCAGCGCATCGCCGCCTCGGTGGGCGCGCTGCTCTCGGCCGCGCTGCTCCTCACCGTCAGCTGGAAGACCGTCCCCGCCTACGACGCGCCCGACATCATCTACCTCGCCGCCTGGTCACCGCTGATCATCGCCGGCGCCCCCGTCTACTCCATCGACGGACGGCTCGCCGCGGGTGCCTGGCGCCGGCTCGGACCGCGCACCGCCCTGTGGGACCTGCGCCGCTATGTACTGCGCCGCGGCACGGTCGTCGCCACCCTCGTCATCGGCTCCACCCTGCTCATCGGCTCGCTCCTCGGCGGCGCCGTCCGCGACGCCGACCGGGTCACCGCACCGGGCCCCGGCGACGCCCCGCGCAACGAACTGCCCGGCTCCCCGCTCCCCTCGGAGCCCGGCAGCAAGAGCCCCGAGCGGCAGTCGAAGAGCCCGTCGGCGTCGAACTCGCCGACCCAGGGCACCACGTCGAGCCCGTCCGGTGCGCCCAGCGCCCGCGAGAGCGCGGGTGCCACCAGCGGCACGAC
>NZ_JAAGMG010000558.1 GCF_010548525.1 Streptomyces sp. SID14478
GCCCCGGGGTGACTCGGTGACCGGCCGGCCCTGTCCGCAGCCGGCGGACCGTGGACCCTCCCTCGCGCCCTCCCGGCCGCCGTCGCCTGCGCGCCGTGCCGTGCCGTTGCGGTCCCTTCCGTTCCGCGGCGGGACGACGGTCGGTACGCGGCCGGACACGCCGGGGAAACGGCGGCCGAGTGGCCTGGGACACTCGGACATCTACGCGCGTTGACAAACCCGTGTGGCGACAGGTGAGCTTTGCGTGGACAGTTTTTCCCAGCGGAGCAAAGGGGCTCATACCGGTGGCCAGGAAGATCATTCTCGACTGTGACCCGGGGCATGACGACGCGATCGCCATGCTCCTCGCCCACGGCAACCCCGACGTCGATCTGGTCGCCGTGACCACCGTCGTCGGGAACCAGACCCTGGAGAAGGTGACCCGCAACGCCCTCTCGGTGGCGGCGATCGCAGGCATCACCGGGGTCCCGTTCGCGGCGGGCTGCCCGCGCCCCCTGGTCCGCGAGATCGAGACGGCCCCGGAGATCCACGGCGAGAGCGGCCTGGACGGGCCCGATCTCCCCGCCCCCGCCTTCGCGCTCGACCCCCGGCACGCCGTCGACCTCATCATCGACACCGTGATGGCGCACGAGCCGGGCGAGATCACGATCGTGCCGACGGCGGGCCTGACGAACATCGCGCTGGCCGCCCGCAAGGAGCCCCGCATCGTCGAGCGGGTCCGCGAGGTCGTGCTGATGGGCGGCGGCTACCACGAGGGCAACTGGAGCCCGGTCGCCGAGTTCAACATCGTCATCGACCCCGAGGCCGCCCACATCGTCTTCAACGAGTCGTGGCCCGTCACCATGGTCGGCCTGGACCTCACCCACCAGGCCCTCGCGACCCCCGCCGTCGAGGAGAAGATCAAGGCGGTCGGCACCGCGCCCGCGCGCTTCGTCCTCGAACTCCTCGACTTCTTCCGCGAGACCTACCGCGAGAACCAGGGCTTCGCGCACCCGCCGGTGCACGACCCGTGCGCCGTCGCCTACGTCATCGACCCGGGCGTGATGACCGTACGCAGGGCGCCCGTCGACATCGAGCTGCGCGGCGCCCTCACCCTCGGCATGACCGTGACCGACCTGCGCTCCCCCGCGCCCGACGACTGCCACACCCAGGTCGCCGTCGACCTGGACCACGACCGCTTCTGGAACCTCGTCGTGGACGCCCTCGTCCGCATCGGAGAAACCGGAGTGAGCACCGCATGAACGTCTCCGCCTCCCCCCACACCCCGGCCGGTGACTCCCGCGCGGGACGCCCGGCCCGGGTCGGCGCCCTCATGGCCGCCCTGCTCGCGGCCAGCTTCGCCTTCCAGCTCAACGCCTCGATGCTCAGCCCCGCCCTCGCGACGATGGCCGACGAGCTGGACACGACCGCCTCGGCGATCGGCGTCACCCAGACGGCCTTCTTCACCGCGGCCGCGCTGTTCTCCCTCTTCCTGCCGCGCCTGGGCGACCTGATCGGCCGCCGCAAGGTGCTCACCGGGATGATGGTCCTGATGGCCGTCGGCTGTGTGATCTCCGCGCTCGCCGGGTCCGTCGGCACGCTCGCCGTGGGCCGCGTCGTCCAGGGCGCCTCGGGCCCGACGATCCCGCTCGCGCTGATCATGCTTCGGGTCGAGGTCCCCGACCCGAAGAAGTACGGCACGCTCCTCGGCATCGTCACGGCCGTCAACGGCGGCATCGCGGGCGTCGACTCGTTCGCGGGCGGCTCGCTGGCCGAGCACCACGGCTACGCCTCGATCTTCTGGGTCATGACCGGCTTCGCCGCCCTCGCGGCCGTGCTCGTACGGTTCCTCGCACCCGACTCGCGCGCCGAGATCCGGCCGCCCATGGACTGGCCGGGCGTCGCGCTCCTCGTCGTCTCCGTCGGCGCCCTGCTGATCGCCTTCAACGAGGCGGGCAAGCTGGCCGACGCGAACTGGCCGCTGGCCCTCGGTCTGCTGGTCCTCGCGGCGCTCGCCTTCTGGGCGTTCTGGCGCATGGAGCAGCGCGCCAAGCACCCCCTCGTCACCACGCACCTGCTCAAGCGGCGCGCCACGTGGGCGCTGCTGCTGTCGACGATGCTCACCATGACCGGCGTCTTCGCCCTCATGAACGGCCTGCTGCCCGGCTTCGCCCAGGACACGGCGGTGGGTCTCGGGCTCGGCGCCGAGGGCGCCACCTGGTGGACGCTGACGCCGTACGCGCTCGCGGGCCTGGCCATGGGCCCGGTCGCCGGACGGCTCGCCGCCACCTTCGGCTACGGCCGCATCCTGCGGATCGGGCTGGTGGCCACGGCGGCCGCCACCGTCCTGGCCCTGCTGACCCTGCAGACCGACTCCCCCGGCCTGCTGCTCACGGTCTCGATCCTGCTCGGCGCGGCCTACGCGGGCATGGCCAACATCATGCTGAACGGTCTGGGCATCGTGCTCTCCCCGAAGGAGAACCCGGGCTTCCTGCCGGGCCTGAACGCGGGCTGCTTCAACCTGGGCGCGGGCCTGAGCTTCGTGGTCCTGTACGCCGCGATGGACGCCGTCGCCCCGGCCGACACGACCTCGGTCGGCGGCTACAGCGCCGGAGTCGTCGCGGGCCTCGTCCTGCTCGTGGCGGCCCTGTTCACGTCGCTGCTCATCCCGAAACCGGTGGACGCGGAGGCGGCGGCCTGACCTACCCTCGACGCCATGACCGCCTCACCCTCCTCCGGCAAGCCCCTCGTCGCGATCCTGACCGGTGCCGGCATCAGCACCGACTCCGGCATCCCCGACTACCGGGGGCCCAACGGGGTGTGGCGCAAGGATCCGGACGCCGAGAAGCTCGTCACGTACGCGTACTACATGAACGATCCGGAGATCCGGCGCCGCGCCTGGCAGGTGCGGCGCCGGGCCGTCACCCTCACCGCCGAGCCGAACGGCGCGCACCGCGCGATCGCCGACCTCGAACGGTCCGGCGTGCCCGTGCGGGTCCTCACGCAGAACGTCGACGGGCTGCACCAGCGCGCGGGACTGCCGGACCGCAAGGTGCTCGAACTGCACGGCTCCGCACGGCAGTTCCTGTGCACGCAGTGCGGTGAGCGCGGCCCGATGGAGGCGGCGATCGCCCGTGTCGAGGCGGGCGAGGACGACCCGGGCTGCCCGGTCTGCGGCGGCATCCTGAAGTCGACGACCGTGATGTTCGGCGAGAGTCTCGACCCCGTGGTGCTCGCCGAGGCCGTCGCGGTCACGAAGGCCTGCCAGGTCTTCTTCGCCGTCGGCTCCAGCCTCCAGGTCCACCCGGCCGCGGGCCTGGCAGGGCTGGCCGCGCAGCGCGGGGCGCGTCTGGTGGTGGTGAACGCCGAGCCGACCCCGTACGACGAGGTGGCCGACGAGGTCGTACGGGAGCCGATCGGGACGGCGTTGCCGCGGCTGCTCGGCGAGCTGGCCGCCCGCTAGAAGAGGGCCGTGCCGCGCTCGAAGTCGAGCAGGCGGCGCTTGCGGTCCAGGCCGCCGCCGTAGCCGGTGAGGTCCCCACCCGCGCCGATCACCCGGTGGCAGGGCACGATCACGCTGACGGGGTTCTTGCCGTTGGCCAGGCCCACGGCGCGGGAGGCGGCCGGGTTGCCGAGTGCCTTCGCGAGTTCGCCGTAGGTGCGGGTCTCGCCGTACGGGATCCGCTGGAGCTGCTGCCAGACGGAGCGCTGGAAGTCCGTGCCGTGCAGCGCGAGGGGGAGGTCGAACTCCTTCAAATCCCCCTGGAAATACGCCTCCAGCTGGTCGATGACCGCACCGAAGGGGCGCCCGTCGCGGGCGCCGAAGGTCTCCTCGGCGGGACGGTGGCGCTGCTCGGTCATGTAGAGGCCGGACAACGTGCCGTCGGTGGCGACGAGGGTGAGCGGTCCGTAGGGGCTGTCGACGACGGTGTGCTGTTTCGTCGCGTGACTCATGGTCGTACGTCCTTACGCGGGCAGGAAGTTGATCGGGTGGTCGTCGGTGGCCCACAGGTACTGGGTCGCGTACGCCCGCCAGGGGCGCCAGGCGGCGGCCCGCGCGGTGAGCGCGGCGGGGGTGTGCGGCAGGCCCAACTCCTGTGCGGCGCGCCGCATTCCGAGGTCGGTGGGCAAGAAGGCGTCGGGGTCGCCGAGGGCGCGCATGGCGATGGCCTCGATGGTCCAGGGGCCGAAGCCGGGCAGCTCGGCGAGCCGGGCGCGGGCCTCGGCCCAGTCCGACTCGGGCCCCAAGGTCAGTGCCCCGTCGGCGAGTTGGCGTACCAGCGTCAGGAGCGTGGTGCGGCGGCTGCGCGGCAGGGCCAGCGACGCGGGGTCCAGCGAGGCCAGCGCGGCCGGCTCCGGGAACAGGTGGGTGAGGCCGCCCTCGGGGTCCTCGACGGGTTCGCCGTGGGCCTGCACGAGGCGGGCGGCGTGGGTGCGGGCGGCCGCGGTGGAGACCTGTTGGCCGAGGACGGCGCGCACGGCGAACTCGGCCTCGTCGACGGTACGTGGCACGCGGCGGCCCGGCGCCTTGTCGACGAGCGGCGCGAGCAGCCGGTCGGTGCGCAGCAGGCCGTCGACGGCGACGGGGTCGGCGTCGAGGTCGAGCATCCGGCGGCAGCGGCTGATGGCGACGGTGAGGTCGCGCTGGTCGGTGAGGGTCAGGCGGCAGCCGACGTACTCGGCGCCGGGGGTCAGGGCCACGATGCCTTGCCCGTACGGCAGCCGCAGCGTGCGGCGGTACGCGCCGTCGCGCCACTCCTCGACACCGGGTACGGCGGTGGCGGCGAGGTGCCCGAAGAGGTTGTCGGGGGTGAGCGGCGCGCGGAACGGCAGCCGCAGGTCGAGGGCGCCGGGTGCGCTCGGCCTGCCCTTGGGCGCGCGGGTGCGCAGTTCGCTCGGGGAGAGTGCGAAGACCTCGCGGACGGTGTCGTTGAAGGTGCGGATCGAGGCGAAGCCGGCCGCGAACGCGATGTCGGCCATGGGCAGCCCCGTCGTCTCGATGAGCAACCGCGCGGTCTGGGCGCGCTGGGCACGGGCGAGGGCGAGGGGGCCGGCCCCGAGTTCGGCGTTCAGCTGCCGCTCGATCTGCCGTTCGCTGTAGCCGAGGCGGCGGGCCAGGCCGGGGATGCCCTCGCGGTCGACGATCCCGTCACCGATGAGCCGCATGGCGCGGGCGGTGAGGTCGGCGCGCTGGTTCCACTCCGGGGAGCCGGGGCTGGTGTCCGGGCGGCACCGCTTGCAGGCCCGGAATCCGGCCTGCTGGCAGGCGGCGGCGCTCGGGTAGAACACCATGTTGCGCGGCTTGGGCGGCACGACGGGGCAGCCGGGTCTGCAGTAGATGCGGGTGGTCAGGACGGCGGTGAAGAACACCCCGTCGAACCGGGTGTCCTTGGCCTGCACCGCGCGGACGCACCGTTCGGTGTCGGTGTGCATGGCCGCCGTGCCGTGGACCGCGTCCGCGGCGGTGTCCGGGTGGGCGAGTGCCTTGTCGGTGGGCATGCCTCAAGGATCGGGCATGGTGAGCGGCTCGGCTGGCGAGAATCCGACATCGTCCTCGGCCCTCCGGGGCGGACACGGGAGGGGGCGCGCGTCCCTCCGGGTGACACCGGCGGGGCGCGCGGACGCGCTCCGCCCGCCCCCTTTTCGCTACGCGCGCCCCTGACCTGCGGATAATTCGTCAACTCGGTTGAAAAGAGGAGCTGTTCGGAAGATATGGCTGGTTCCCGGCGCACTTTCCTGTGCCTACAGTCGTGCTGCTGATCCGTTTCCCCGGCGGCCGAACACGGCCGCCACCAGGAACAGAGCGAGGTTCGAGTGACCGTAGTCGACCGTCCCCCAGGGGCCTCCTGCGACCGCGCCACCGCGGTTCTGGAAGGGCTCGCGGGCTGGGTGCCGCCGCGCCGGGTCACCAATGCCGAGCTCCCGGCGGCCTGGGGAGTCGACGACGCCTGGGTGCGGCGCCGCACCGGGATCGCCACCCGTCACTGGGCCGCGGAGGGGCTGCGCACCGGCGATCTGGCCTTCGAGGCGGCCCGGCGGGTCCTGGCGGAGCTGGACGGCCCCGAGCCGGACACCGTCCTCGTGGCGACCTCGACGCCGGACCGGCCGATGCCGGCGATGGCGCCGCACCTGGCGGCCCGTCTCGGTCTCGGGCAGGTCGCCGCCTGGGACGTCGCGGCGGCGTGCAGCGGCTTCGGCTACGGGCTGGCCACGGCGACGGGTGCCCTCGCCGCCGGCTGTGCGCGGCGCGTGCTGCTGGTCGCCGCCGAGGTCTACTCGACGCTCGTGGACCCCGCGGAC
>NZ_JAAGMG010000606.1 GCF_010548525.1 Streptomyces sp. SID14478
GTCGGCCATGGTGGCCGCGCCGCCCTCGTGCCGGGCGGCGACGAACCCGGCGCCCGCCGCCACCATCGCGTTCGTGACGTGGAAGTTGCCGGACCCGACGACCCCGAAGACCCGGCCGACACCGGCCGCGACCAGGGCCCTGCCGACCGCCTCGGCGACCTTCACCGCCGGCTCCCCGCCCGCTCGACGAGGGCGAGGACGCGCGCGGGCGCCCCGGATCCCGAGACGATGGGCAGCGGTCCGGCGATGACGACGGCCCCGGTCGGCGGGAGTGCGGCGAGGTTCTGCAATTGCGTCAGGCCGTACTTGCCGCTGCCCATCAGGTACGAGTGACAGGGGAACGGCGGATCGAACGCGTGCGCACGGCCCGCGTCGGTGCCCACCGTCTCCACGCCGAGCCCGAGCACCGGTGACTCCTCGGCGACCCAGCGGGCGCACGCGGGCGACAGGCCCGGGGTGTGCGGGCCGTTCGCGTCGGCGTTCAGGAACGGCTCCTGGGCGTACGACCTGCTGCTCCAGCCCGTCCGTGCCAGGAGCCAGCCGCCGTCGGGCAGCGCACCGTACCGGTTCTGCCAGTCCTGGATGTGCTCCACCTCGATGAGGAAGTCCGGGTCCTTGGCCACCTCGTCGGTGAAGTCGAGCACCACCGCGGGGGCCACCAGCTGGTGGGCGGGCACCGAGGCGACGTCGGCGAGGTCCTTGCCGGTGACCCAGTGGTTGGGTGCGTCGAAGTGGGTGCCGGTGTGCTCGCCGGTGCGGAAGTTGTTCCAGTACCAGCCGGGTCCCCGGTCGTCGTAGCGGCTGATCTCCTCCAGCGCGAAGGTGCTGGTCTGCCCGAACTCGGGCGGCAGTTGCAGCACCGGCGTGGTGGACGACAACGGCGCGGTGAGGTCGACGACTTGGATGGCACCACCGCGCAACCCGGACACGAGGGCGGTGAGGACGGAGGGGGACGCCCCGGACGGTGACGAGGACGACGCGGACACGGACGCTGCCGTTGACTCGGACATGTCTTGCATCCTGAAGGCAGGCGGCAGGGCCGCACAACCGTCAGGAAGCCGCGGGGGCGCCGGGCGCCGTGGTCACAGCACGCCCCGGCCCGCCAGGCTGCGCAGCAGCCGTCGCAGGCCGTACTCCCACGGCGGCGCCGCCTCGCTCGTCGTGACCGTGTTGACCAGCGCGCCCAGGCGCGGACTGGAGATGCGGACCACGTCGCCCTCGTGATGGGTGAACCCCTCGCCGGGCGCGTCCCTGTCCTGCGTCGGCGCGAACAGGGTGCCCGTGAACAGCACGAATCCGTCGGGGTGTTGGTGGTGGTCGCCGTGCACGGACGCCACCAGGTCGAGGACGTCCCGGCTGATCCGCCGCATCGAGCTGCTGCCGCGCAGGACGAAGCCGTCCGTGCCCGTGACGTCGAGGGCGATGTCCAGTTCCCGGACGTCGTCCAGGCGGAAGGTGTCGTCGAACAGGCGCAGGAACGGGCCGAGGGCGCACGAGCCGTTGTTGTCCTTGGCCCGGGGCAGCAGCAGGGCGCTGCGGCCCTCGACGTCACGGAGGTTGACGTCGTTGCCGAGCAGCGCGCCGCGCACCCGGCCCCGGGAGTCCACCGCGAGGACGGCCTCCGGCTCCGGGTTGTTCCACACGGACGAGGCGAGGATCCCGACCGGCGCGCCGGTGCCGACCGCGGAGAGCACCGGGGCCTTGGTGAACACCTCCGGGTCGGGGCCGATGCCGACCTCCAGGTACTGCGACCACAGTCCCTCGGCCTGCAGGATCTCCTTCGCCTTGACCGCCTCGGGCGAGCCGGGGCGGACCCGCGCCACCGTGCCCACGGAGGCGGTGAGGCGCTCGCGGGTGCGGGCGGCGAGGGACGGGTCGCCGCCGGTGCGCTCCTCGATGACCCGTTCCATCAGGCTGTCCGCGAAGGTGACGCCCGCCGCCTTGATCACCTGCAGGTCGACGGGGGCCAGCAGATGCGGCAGGTCGCGTCGTCCGGCGGCCGTCGCCGCGAGCAGCGCGTCGAGCGGCCAGCTGCGGCCGCCCTCGGCGTCCCGGACGAGCTGCTCCGCGTCCTCGCGTTCCAGCAGGTCGCTGACCGTGGGCGCGTACGCGGTGAGGTCGACGACGCGCCCGCCGCGGACGGTCGCCACGCACGGACCGTCCCACTCGGGCTCGTGGACACGGGCGACGAGGGCGGCGGACGCGGCGTCGTCCGGCAGGACGGACGCGGCGGTGAGGTTCATCGGGTGCTCCTGGGGGTGGTCGTCAGTGCGAGTCGCGCGGGACGGCGTGCCCGCGGCAGCCGCGCAGGAAGTCGAAGTCGGCCCCGCGGTCGGCCCCTTCGACGTGTTGGGTGTACAGCCACGCGTAGCCGCTGGTGTGGTGTGCCGCGGGTGGCTGCCAGGCGGCCCCGCGTCGGGCCAATTCGCCGTCGTCCACGTGCAGGTGGAGGGCGCGCTGCGGCACGTCCAGCGTGATGGTGTCGCCGTCCCGTACGAGCGCCAGGGGTCCGCCGACCGCGGCTTCGGGCGCGACGTGCAGGACGACCGTGCCGTATCCGGTGCCGCTCATCCGGCCGTCGCACACGCGCACCATGTCGGTGACGCCCGCCTTCAACAGCTTGGTCGGCAGCGGCACGTTGGCCACTTCGGGCATGCCGGGATAGCCCTTGGGGCCCGCGCCGCGGATGACGAGGACCGTGTTCTCGTCGACGTCCAGGTCCGGGTCGTCGCACACGGCGTGGTACGCCTCCGGGGAGTCGAAGACGCGCGCCGTCCCGGTGTGGGTGAGCAGGTGCGCGGAGGCTGCGGACTGCTTGATGACGGCGCCGTCCGGGCAGAGGTTGCCGCGCAGGACGGCGGTGCCGGTTCCGGCCGGCTGGAACGGGGCGGAGACCGGCGTGATGACCTCGTCGCCGAGGCGTTCGGCGTCCGCCACGTTCTCGGCGATGCCGCGCCCGGTCACGGTGAGCTGCTCGCCGTGCAGCAGTGCGGCCCGCAGCAGTTCCCGGTGGACGGCGGGCAGGCCGCCCGCGTAGCAGAAGTCCTCCATGAGGTACTTCCCGGACGGCATAAGGTTCAGCAACGTCGGTACGTCCCGGGCGAGTTCGTCGAAGTCCTCGGCGTCCAGGGGTACGCCGACCCGGCCCGCGAGGGCGGTGAGGTGGATGATCGCGTTGGTGGAGCCGCCGATCGCGGCATTGGTGCGGATCGCGTTCTCGAACGCCTCCCGGGTGAGGATCCGCGAGGGCCGCAGCTCCTCCTCGACCATCTCCACGATGCGGCGGCCCGCGCGCTGCCCGGTCTCGAAGCGGCGCATGTCGACGGCGGGCCAGGTCGCCGAGCCCGGCAACTGCATGCCGAGGGTCTCCGCCATGCACGCCATGGTGGAGGCGGTGCCCATGGTCATGCAGTGGCCGTTCGAGCGGGCCATGCAGCCTTCGGCGAAGAAGCACTCCTCCTGCGTCATCCGCCCGGCCTTGACCTCCGCCTCCATCTGCCACACCGCCGTGCCGGAACCGACGTCGCGGCCCTGGAACTTGCCGTTGAGCATGGGCCCGCCGGTGACCATGACCGCGGGCAGGTCGACGCTGGCGGCGCCCATGAGCATGGCCGGGGTCGTCTTGTCGCAGCCGGAGAGCAGCACCACGCCGTCGAGCGGGTTGGCGCGGATCAGCTCCTCGACCTCCATCGCCATGAGGTTGCGGTACAGCATGGCGGTGGGCCGCATCAGCGTCTCGCCCGTCGCCATCGTGGGGAACTCCAGCGGGAAGCCCCCGGCCTGCCACACCCCGCGCTTCACGGCTTCGGCGACGCGCGGCAAGTGGGCGTTGCACGGCGCGAGTTCGGAGGCGGACACAGCGATGCCGATCACCGGGCGGCCGTCGAAGACCTCGGGGCCGAAGCCCTGGTTGCGCATCCACGAGCGGTACACCATGCCGCCGCGGCCTGCCGCGCCGAACCACGCCTGACTGCGCCGGCCTTCGGACATGCGGATCACTCCTCCAGGGACGGGCGGGGACGCGTACGATGCCGGGCAATCATTGAATGATTCGATGAAACCGTCCAGGGGGTGCGCACAAGAGCGTGGAACACAGCCGTACGGGCCACCAGCGACTCGTCGACGCGCTCGGCCGCCGCATCGTCTCGGGCGCCTTCCCGGTCGGCGACCCGCTGCCGGTGGAGGATCTGCTCGCGAGCGAACTCGGCGTCAGTCGTGGCGCGTTGCGCGAGGCCGTCAAGGCGCTCGTCGCGAAGGGCATGCTCGTCATCCGCCCCCGCACCGGGACCCGGGTGCTGCCGCCGGAGCAGTGGAACCATCTGGACCGGGACCTGCTCGCCTGGCAGCAGGAGTACGACCCGCGGCAACTGCTGCGCGAGACGGGACAGTTGCGCCGCATCGTCGAGCCCGAGGCGGCGCGCCTTGCGGCCCAGCACTGCCGACCCGATCAACTCCGCACGCTGCAGGACGCGTTGATGCGGATGGAGAACGCCGAGGCCCGCGACGACCGCCCGGCCTATGTGGAGGCGGACACCGTCTTCCACCGCACTCTGCTGGCCGCCGGCGGCAACCGCCTGCTCGGCGCGCTCGGCCGCGCCCTCGACGTGGCACTGCGCCACCACTTCGCGATCAGTACGCAGACGCCGGGCGCCGCCGGCTCCTCGCTGCCCGGACACCGGGCGGTCCTGGACGCGGTGGCGGCGGGCCGCGGGGCCGAGGCGGCGGCCGCCGTCACC
>NZ_JAAGMG010000638.1 GCF_010548525.1 Streptomyces sp. SID14478
GCCAGGGGCCGCTCCGGGTGCTCCGGGTGCTCCGTGGTCAGTGGCCGCCGCGCCCTGGACCGCCGTGTCGTACCCGGCGCCCGCGGGGGCCGTCGGTGCGGGCCCGGCGGGGGCCTGTGCGGGAGCAGCGGGAGCGTCCACCGGCACGGGAGGTGCGGACGGTGCCGGGGGGACCGCAGTGCCCTCGTTCTCGGTGCTCACAGCTTTCTCTCCTCGATCCACGGCTGTTGCCGGTCCGGCCCGGTTGGGTGCCCGTTCCGGCATGGTCCTGTCACGGTCCAGTTGTGCATTTGTACGTGGTCAGCCTTGCCCACAGGGCGTCAGGGCGCCATAAGGCGATCCTGTGCGTCCGTTGCCATCCTTTATGCCGGACGAAACGGACGCATCCGCTAGGCCGAACTTTCTCGGTGGCCCGCCGCGCGGTGGCACCATGACGCGGTGACCCACGCACGACAGCAGCGCATCCAGGTCGTCGCCCACCGCGGTGCCTCGGAGGACGCCCCCGAGCACACATTGGCCGCATACAAGAAGGCGATCGAGGACGGTGCCGATGCCCTCGAATGCGACGTGCGACTCACGGCGGACGGCCATCTCGTCTGCGTGCACGACCGTCGCGTCAACCGTACGTCGAATGGCCGCGGAGCGGTCTCCGCCCTGGAGCTCGCCGATCTGGCCGCCCTCGACTTCGGCTCCTGGAAGGACCTCGACGAGGGGCCCGACTGGACGGTGGGCTCGGCCGACACCTCCGTACTGACGCTGGAGAGACTCCTCGAACTGGTCGCGGACGCCGGACGCCGGGTCGAGCTGGCCATCGAGACCAAGCACCCCACACGCTGGGCGGGTCAGGTGGAGGAACGTCTCCTGTACCTGCTCAAGCGCTTCGGCCTGGACGCCCCGTCGCCCGACGAGCCCTCACCAGTACGCGTGATGAGTTTTTCGGCCCGTTCCTTGTCGCGCGTACAAGAAGCGTCGCCGACGCTGCCGACCGTCTACTTGATGCAGTTCGTCTCGCCCCGCCATCGCGAAGGACGCCTCCCCAAGGGCGTGCACATCGCGGGGCCCGGCATCCGGATCGTGCGCAACCATCCCGCGTACATCGAGAAGCTCACGCGCGCGGGTCACCAGGTGCACGTCTGGACGGTGAACGAGCCCGACGACGTCGACCTCTGTGTACGGCTCGGCGTGGACGCCATCATCACGAACCGGCCGGCGGCGGTGCTGCGCCACCTCGGCAGGGGCTGATTTCCGGCCACCTTTGCGCCGGTCCGTCACAGGGAGTGCTCCGGCGCGTTCGGTCCGTATTCGATCGTTACGAGTGCGTCACCGGACGCGGTGTGGCCGGTTTCCGGTCCAGTCCATTGGGGCATTCACACCGTGGCGTGGGGCAAAGGAGGTCTCGGGGGTGGCGTTGGTGGTGGCACAGGAGGTGCCGGCGTCGTCGAGCATGGCCGTACCCCATGGCCCTGCGGGCGTGGGCGAAGCACGACACCGGATGCGTGATCAGCTGCGCAGGAGCGGGGTCGCGGAGACGGTCGTCGACGATGCGGTTCTGATCCTTTCCGAGCTGCTCAGCAATGCCTGCCGGCACGGCAGGCCGCTCGGTGACGAGATGACGGGCGACGGGGACGTGCGCGCCGCGTGGCGCGTGGACGGCCGGGGATGTCTCACGGTCGAGGTCACGGACGGCGGCGGTCCTACCCGCCCGGTTCCGGCCACTCCCTCGGTCACCGCACGCGGTGGCCGCGGACTCAACATCATCGCGGCGCTCTCC
The DNA here is from genome assembly GCF_010548525.1 of Streptomyces sp. SID14478. Lineage (GTDB taxonomy): Bacteria > Actinomycetota > Actinomycetes > Streptomycetales > Streptomycetaceae > Streptomyces. Next base: position 1,772 of record NZ_JAAGMG010000638.1, read on the forward strand.
GACGACTGGGGCGTGCGGGACGACGCCCGGGGAGAGGTCACCGTCTGGGTGGTCGTGCACAAGGACGTGCACGCGCAGGAGGCGGCGCACCGCCGCGACGACTTCGCCGCCCGCATCGCCTCGCCGCCGGTATCGGACCTGGCGGGTCTGGACTTCGCGGACGCCTTCGACGAACTGGGCTGACCGCCGCCTCACGAGGGGCACTTGAGCCGGATCCCACCCTTGTCAGTACGAGCGGCTAGGCTCGCGCCCGTACGTACGAGCGCCGTATCCGGGAGACACCCAAGATGGCCAAGAAGCGCCCCCAGACCAAGGGCAAGACCCACGTCGCCGAGGGAGCCCGCGCCGTAGGCGCTGAGGGGGACCTTCCGGTCGTCGGCGCCCGCGAACCCTGCCCCTGTGGCAGCGGCCGCCGCTACAAGGCCTGCCACGGCCGCGCCGCCGCGCACGCGGTGACCGAACTCGTCCAGCGCCCCTTCGAAGGCCTTGCGGGCGAGGGCGACTGGGTCGCCCTGCGCGAGCTGGTGCCCGCCGCGACGGTCGAGCTGCCCCTGAAGGACGCGCTGCCCGAAGGGGTGCCTTCCGTCACCCTCGCGACCGTGCTGCCGATGGCGTGGCCCGCGCTGCGCCGCGACGACGGCTCGGTCCTGCTCGGCCTGCAGAACGACACGTCGTCGGGCGACCTCAGCCGCGACCTGGCCGACACCCTGCAGCGCGCGCTGACCGCCGAGCCGGGCAACCCGGTGCAGGCGCGCCGTGCGCCCGCGGACGGCCCGCGCCTGCAGGACCTGCTGGACCCGGACGGCTCTTTCGAGCCGGTCGTGCACACGGGCTTCGAGTTCTGGGTGCCGGACTCGGAGAACGCCTCGGGTGAGGTCGCCGCTTCCCTGGAGCGGGCCAACGCCGCGGCGATCCCGACGGTGAAGCTGGCCGGCGTGGACAGCGCCTACTGGTGCGAGACGCCGGAGAAGAACCACCTCCGCTGGGTCATGCCGCACCCGGAGGAGAAGCTGCTCGACGCGCTCGCGCGGCTGCACGCGGCGGGCGCGTCCTCGCTCGGCGAGGGCACGCGCCTCGTCGGCTCGTTCCGGGCGCACGGCCTGACGGTGCCGGTGTGGGACCTGCCCAGCGCGGTGAAGGCCGAGGACATCGAGAAGCCGGCCGCCGAGTTCGCCGAGCGTCTCGCCGCCGCGCTCGCCACGGACGCGCCGCTGACCGCCGACGAGCGACGCGCGCGTGGCGGACTCACCAACCGACAGGTGACGCTCAGCTGAGTCACAGGATCTTGCTGGACTGACCGACCGGTCAGCCGCTCGGGCCACGGAATGCGCCTTCAGGGCGGGTGACTCCGGTCACAACTCCCCGTAGGCGCAAGTAAATCCGTGTCCGAATAGAAGAGATCGAATTTGCTAACTGCCGATCTCTTGTTACCGTTCGAGTAGCCCGGTTGCTGGTGCATCCCCCGTCGCCAGCAACCGGGCGCTTTCATGCCCGCGTCCGGCTCGCGCGCCTCAACCTCCGTGCGCAGGCGCCGAGTTGCTCCCCGAGCGCAGCAACAGCGGGCTGTCCGCGCGCGATGCGTACTCCGCGACCGCGGCATGGCGCGACAGCTCTCCCCGGCTCCGCTCGCGCGGCGTCTCGCACATGCCCGGCTCGTCCTCGGCGCCCACCGGGCAGCTGATCTGCACCGTGCGTCCGCCGGGCGCCATCAGGGTCAGTACGGCGGTCAATCCCGCGCCGGTCGTGTTGCGGTAGTAGGTCCGCGCCCAGGTGTCCCGGCCCTGGCTGAGCACACAGGTCTGCGCCTCGATGCCTTCGGGGGAGGCGAGTTGGGGGCCGCAGTGCGCGGTGGCCGGGCCCGGTCCGCCCAGGAGGGACGAGGACGGCCGGCCCGGCGCGGCGTCGGACTTCTCGCCCACGGCCACGGCATCGGACTCCTCGACCGCGGCGCCGCCCGCCGTGCCCGCCGGGGCCGCTGCCTTGTCGCCGGCCCTGTCGTCGACCTTGTCGGCCGCACCCGTCAGTGCCGATTCCGCTTTCTCTGCTTTCTCTGCTTTCTCCGCGGCCGGGCGGGCGGGCCCGTCGCCCGCAGGACCCGCGGACGCGCCCGCCAGCGGCAGCGCGGCAGTGAGCACCACCACGGCGAGGAGTCCGAACAGGCGCAGGCGCGAAGGGGGTCTCCCCTGCTCGGGCCCGTCCGGGAGCGTGGGGAATGGTGGCGCGGCAGGCATGCTGCCGAAGATATCGGCGCATGCCTGCCGGGACGGCTCGCCGCGCGCCCGATTCCGCTACAACTCGGGCGCGCTCACACCCGTACGAGTGAGAGCGTCCACGACCGCGTCGACCACGGCCTCCACATCGGGTGCCCAGGGCGCCGCCGAACCGGGCAGCGGCGCGCGCTCCCAGCGGACCTGTCCGGCGCCGGTGGCGGACGGCGGCAGCGCGATGTAGCCGCCCTCCCCGTGGAAGCGGAGCGAGCCGGGCACGAAGTCCTTGGCGTACAGCAGCTCGCCGAGCTGCTCCAAGGAATAGGGCGCCACGAGGAGGAACAGCCGCTCCGGCGTCGCGATCACCGGGCCGAGCCGGACCTCGGCCCGGTCGAGCACCGCGAGCGCCCGGGCGCCCGCGACGGCGGGGAGGCTCACGGCGCAGGGCGCATGCCCCCCGACGCCGGACGTGGCTCCGGTGGCGAGCACGATCGGGGCCGTCGGCCGGTTGGTCCACCACCAGCGGACCATGCGCTCGTCGGTCGTCGCGGCGAGCAGTCCGGGGTCGAAGGGGTGCGCGCCCGGCACCGTGCACTCCGGATCGGGGCAGGCACAGCGCACGCCGTCGCGGCGCCCCGCCGCGGCGAGCCCTATGCCCGGCAGAACCGGCCATTGCCACGCTGTCGCGAACGTGAGGGCCGCGCTGATCAGGTCAGACTTCCCGCTGTCACGCCTGGACAGGAGCCTGCGTCGCCTTCCGAGGATCTCGCGCATGAGCGCTCGTTCCTTTCCGTAGACCGAAGAGAACGCTGTGGGCCACATCACACCATGTGTCGATCAGTCACTGCGTGTACGTACTGGAGCGCCTGACCTCAGCCCGAGTCGCCGGCCTGAGACAGGGGTAACCCCCATAGTCCGAGCGCGTGCTGTGTCCTTTAAAAGCCTGGCGTGGGGTGGCGGTGCCTGGCGTTTGCCATCCCGCGTATTTCTCGCCGCCTCCCCCACGGGAGGATGGGGCACGGTCGTCGTTGGTTATGACGCCCGGGTCCGTCACCAGGTTCCGGGTGGATCCCAACTGCCCCTGGTCTTCTCCGAGTACGTACCCACCACGGCCGCTATGACGCTCCGTCGAACAATGCCAGTCGACCGCAATATGCCCTTCCCTGCGTCAGTTTTTGGCCAACCTAGAACAGAGATCGCATTACCGCAGAAGCCACTTGAGCACCACGGACACCAGGAATCCCGGCAGGACAATGCTGGACATCCCCTCTCCAGTGCGTGTAGATGTGGAGACATTGCTACCGGCGCAGAGTTAATGAGCCGACATGGGGGTTTGCGATGCTTTTGAGCAATATGCACCGGTCGGAAAGCCGGAAGCCATGACAACCCCACGCCTGCCGAAAGTGGCTGGAATCGATTCCCCTCCTGGACAGGTTCCCCCTCCCGCACACACCGTCGCGCCCGCGCCCGCGGTGGCACCGGTCCCTCCCGCACCCACCGCCCCCGGAGCCGTGATCCAGGACCGGCTGGCGGGCTGGGTCTCCGATCTCACGACTCTGCACGAACTCACGGAACGGCTGGCCCGTACGGCAGCACTCGACGACGCACTCCACGAACTCCTGCGCGCCGGAGCCGCCCTGATGGGCGCCCGGCGCGGACTTGTCGTCATGGAGCCGGGCGACGGCCTCGGCCCCGACACCACCGTCGGCCTCGGCCTGTCCCGCCCCGACCTCGGCCACATCGAGACGGTGCCGCGCGGCGCGACGTCGTACGGACGCATCCTGGACGGGCTCAGCACCACCCCGGAGTCGCACGCCGATCTGCTCGCCGAGGACGGACTCGACCCGCGCCACCGCGAGGTCGCCGCGCGCCTCGGCTACGCCGCGAGCTACGCGCTCCCGCTCGCCACCGACGGCACGGGCCGCCTCGGCGCCGCCGTGTGGCTCTACGACGAGCCCGCCGAGCCCGTGGAGCGCCAGCGCCACCTCATCGGCCTGTACACGCGCTACGCCACCGAGCACCTGGCCCGGCTGCTCGAACTCGAGCGCACGCG
>NZ_JAAGMG010000678.1 GCF_010548525.1 Streptomyces sp. SID14478
CCGGCGTCACCGCGGCCCCCGCGAGCCGCACCACCTCGTCCACGTCCCCGGGCTCGCCGGGCGCGACACCGGTCTGCGCCGGCTTGAGCACGGCCACCGACCGCCCGGCCGCCACCGCGACCGCGGCCACCGCGGCCGTCGTCACCGTCTTGCCGATCTCGGTCCCGGTCCCCGTGACCACCAGGACATCTGCCCGCGTCATCGCGCTCATCCCTCCCGCGCGGCCGCGCACACCGCGCGCCCGATCCGTGTCAGATCCTCGTCCCCGGTGACGTACGGCGGCATGGTGTAGACGAGGTCCCGGAACGGCCGCAGCCAGACCCCCTCCGCGATCGCTGCCCGGGTCGCCGCGGCAATGTCCACCTCGTGGTCCAACTGCACGACACCGATGGCGCCGAGCACGCGTACCTCGCGAACTCCCGGCAGTTCCAGGGCTGCTGACAGGGCGTCATGCAGTCCCGTCTCGATCCGCTTCACCTCGGAGTGCCAGTCCTGGCCGAGCAGCAGATCGATCGACGCGCACGCCACGGCCGCGGCCAGCGGGTTCCCCATGAACGTCGGCCCGTGCGCGAGTACCGGTACCTCGCCCCGCGAGATGCCGTCCGCGACCCGTGCCGTGCACAGCGTCGCCGCGAGCGTCAGGTAGCCGCCGGTCAACGCCTTGCCGACGCACATCACGTCCGGCGTCACCGACGCGTGCCCGGCGGCGAACAGCGCGCCCGTGCGGCCGAATCCGGTCGCGATCTCGTCGAACACCAGCAGCACGTCGTGCGCGTCGCACGCCTCCCGGAGCACCCGCAGATACGCGGGGGAGTGGAACCGCATCCCGCCCGCGCCCTGCACCACCGGTTCCACGATGACGGCGGCCAGTTCGTGGGCGTGCCGTCCGATCGCCTCCCGAAGGTGCTCCGCGTACGACTCCTCGTACGCGCTCGGCGGTGCGTCGGTGAAGACCTGCTCGCTCAGCACGCCCGCCCACAGCCCGTGCATCCCGCCCTCCGGGTCGCACACGGACATCGGCTGCCAGGTGTCGCCGTGATAGCCGCCGCGCCACGTGAGCATCCGCCGCTTCTCGGGCCGGCCGAGGGAACGCCAGTACTGCAGGCACATCTTGAGGGCGACCTCGACCGACACGGAGCCGGAGTCGGCGAGGAAGACGTGTTCGAGCCCCTCGGGAGACATGTCGACAAGGCGTTTCGCGAGCCGGACGGCGGGCTCGTGCGTGAGCCCGCCGAACATCACGTGGCTCATCCGCCCCAGCTGCTCGCGCGCCGCCTCGTCGAGCACCGGGTGGCGGTAACCGTGGATCGCGGACCACCACGACGACATGCCGTCCACCAGCTCGCCGTGCCCGGCGACCCGCAGCCGCACCCCGGCCGCCGACTCCACGACCAGCGGCTCCTGGCGGCCCGGCATCGGACCGTACGGGTGCCACACGTGCTGCCGGTCCAGGGCCAGCAGGTCCTGGACGCGCGGGTCGGACTCAGGCATTGGGTGCGAGATCCGTCCCCGCGCCCCGGCGGCGCACGGCCACGAGATCGGTACGCGCCTCGGGCACCTCGGCGGGGGCGTCCGCGGGCCCGGAGGCGCACACGGAGCCGCAGCCGCCGCCCCGGTGCTCCGGCAGCGTCACCTGGTCGGTGCCCTCCACCTCGAACCCGGCGTCCGCGATCATGTCGAGGTCGGCCCGGCCCGCCTGGCCCTCACTGGTCAGGTAGTCGCCCAGGAAGATGGAGTTGGCGATGTGCAGGGCCAGCGGCTGCATCGCGCGCAGGTGCACCTCGCGCCCGCCCGCGATCCGCACCTCGACGTCCGGGCAGACGAACCGGACCATGGCCAGAATCCGCAGACAGCGCTGCGGCGTGAGGTTCCACTCCTTGGCCAGCGGCGTCCCCTCGAAGGGGATCAGGAAGTTCACCGGCACCGAGTCCGGGTCCAGGTCGCGCAGGCCGTACACGACGTCGACCAGGTCCGCGTCGCTCTCGCCCATGCCCGCGATCAGCCCCGAGCAGGCCGACAGGCCGGCCGCGTGCGCCTTCTGTACGGTGTCGACCCGGTCCGCGTAGGTGTGCGTCGTCGTGATGTCGCCGTAGGTGGCCTCGGACGTGTTCAGGTTGTGGTTGTACGCGTCGGCGCCCGCCCCGCGCAGCCGCTCGGCCTGCCCGTCGGACAGCAGGCCGAGACAGGCGCACACCTCGACGCCCTCGTTCTGCGACTTGATCGCGTCGATCGTCCGCGCGACGCGGTCGACGTCCTTGTCCGTCGGTCCGCGGCCGCTCGCCACGAGGCAGACCCGCTTGGCGCCGCCCGCGACCCCGGCTGCCGCCGCCTTCGAGGCGTCGTCGGGCTTCAGCCAGGTGTACTTGAGGATCTCCGCCTTCGAACCGAGGCGTTGCGAGCAGTACGAGCAGTCCTCGGGGCACAGCCCCGACTTCAGGTTCACCAGGTAGTTGAGCTTGACCCGGCGACCGAACCACTTGCGGCGCACCTTCCCGGCCGCCGCCACCACGTCGAGCAGGTCGTCGTCCGACGTCGCCAGTACGGCGAGCGCCTCTTCACGGCTCGGCAGTTCGCGCCGCAGCCCCTTGTCCACCAGCGTGTTCAGCAGGTCCATGGGGTGTGATCCTTGCCTATCGAAGCGCTCATCGGAAAGGAGACTTCGCACAAAGGACGGCGCACGACGTGTGGGTATTGCCACACCCATGCCGCGTGGCACGACGGCTAGGGTCTGTGCATTACCTACAAACCGAGGGAGTCATGGCCACAGCCTCCACGCGTGCGTTCGGCTGGCTCGACGAACAGCGCAGGGCCCGCGAGAGCGCCGGACTCGTGCGCACGCTGCGCCCGCGCCCGGCCGACTCCCCGCTGCTCGACCTCGCGAGCAACGACTACCTGGGCCTGGCCCGCCACCCCGAGGTCGTCGAGGGTGCCGCCGCGGCCGCGCGGCGCTGGGGCGGCGGCGCGACCGGCTCGCGCCTGGTGACCGGGACCACCGAGCTGCATGCGCAACTGGAGCGCGAACTGGCGGAGTTCTGCGGGTTCGAGGCCGCGCTCGTCCTCTCCTCCGGGTACGCCGCGAACCTCGCCGCCGTGACCGCGCTCGCCCCGCACGGCGCGCTGATCGTGTCCGACGCGGGCAACCACGCCTCCCTCATCGACGGCTGCCGGCTGGCCCGCGGCACCACCCAGGTCGTGCGGCACGCCGACGTCGAGGCCTTCCGCAAGGCTCTCGGCACGCATGACGGACCGGCCGTCGCCGTGTCGGACACCGTCTTCTCCGTCGACGGGGACCGGGCGCCGCTCGCCGAACTGGCGTCCGCCTGCCGGGAGTTCGGGGCGGGCCTGATCGTCGACGACGCGCACGGCCTCGGGGTGCTCGGGACCGGCGGGCGCGGCGCCCCGCACGCGGCGGGACTCGCGTGCGCGGCGGACACCGTCGTCACCGTCACCCTCTCCAAGTCCTTCGGCAGTCAGGGCGGCGCGGTCCTCGGCCCGGCCCACGTCATCGACCATCTCGTCAACGCGGCCCGTACGTTCATCTTCGACACCGGCCTCGCCCCGGCCGCCGTGGGCGCCGCCCTCGCCGCGCTGCGCCTGCTGCGCCGCGAGCCGGAGCGCGCGGGCCGGGTCCGCGAGGTGGCCGCGACCCTGCATCGACTGCTCACGCGGGAAGGGCTGTCGGCGGTGTGTCCGGACGCAGCGGTGATCTCCGTGCGCGCACCCTCACCCGAGGAGGCGGTGCGCTGGGCCGCGGACTGCAGGGCGGCGGGACTGTCGGCGGGCTGCTTCCGCCCGCCGTCCGTGCCCGACGGCGTCTCGCGGCTGCGGCTGACCGCCCGCGCGGACCTCACCGAGCGTCAACTCGTTGAGGCCGTAGGGGTGATCAGCCGCACTGCTCCCCGAGGCGCTTTCAGCCCAGGGAGCTGACGAAGCCCTCCCAGGCGGAGGGTGCGAACAGCAGGGCGGGCCCTGCGGTGTGCTTCGAGTCGCGCACGGCCACCAGTCCGGCCGTGGGCCCCGATGTCAGGGGGGCCGTCTCGACGCAGTTGTTGGCGCCGGTGCTGCGGCTGCTGCGCCGCCACCGTGCGCCGTTCAGCGACAAGCTGGAGGGAACGGAAGGAACGTACCGAGGCAGTGCATTCATGGTGCCCCCTTACGCAGTGCCGGCCCGTGACGAGACGTCGGCGTTCCCGTCGTCGGCTACCCGGCGAGCTGTGCGATGAATTCCAACGAGTCCTCGGGTGAAAGTGCACGGAGCAGAAGAGCATCGAAGGCGTCCGTGTACGCCTTGAGGTCTTCTTTCCGCTCGAGGTAGAGGCTACTCGTCAAATGGTCGAGAACAACCACATCCAGATCAGTTGTGTTCGGAAATGAGAACACAACGAAAGGACCTGTCAGCCCGATGTGGCCCCCCGCGGAGAAGGGAAGTACCTGAATCCGGACATGCGGCATCTGTGCCGCCTGTGCCAGATGTGCCACCTGTCGCCGCAGGATGCCGGGACCGCCCACCTCGCGGCGCAGGATCCCCTCGTCGAGAACCGCGCTCAACTGCAGCGGCGGCCGCGCCCGCAGCACGTCCTGGCGCGCGAGCCGTACCTCCACCAGCGCCTCGATGTGCCGCTCCGTGGTCGTGCCGAGCACCGAACGCGTCACCGCACGCGCGTACTCCGGAGTCTGCAACAGCCCGGGCACCACGCTCGTCTCCAGCGTCCGGATCCGGCACGCCTGCGACTCCAGGCTGATGAAATCGCGGTACGACGGCGGCAGCATGCCCCGGTACGCGTGCCACCAGTGATGCCCGCCCGCGTCCTCGGCCCCGGCCAACGCGACCACGAGCTCCCGCAGTTGGGGGTCCTTCGTCTCGAACGCGTCGAGCAGCAGCAGGACGTCCGACGGCTTCACCCCGCTGCGCCCGGTCTCGATCCGGCTCACCTTCGACTGGTGCCAGCCGACCAGCCGGGCCGCCTCGCCACTGGTGAACCCGGCCTGTACGCGCAGCGCGCGCAGTTCGGCACCGAGCTTGCGGCGCCGCACCGCGGGACCGTACTTCATGCTGACTCCTCACGCTCCTGCACCCCGTGGCCGGGCTCCCTCCCGGCCGGTACGGCACGCTCCAGGGTCAGACGGTAGAGGAACCCGCGTGCGCTCGCCCAAATCCGGTCTACCGTCGCAGAGTTCACCGCTTCGAGCGACAGATATATGCATATCTTGGGGGATCGCCACCACGGAGGGACATCCAGGTGGCACTCTGGCGCGACAGCAGTCGGGGGCCGCACGCGCGATCCGCCAGAGCCGGACGAGCGGCCGCGGCGGGAAAGGGACGACGTCGCCATGGCAGACCACCAGGAAGCATCCGTCACTCTGCCGAGCGATCCCGCCTCGGTGTCCGTCGCCCGCCGGTACGTCAGCAACGTGCTGGCGGAGTGGGGCATGCCGGGCGACACGGAGGAGGCGGACACCGTCCGCCTGATCGTCTCGGAACTCGCGACCAACGCCGTGCAGCACACCCTCGGCCAGTCGCCCACCTTCACCGTCGACGTGGAACTCGAACGCGACGAGCAGTTGCGCATCGGCGTCACCGACAGTCACCCCCGCTATCCCAAGCGGCTGCCCGCCGCCGTGCAGCAGGACAACGGCCGGGGCATGGTCATCATCCGCTGTCTCACCGCGGAGTGCGGCGGAAGACTCTCGGTCGCGCCGACCCCCGAGGGCGGAAAGACCGTCTGGATCGCGCTGCCCTGGCTCGCCGCGTTGAACGGTGACAAAGGACGCCCCGCATCGGCCTGTTGACCTGCGTCAGACTCCGGAGCGGGCGAAGGCCCCCCGCAGCAGCGCACGGAAACTGTCCACCGCCGGGTTCGGCTCGTCCGCCCGGTGCACCACCGAGATGGTCCGCCGCAGATCGCCCGGCGCGAGTTTGCGCGTCCCCAGCGGTGTCGACGACATCCGCGCCACCATCTCCGGCACCACCGCCACCCCGAGCCCCGCGCTCACCAGCGCACACACCAGCGCGTAGTTCGGCGTGTCCACCAGGACCGACGGCGTCGCCCCGGCCCGCGCGAGCGCCGACTCCACGCCCCTGCGGGGCGGATGTCTCGGGGCCATGCTGATCAGCGGCTGACCCGCCAGCTCGGCCGGCTCCAGTCGCGGTGCCCCCGCGGCGGTGGCCGTCAGCGCATGCCCCGGCGCCGTCACCAGCACCAGCTCCTCGACCAGGACGGGCTCCTGCGCCACGGACGACGGCACGGCCACCGGCTCGGCCGGCGCATAGGCGTGCGTCAGCGCCACGTCCGCCGCGCCGCCGGCCACCGCGGCGATCCCCAGCGGCGGCTCGTAGTCGGTGACCGTCAGGTCCACATCCGGATGCGCCCTGCGGAACGCGGTCAGCGCCGGCGGCAGCAGATGCATCCCCGCCGTCGTGAAGGTGCCGAGCCGGAGCCGGCCGCCGGACAGGCCCGTGAGCCGCGCCAGTTCGTGCCGGGCCCGCTCCATCTCGTCGAGCACCCGCCGCGCCGTCTGCACCAGCACCTCGCCCGCCCCGGTCAGCCGGGCGCCCCGGTGGTGCCGCACGAGCAGCGCCGTCCCCGCGTCCCGCTCCAGCTTGGCGAGCTGCTGGGACAGCGCGGGCACCGTGTACCCGAGCCGCTGGGCCGCCCGCGTGATGGAACCGGCCTCGGAGACCGCCACCAGTGCGGCGAGCCGCGTCGGGTCGTACATCCGGGCCTCCGGGGTTAAGCATTGCTTTAGGCAGACCCAGAATATTGCACATACCTGCTGAAGGCCTGTTTCGGGCAGGCTGGCCCCATGGACGCTCAACTGGTCGCCTTCACCGCAGTCGCCGCAGGCATGGTGGCCCTGCCCGGCGCCGACTTCACCGTCGTCGTACGCAACTCCCTCGTCTCGCGCCGTGCCGGAGTCGCCTGCGCCCTCGGCGTCGCCGGTGGTTTGCTCGTCCACACCGCACTGGCCGTCGCCGGCGTCGCCGCGGTGCTCACCGCCGTGCCCGCACTGTTCCGTGCACTCCAACTACTGGGCGGCGCCTATGTGTTGTACCTGGGCGTGCGCACGCTGCAGGCGGCGTCGCGTCCCCTGCGGGAGCGCACCGAGGTCACGGGCGATACGGGGCGGGGCCCGGCGGGCGGCGCGCTGCGCCAGGGATTCTTGACCAACACGCTCAACCCGAAGGCACCGATCACGTTCCTGAGCGTGCTGCCCCAGTTCGTGCCCGCGGGCAGTCCGGCCCTTCCGCGCACGGCCGTTCTCTCGGCGATCGTCGTGGTGCTCGCGCTGCTCTGGTTCCCGGCGGTGGCCCTGCTCGTGGACCGGCTCGGCCGGTGGCTGCGCAGGCCGCGCACGGCCCGCGCCGTGGAGGCCGTCACCGGGAGCGCGCTGGTGGCCCTGGCCCTGGTGCTCCTGCTGGAGCCGCTGTTCGCGTGAGGGCCTCATGGGGGCGGGCAGGGGCCCGGCCCGCCCCACGGGCGGTTTCGCGGGTGCGGCAGGACGCTCAGCGCACCCGGCCGTACCAGACGCTCTTCGTCCAGATCTTCTCCAGCCGCACCACGGCCCCGGTCTTGGGCGAGTGCCAGATCCGTCCCTTCCCGGCGTAGATGCCGACGTGGTAGACGCTCCGGCCCGAGTGGAAGAAGACGAGGTCGCCGGTCCTGCGGTGGGACGCGGAGACGTGACGGGTCTTGTTGTACTGCTGCGAGGCGGTGCGGGGCAGTTTCTTGCCCGCACGCTTGAAGGAGTAGAGCGTCAGGCCCGAGCAGTCGAAACGCTTCGGTCCCGAGGCGCCCCACTTGTACGGGGAGCCCTTCTTGGAAGCCGCGACGTGCAGTGCCTTGGCCGAGACCGTCGCCGCCGCCGCCTCTCCCGCGGCGCCCGGGACCATGAGTCCGGCTCCGGCGACGGCGAGGGTCAGGGCCGATGCGGTGCCGGCCCTGGTCAGCAGCGAGGGAACACGATTGAGCGCAGTCATGCGCAACCCTTCGTCAGCCGCCTGCGAAGGATGACCTGTCGGGTTCGGGCTGGCGAAGATGCCCGGCCGCGTGTCGCGGCTTCACCCCAAGGGCCCCTCGGACACCACCTCCGTCGAGGTGGGCCGGCGGCCCGTCGTGCCTGGGTCCTCCACTCCTGCCGATGCACTCCTGTCGACCTGGCATCCGCGCGGCGGCAGGACTCGGCGTCCGCACGGACCGCCCCGCCGCTGCGGCGGGGGCTTGTCGTCGAAGGGATCTTGTCTCACGGACGCCACCGAAACCGAGTTGAACCGGCGGTAAGTGAGGCTCCTCACGCTTGACCCGTTCAGGTGGACAGTGCGGCTTTCGGGCCGGACCCCGCGCCCTCGACCACGCGCGTACCAGGCACGGAACGCCTCGTTCCGCTGTCCGTGTACAGTCCGCGCGCAACTCTGGACGGCTCCTTGCGGTAGGAAGATCTACGCCGTTCGGGGGTACGCCATCTGGGCCGTTTCGGCCCGGCGGCAGACAGTTCGGGCCATCGATGACCTCAACTGACCGTTTCAGGCGGCAACGTGACTCTCTGTGTTCGCCTTTCTCCGTCCAGGACGCGCAGGGCCCGGGCCAAGGTGGCCGCGTGCACCTCGTTCTCACCCCGGCGGTGCATCAGCGCCAGGGCGTCCCGCAGCGCCGACGCCCTGCTGACCAGCGCCTGCGCCGCGCGCAGTCCCCGATAGGTGTCGTCGCCCCGCGCCGGATTGATCCGCGCGAGCAGATCGACCACGGCCAGATAGTTGTCCACCAGCTCGCACTCGGCTCGGGTCAGTGCGGGCAGCGGCGGCAGTTCGGGTGGCAGCATCGGCACGTCACCTCGCGCCCTGCGTGCCGGTCGTCGTCCTGCGGCCGCGCACCACGTGGTCCACCAGGCCGTACTCCAGGGCCTGTTGGGCGTCCAGCACCGTGTCCCGCTCGATGTCCCTGCCGACCCGGTCCCGGTCCCGCCCCGAATGCCGGGCGAGCAACTCCTCCAACTGCTCGCGCATCCGCGCCAGTTCCCTCGCCTGGATCTCCAGATCGCTGGGCTGACCCTGGGCCGGCTCGGGCAGCGCCGGCTGGTCCAGCACCACGCGCGCACCGGGCAGCATCATCCGCTTGCCCGGCGCCCCGGCGGCGAGCAGCACCGCGGCGACGGACGCGGCCTGCCCCAGACAGGTCGTCTCCACCGCGCAACTGACGTACCGCATCGTGTCGTAGATGGCCGTCATGGCGCTGAACGAGCCGCCGGGGGAGTTGATGTACAGCGAGATGTCCCGGTCGGGCGCCGCGTACTCGAGGTGCATGAACTGGGCCATCACGTCGTTGGCGGAGGTGTCGTCGATCGGGGTCCCGAGGAAGACGATGCGCTCCTCCAGGAGCTTGCCGTAGGGGTCGAGCGTGCGCTGTCCCGAAGCCGTGCGCTCCGTGAACTCGGGCAGGACATAGCGGCCGGACGGCCGACCGGACGGACGGGTCATGGTGCTCGCGCCTCCTGTGCTCATCACGGCCCTCCGGCTGTCCGGGAGCCGCCTCTGTGAAAAATGTACAGGACGTACATGACGTACGATGGTGAGCATGGCCTACGAGATTCCGGTGACACAAGCCAGGGCTGAGCTCGCCGAACTGATCAACCGCGTGGTGTACGGCGGGGAGCGCGTCGTCGTCACCCGGCACGGCAAGCCGCTCGTCGCCTTCGTCTCGGCCGCTGACCTGGAGCGACTCGAAGCACTGGGAGAGCCGGCCGCCGCGTCGGCCGAGGAGCCGGTGATCACCTCGGTCTCCCGCATCGGCTCCCTGCCGTCCGCTCCCGGCGAACGGCAGCGGTTCGGCATCGCCGCCGAGCACCGCGGCCCCGAGGTCCGATAGCCCGACTCCCTTGCCGCAGGCACGAAAAGGCCGTGCACCCCCGTCCGCTACAGCGGGGATGCACGGCCGGTCCGTAGGGTGCGGACGGTCAGCTGACCGGCAGCGGGCTCCGTGCCGGTTCCGCGTGCGCCGAGTCCTTCGCGGGGCGCCCGCGCAGCGACCCGAGGAGGACGGCCGTGAGCCCGAGCGCAGCCCAGATGCCGAGGGTCAGCGCGGGTGCCGCGGCCCGGGCCCCATCGAAGTAGGCGACCGAGCGCAGCAGCGTTCCCCCGGCGCCCGGCGGCAGCAACTGGCCGAGGAGGCCGACCGGTTCGGGCAGCAGCTGGGGCGCCGAGGCCACTGCGGAGAACGGGTTGCCGAGCAGCACCATCAGCAGGGCGCCCAGCCCGATGCCCGCCGGCCCGAGCAGTGCCGCGAGCCCGGCCACCGTCGCCGCTACCGCGAGCGATGACAGGCCCAACACCCCTGCCTCGGCCCACCAGTTGCCCGTCAGGACGCCGAGCCAGCTGTGCGCGAGGGCGGCGGCCGCGACACCCACCAGGGCCGCGGCGGCCAGGAGAGCGGACAGCGCCCGCACTCCGCGCAGCCGCAGCATCGTCACGAGCGACCCGCCCGCGACACCGGCGAGGGCGAGGGGCAGCACACTCGAACTCAGCGCGGAACCGCGCGGATCGGCCGCCGGT
>NZ_JAAGMG010000707.1 GCF_010548525.1 Streptomyces sp. SID14478
CCGCCCGCGGACGGTCGTGGGGCCAGGTCCCGCGCCCCGGTGGCCGCGGCCCGCGCCGCCTAGCCCACCCAGGTCCCGGCCCCCTGCCCGCTGCGCAGGTAGCCCTCGGCGGTCAACTGCCCGTACGCCTCCGTGATCAGGCCGCGCGACACCCCCAGATCGTGCGCCAGGTCCCGGCTCGACGGCAGTCGGGTCCCCGGCGCGAGCCGCCCCGTCCGCACGGCTTCCCGCAGCGCCGACTGCAACGAGCGGCCACGCGCGCGTGCCGGCGCGGCGGCCGCGGGAAGCAGCAACTCCCATGCGGCGGACGGAGGGTGCGGCGGCGACGTCATGGGACGGGACCTTAATGCGGCCCGCCGATTGGTCCCTGACACGGCCCCCTCGGTGGACCTCTCACCGGGCCACCGCCGCTCCTAGCGTCGACGCCATGAACGCATCATCCGTACGGGGCTCGCTCCTCGCCGCGCTCGCCTGCGTCCTCGTGGGCGGCTCCTTCACCGCCAACAGCGTCCTTAGCCACTATCCGTACGCAGGCGGCCAGTTCCTGCGCTACGGGACCGCCTGCCTGCTCCTCCTGCCGCTGGTGGGCCACCGCGGCGCGGCCCCGCTCAGGCACCTGGGGCCGCGGCAGTGGGCACGACTCGCCCTCCTCGCCGCCGTCGGCATGGTGGGCTTCAACCTCGCGATCCTCGCCGCGGAAAGCAGTGCGGAACCCGCGGTACCGGGCGTCTTCGTAGGATGCGCCCCGGTCGTCGTCGCCGTCCTGGCGCCCTCGCTGGCGGGGCGCACACCCCGGCGGAGCGTCCTTCATGGTGCGTTGCTCGTCGCGGCGGGCGCGTTCACCGTCCAGGGGTGGGGGCGTACCGACGCCGCCGGCATCGCCTTCTCCGTAGGCGCCCTCGCGGGCGAGGTCGGCTTCGCGATGCTCGCCGTACCGGTGCTGCGGCCGCTCGGCCCCCGCCTCCTGTCCTGCGTCGTCTGCGCGATCGCCGCAGCGGAGGCGGCCGTGGTGGGACTCGTCGTGGACGGCGCCTCGTGGGTGCGCGCCCCGGACCGGGCCGAGGCCGCCGCCCTGGGATGGCAGGCCGTGATCGTCACGGTGATCGGCTTCGTGTGCTGGTACATGGGCATGCAGCGGATCGGCGCGGAGCGCGCCACGCTGTTCTCCGGGCTCATCCCCGTCGCGGCGGCCTGCACCGCGCCCCTGGTCGGCGCGGGGACGTACGGACTCGCCCAGGGCGTCGGCAGCGCGCTCGTGGGCGCCGGGGTCGCCCTGGGCTCGGGGGCGTTCGGCCGTGTCTCAGCGACTCGTGTCGAGGATGACGCGGGAGACGAGCGCCGGGTCGTCGTTCATCGGCACGTGACCGCAGCCGGGCAGCCGGACGAGCCGCGCGCCGGGCAGGACGCCCTTGGCCCGGATGCCCTGCCGGCGGACGAGGAGCCGGTCGCGGGTGCCCCAGGCGACGGTGACGGGGATCTCGGGGACGTCGTCGCGGAACAGCACCGTGCGGCCCGCCTCCAGGGTCTGCCGGAACCCGGTGGCCTCGCGCAGCGCCAGCGTCTCCGCGACCACCGCCTCCGGTGAACGGCGTGCCGGTCGCGCGTAGATGGTGCCGGTGAGCGCGGCCCGGCCGACGGCCGACCGGGACAACCGCTCGACCATCGGCAGCGGCATCGCCCGCGCGCCCTGCCGCATCGCGAGCAGCGTCCCGAAGGCGTACCTGCGCTCGGCCTGGGTCCAGAAACCGGCCGGGGAGAGCGCGGTCACGGACCGTACGAGCTTCTCCCGGCCCAGTTCGAGGGCGAGCAGCCCGCCCAGCGAGTTGCCGGCCACGTGCGGGCGCTCGATGCCGAGCTCGCGGCAGAACGCGTCGAGGACCGGCACCACGCTCGACAGGTCGTAGGCCAGCCCCTCCGGCAGGGCGGGGGAGGCCCCGAACCCCGGCAGGTCCACGGCGATCACGTCGCGCTCGGCCGCCAGGATGTCCAGGACCGGCTGCCAGGCCTGCCAGTGGTGCCCTATCCCGTGCAGCAGCAGGAGCGGTTCCCCGGCGCCCGCGCGCTCGTAGGTGAGCGTCACGCGGCGCGGTCCGCCGGGGCTCTCGATGCTGAAGGACGCCTGTTCCGTCATGTCGCTCGCTCCCTGTCCCCGCCCCGAACGACGGTTCCTTAGACTCCTTGTCAGCAACAATTACCGCTCAGTAGCGTCCAGTTCAAGAGGTGAGGGCAAAAGCCCGGGTTCGCCTGGACAGCGGGTGATGTGTCGGTTGGGATGGAGGCGTGGGCACCTATACCGACACCGAGATCGACGTCTTCGAAGAGCACCGCCCGGTCCTGATGGGCGTGGCCTACCGCATGCTGGGCCGCGTCGCCGACGCCGAGGACGTGGTCCAGGACGCGTGGCTGCGCTGGTCCGGGGCCGACCGGCGCGAGGTGCGCGAACCGCGTGCCTACCTCGTGCGCATCACCACCCGCCTCGCCGTGGACCGGTTGCGCCGGGCCCAGTCGCGGCGGGAGTCCTACGTGGGCCCGTGGCTGCCCGAACCGCTCGTCACCGACTTCGGCCCCACCGTCCCCGACACCGCCGAGCAGGCCGTGCTCGCCGACTCCGTGTCGCTCGCCGTCCTCGTCGTCCTGGAGTCGCTCTCGCCGCTGGAGCGCGCCGTGTTCGTACTGCGCGAGGCGTTCGGGCTGCCCTTCGCGGAGATCGCCGCGACGCTGGAGCGCGGTGAGGCGGCCGTACGTCAACTCGCCGCCCGCGCGCGTAAGCACGTCGAGGAGCGACGACCCCGCTTCGACGTCGACCCGGCGCAACAGCGCGACCTCACCGAGCGGTTCCTCGCCGCCGCGACCGAGGGCGATCTGGCCGGCCTCCTGTCGCTGCTCGCCCCCGACGTGCGACTGGTCGGCGACAGCGGCGGCAAGTCCAAGGCGCCGCTGCGCGTCATCGAGACCGCCGACAAGGTGGGCCGCTTCGTCGCGGGCGCGGCCGGTCAAGGGGCCTCGGAAGGCTTCGAGTTCCGCTTCCTGGAGGTCAACGGCGGCCCCGCCCTGCTGGCCATCTCCCAGGGCAAGCCCGACTCCGTCTTCCAACTCGACATCTACGAAGGCAAGATCCAGTGCGTCTATATCGTCCGTAACCCGGACAAGCTTCAATCGCTCATGTAGGTACCCATGCAGCGCATGTAGGGGTCTGTGTACGTGCCTTGTAGGCGGCGTGCCACGCACCCTGAAGCGCAGGCCGGTTGCGGCCCGCTCCCCGCTCGGACGCGGCGGGCGGGCCGCATTCGTGCGCCTCCCTGCGTCTCGCCTCCGTGTCTTACGAACGCCGTGTGAACGGATCGCGGCCCTCCATGAACGCTCTGCGGCAAGGGCTCTGCGCGGGCGGTAACCGATCGAGGATTGGTCTTGACCAAGTTCGGGGGCGGGCCTACGCTCGCAGGGATAGTGCAGGAACCTTTAATAAACAAGGGCGCTAAAAAGCCGCCGGGGCACGGCTGTTGCGGAGGACAGGGTGGGGACCACGCAGTTGGAAGCGGCACCGGAGCCGAAGTACTGGCATCTGAAGACCGTGCTCAGCGACGCGCTCGACTCCGAGTTCGCCGTGGGGGAGATCCTGCCGAACGAGCGGGACCTCGCGGCCCGCTTCGGCGTCGCCCGAGCCACGCTCCGTCAGGCCCTGGAGCAGCTCGAACTCGAAGGCCGGCTGCAGCGCCGCCGCGGGGTCGGCACCACCGTCGCGCCGCCCCGCATGGGAGTGGCCGTCGCCTCCACCGACCAGGACTGGCCGGGCGCCAGCGGGGACGCGTGGCAGGCCGTCGACTGCACGTCGGACGAGCCGCCGACCGCGATCGCCGGCATGTTGGAGACCGCCCCGGGCGAGAGCGTGCACGTGCTGCGGCGTACGCGCGTCTCGCACGGACAGCCGGTCGCCGCCGAACTGCTCTACGTCCCCTCGGCCTCGGTGCCGGACCTGACCGGCATAGACGCTCCCTCCGGCGCCGCACGCGCGCGTGCCGTCGTACGCGAGTTGCAGCGCTTCGGCCTCGACGGCCAGGACCGCGCGGTCGAACTGGGCTCGGCCCGCGCGGACGACGCGAAGGAACTCGACCGTCTGCCCGGCGCGCCGGTGCTCGTCGTCACGACCCGCTACCTCAGCGACGGCGTCACGGCGGCCGTCTCCGTGGCGACGTACCGGGCGGACACCTGCCGCCTCACCTTCGGCGACACCACGGGCGTCGAGATCCACCACACCCCACACACTCGCGCTTCCTGACCCCACCACGGACTCTCCGGGGAGCGGGTCGTCTCGGGAGACGGGTCCCTGGTCGCAGGCGGGCAGGGGCGGGTCCCCTCACGGGCGCGCGCAACCACGCGTGCCGTCCCGCCGCGGCGGACTCTCGCGGCGATGCCTCCGTGACGGCCGACGGGCCGGGCTCGTCCCCGTCGGGGGCGCGGCATTCAGCGTGTCCTGCTCACTTTGCGGCGGGTCGATCGAGGCCGCGGCGCCTTCGGCACGCACATGCGACGCCTCCTGTTCACCGGCGTGCCGTCACTGTCAGGCGGCGCGGGATCGGCGCGTCCCACCGCGCGGTAGCGGGTCGGTCGAGGGCGGGGTGCCTTCGGCACGCACATGTGAGGCCTGCTGTGCACCGGCGTGCCGTCTCCGTCAGGCGGCGTGGGATCGGCGCGTCCCACCGCGCGGTAGCGGGTCGGTCGAGGGCGGGGCGCCTTCGGCGCTCACCCGTGACCCGGGACGGCCCCGCTCACCGACGGGCCGTCACCGTTCCCTCTGTGGCGAAGAGCTGCTCCTCCACGTGATCCAGTGCGAGCCGCAGCGCCCCGGTGGCCACGGCCGCCTCGCCCAGCATCGACAGGGCGACCCGGGGCGGTCGCAGGCAGTACCGCTCCAGCTCGGCACGGAGCGGATCCAGTACCCCGTCGAGCCCCGCGGCCCAGCCGCCGACCACGACCAGCTCCGGGTCCAGTGCGAGGACCAGCGCGGCGACATCGTGCACCAGCCGCTGGATGAACCGCTCCATCGCGGCCACGGCCCGCTCGTCGCCCTGCCGGGCCAGCGCGAACACCTTCGCCACCGCCGGCTCGTCCAGCGGGTGCAGCGGCTCGTCCGTCGTCGACAGCAGCGCCTCGGGCCGCACCTCACGGCCCAGCAGGTGCAGCGCCCCGATCTCCCCGGCGGCGCCCCCGTAGCCCCGGTGCAGCCGGCCGCCGATCAGCGCACCGGCCCCGGGGCTGAGCCCCGCCATCACGAACACCATGTCGTCCGAGTCGACCGCGACGCCCTTCCAATGCTCGGCGACGGCCGCGGTATTGGCGTCGTTCTCCACCAGCACCGGACATTTGAACGAGCGCTGCAGCCGCTCACCGAGCGGCAGCCCCGTCCACCCCGGCAGGGCCGTCCCCAGCCGCACCGTCCCGTCGGCCTCCACGATCCCCGGGCTGCCGACGCCGACCGCACGCAGCGAACCGCGGGCCACGCCCGCGCGCCGCAGCAGATCCGCGACGGTCCCGCGCAGCCGCTCGATCCGCTCCTCCGCGGACGCGGTCTCGTCGACCTCCTTGGACGCCGAGCCCAGAATCCGGCCGTCGAGCGCCGAGAGCGCCGCGGCCACCCGGTGCGGTCCGATCTCCAGGCCGAGCAGATGCCCCGCCTCGGCCCGGAAGCGGAACTTCCGCGCGGGACGACCCTGGCGCCGCGCGCCCGGCTCCTCGACCGTGGTCTCCACGACGAGTCCGGCCTCGATGAGTCCCTCGACGACGCCCTCCACGGTGGGCCGCGACAGGCCCGTCACCCGCGTGATCTCGGTGAGCGTCGCGAAATCCGTGGAGCGCAGCGCCTGCAGCACCACTGCCGAGTTGATCCGCCTGAGCAGAGAGGGATCTCCGCCGGTCAGCTGCCCCAACGTCCGTCCTCCCAGCAGTTGCGCGTGTTCGCCGGATGGTACTCGTCGCGGACGACACCGGCGAGAGTCGGGTGACCTTCTGTGCTCAGTTCGGCGCGACGAAACCGGATTCGTACGCGGCGATCACCGCCTGGGTCCGATCGCGGGCCCCCAGCTTGGCGAGCACGGCGCTCACGTGCGACTTGACCGTCTCGGTGCCGACCACGAGATCCGTCGCGATCTCCGCGTTCGACAGCCCGCGGGCCATCAGCCGCAGCACCTGCTCCTCGCGCTCGGTCAGCGCGGCCCGTTCCATCGTGGCCCGCGCCGCCGCGTTGCCGTACTCGGCGGCCAGTTTCCGCACGGCCGCCGGGAAGAGGAGCGACTCACCGGCCGCGACGAGCCGCACGGCGTGCACGATCTCGGCGGGCCGCGCCCGCTTCAGCAAGAACCCGTCGGCGCCCGCGCGCAGCGCCCCGTACACGTACTCGTCGTTCTCGAAGGTGGTGACCACGAGGATCTTGGGCGGCCGTTCCACGGCGCGCAGCACCGCGCGCGTGGCCTCGATCCCGTCGAGCAGCGGCATCCGTACGTCCATGGCGACGACGTCCGGACGCAGGCTGCGCACCAGGGGGATCACCGCCGCGCCGTCGGCCGCCTCGCCCACCACCTCGATGTCGGGCTGTGCCTCCAGGACGGCGCGCAGACCCGCGCGGACCAGCGGTTCGTCGTCGACAAGGAGCACGGTGAGCGGCACGCGGCCAGCGTAGATCACGTCACCGGCAGGTCGACGTGCACCTGCCACTCGTCGCCGAGGGGACCGGTGCGGGCCCGCCCGCCGAGCAGCGCCGCCCGTTCCCGCATGCCGCGCAGCCCACTGCCCGTGCCGCCCCCGCCGGCCGCCACGCCCGTGGGCAG
>NZ_JAAGMG010000742.1 GCF_010548525.1 Streptomyces sp. SID14478
ATCGGCATGCCCAGTTCGTCCGGCGGGTACGCCGCACGCAGCATGCCCAGCGTCGCCGGCTGCAGCAGCGCGCCGCACACGCCCTGCACGACGCGCAGCGCGATCACCCAGCCGATGCCGGGGGCGCATCCGATGCCCGCCGACGCGGCCGCGAACCCGAGCATGCCCCAGGCGAACAGCCGCCGGTGCCCGTACCGGTCGCCGAGCCGCCCGGCGAAGACCAGCAGGCTCGCCACCACGATCAGATAGGCGGTGCTGGTCCACTGGGCCAGGGCCGACGACGTGTGCAGGTCGCGCTGGAGCGCGGGCAGGGCGATGGTCAGGACCGTGCCGTCCAGGGCGACGAGGACGGCGCCGACGACGCTGCCGGCGAGCGTGACGCGGCGGTGCGCGCGCGGGCTCATCGGGCCGCCGGGCCCAGATGGGCGTCGAGCACCGAGGCGAGGAGCGGCTCGATGTCGTCGGCGCCGACGGCGAGTTGCAGACTTCCCCAGCCCCACAGCTGTGCCACCCCGTGCAGGTTCGCCCACAACGCGCCCGCCACGACGCCGGGTTCCGCATCCGGGCGGGCCGCGGCGACCAGGTCCACGAGCATGCCGAAGAGCGGCAGGCTGGTCTCGCGCAGCCCCAACGTGCCGCTTTCCAGCAGATCGTGACGGAACATCAGCTCGTACATGCCGCAGTGGTCCGCGGCGAACTGCAGGTAGGCGCGGGCCAGCGCGGCCACTTGGCCGCGCGGCTCCTGCTCGGCCGCGCCGACCGCTTCCTTCGCCCGAGCGCCCAGGTCAGCGAACCCGCGCCGGGCGATCGCCGACAGGAGGTCCAGGTGCGTGGGGAAGTAGCGGCGGGGCGCGCCGTGCGAGACGCCCGCGCCGCGGGCGATCTCCCGGAGCGACAGGGCCGCGGCGCCGTGGGCGTCCACGAGCGCCACGCCGGTGTCGACGAGGCGGTCCCGCAGGGTCGTGCTGCTCTCGGTCTGCATAGACACTGTCTACCTGATCGGGTAGACAGTGTCTACTCGCTGTCCGGGCGGTGCCGCCCTTCAAGGTGGCCGTGATCGCCGCTACGCTGCGCGCCGCCAGTACCGCCGCACGGCCGACGACCGGCAGGGGGTCGCATGATCGACACGACCGACACCGAAATCCCCGGGGGCGACGCGCAACGTCTGCGCCTGGACGTGGAGAAGGGCGGCCTCGGTGTGCTCACGCTGTGCCGCCCGGCGAAGCTGAACGCCTGGAGCTGGGAGTCCAGTCGGCAGCTCGGCGTCATGGCCGACCGGATCCGGTTCGACGACCGGATCCGCGTCGTCCTGCTGCGGGCCGAGGGCCGTGCCTTCTGCGCGGGCATCGACGTGACCGCCCCGGGCAGCGGCATCGAGGGGGAGAGCGGCTCGGCGCGCAGCCACGCCTATTACGAGGGCATCCGCTGGGTGCACGAGCGGTTCGCCGCGTTCGCCCGGCTGCCGCAGCCCGTCGTCGCCGCGGTGCAGGGGTACTGCCTGGGCTTCGGGTTCGAACTCGCGCTGATGGCGGACGTGCGCCTCGCGGCCGACGACGCCGTGTTCGCCCTGCCCGAGGCCCAGTTGGGGGTCGCCGTGGACGCGGGAGGCGATCTGCGGGTCGCGCGCGAGGCGGGCGCGGGCTGGGCGAAGTTCCTCGCGCTCACCGGACGGCGCATCGACGCGGACACCGCGTACCGGCTCCGCCTGCTCCAACAGGTCGTCCCCGGGGAGGAGTTGGAGCGCGCCGCGCGTGACGTGGCGGCCGAGATCGCGGCGAACGCGCCGCTCGCGGTGCAGTCCGTCAAGCGGGACATCGACGCGTACGCCGACGCCGGGCTCGACGCGGCCCTGGACCGGGTGGCGATGAGCGCGGCGCTCACGCTCACCTCCCAGGACGCCACGGAGGGCTTCACGGCGCGGGCCCGGCGCAGGCCGCCGGAGTTCCGGGGCGCCTGACGGGGGCGCCGGTGCGGGTGGGACGAGGCGGGTCGATGATGGTGCCATGACCACTGCATCGTTCGACCCGCGCGCCCTCCTCGCGGAGAGCCGGATCGGGGTCCTCGCCACCCTCAAGTCCGACGGACGTCCCCAACTCTCGCCGGTCACGCCCTTCTACGACCGGGCGACCGAAACGCTGTACGTGTCGATGACCGAAGGCCGCGCCAAGACGGCGAACCTGCGCCGGGACCCGCGCGCCGCCCTGGAGGTCACCCGCGCCGACGGACGGGCCTGGGCCACCGCGGAAGGCTCCGTGACGCTCGTCGGACCCGGCACCGACCCGCACGGCCCGGAGGTCGAGGCGCTGGTCGCGTACTACCGTCAGGCGGGAGGCGAGCACCCGGACTGGGACGAGTACCGGTCGGTCATGGTCGCGGACCGCCGGGTCCTGATGACGATGTTCGTCGACCACGTCTACGGGCAGCGCATCGGCTGACTCCGTCCGCCCGCGGCCTCGGCCGGGCCCGACGCCTCAGCCGGATCCGGCGTCGAACGGCCCGCGCCCCAGCTGTTCGCGCACTGGCGTCACGGGCGCGTTCACCAGGTCCCGCCGCTGCCAGTTCGCGCCGTCCACCACGAGAGTGTGCCCGCTGACGAAGCGGGCGTAGGGGGAGGCGAGGAAGGTGGCGGCCCAGCCCAACTCCCGCGGCGCGCCGACCCGGAGAGCGGGCTGACGCGCGTCGGGGTCCTCGGCGCGGTCCAGGCCGGAACGGATGTCGGCGGTCATGTCCTCGTGCGGCATCAGGCCCGGCACCAGCCCGTTGACCTGGATGCCGTACGGGCCCCACTCCACGGCCAGCGTCTCCACCAGGTTCTTCACGCCCGCCTTCGCCGCCGCGCTGTGCGCGAACCCGGGCCCGCCGGTCCACGCGTACGAGGCGCCGACGGCGATCACCGAGCCCGGCGTGCCCGCCGCGAGGTGGCGGCGGCCGAACTCGCGGGTCATGAAGAACGTACCGTTGAGCGTGATGTCGACGACGGAACGCCATCCGTTCGGGCTCAACTCCTCCGCCGGTACGGGGAAGTTGGCGGCGGCGTTGTTCACCAGCACGTCCGGCGGCCGGCCGTGCGCCGCCGCGGCGGCGTCGAAGACCTCGGAGATCCGCCCCGCGTCCCGTATGTCGCAGGTCGCCGCCGTGACCGGCCCGGCGCCCTCGATCGACGCCAACTCCTCGCGGGCGGGCGCCAGATGCCCCGCCTTGCGGCTGACGATCATCACGGCCGCGCCCAGCCGGGCGAACTCCGCGGCGATCGCCCGGCCGAGCCCGGTGCCGCCCCCGGTCACCAGGACGAGCCGGTCGTCATACGTTCCCGGGGGCAGCGCCGAGGCGCCGGTCGGGGGAGGGGCGGGCAGTCCGTGCGGTGCGCGGGAGGACGTCATGCGGGCATGGATACCGTGTACGGGCTCAACCCTCCATGCCCGTGCGCCACTTCACGCGCCGATGCGCGCACCGCGGGCCCGGGCCACCGCCCGCTCGCCCTCAGGGGAGAAGACCCCGGCGCGGCGCCGCTCCGCCGCCCGTGCCAGATCGGTGTGCAGCAGCTCGGCGTTGAGAGCGGCCCCGGCGCGGTACCCGGCGCTCGCCGCGTTCACCACCTGTTCCGCGGGCCCCGTGGCGTTGCCCACGGCCCAGACGCCGGGCACGCTCGTCAGGCCCAGCGGGTCCACGGCGGCGAAGGGCCCGGCGGGGGTGTCCTCGGTGCGGGCGCCCAGCGAGGCGAGCAGGGCGTCGCGCGGCTTCATGCGCGGCGGCACGACGAGGACCTGGCGCGCGAACAGCCGTCCGTCGGCGAGCCGCACCCCGGTCAGGCGGTCGTCCTCGACGACGAGGCCACCGACCTTCCCGCTGATCACGCCGACTCCGGCCGCCGCCAGCAGCTGCCAGTCGGCGTCCGGGAGTTCGTCCCCGTCGGCGCCGTCGAGGAACAGCGTGACGTCGTCGGAGAGCTGACGGAACAGGAGTGCCTGGTGCGTGCCCGCCTCCTTGGCGTACAGCACGCCGATCGCCTGGTCGCGGACCTCCCAGCCGTGGCAGTACGGGCAGTGGATCACGTCGTTGCCCCAGCGTTCGGCGACGCCGGGGATGTCCGGGAGCTCGTCGACCAGGCCGGTGGCGATCACCAGTCGGCGGGCGTGCACCCGTCGGCCGTCGGCGAGCGTCACGTGGAACTCGCCGGAGCCGTCGGGCTCGGCCGCCGTCACCCTGCCCCGGACGAGCTCGCCTCCGTAGCTCTCGACCTCCTGGCGCACCACGGCCAGGAACTCGCCGGGCGGCATGCCGTCGCGGGACGGGTAGCCCTGCATGTGGGCGGCCGGGGCATTGCGCGGCTCGCCCGCGTCGACGACGAGCACGGAGCGGCGGGAGCGGCCCAGGATCAGTGCGGCCGACAGGCCGGCCGTGCCGCCGCCGACGACCACGGCCTCGTAGCTGTCCTTCTCGACCTGCATGGTGACCACCTCGTGTGTGCGGAGAAGTGCGGGGGAGCGCGGGCAAGCGCCTTGTTCCTGAAGGTGCACCCGACGCTGCCGTATTGACAAAGGCCTTTGCTGAAACTGCAATGGATTCATGAAGCAGCACGGCGAGGACCGCACAGAGGACCGCACGCACGACGCACCCGAAGCGAGCATGGATGCCGTCCTGACGGGCGTCGGCCCCAGGCTGAGGGCGCTGCGGAAGGAGCGCGGCGCCACGCTGTCGGGGCTCTCGGAGACCACCGGCATCTCGGTCAGCACGCTGTCCCGGCTGGAGTCGGGCCTGCGCAGACCCAGCCTGGAACTGCTGCTGCCGATCGCCCGCGCCCACCAGGTGCCGCTCGACGAGCTGGTCGGCGCCCCGCCCGTGGGTGACCCGCGCGTGCGCCTGAAGCCGATCCAGCACTTCGGCCGGACGATGATCCCGCTGACCCGGCAGCCGGGCGGCCTGCAGGCGTACAAGGTGATCGAGCCGACCCGGCAGGTCGAGCCGGACCCGCGCACGCACGAGGGCTACGAGTGGATCTACATGCTCTCCGGGAAGCTGCGCCTCGTCCTCGGCGACCACGACGTCGTCCTGGGCCCCGGCGAGGCGGCCGAGTTCGACACGCGCGTGCCGCACTGGTTCGGGTCCACGGGTGAGGGGCCCGCCGAATTCCTGAGCCTCTTCGGTCCGCAGGGCGAGCGGATGCACGTACGGGCACGGCCCACGCGGGGTGCGGCGGACTGACCCGGCGGGGGCATTCCCAGGAGGGCAAGCGACCGCTTAGTATGCGGCTGAACCCGGTACCGGAGCAGCAGTCCGTGGAGGCCCCGCATGCAGGCATGGCAAGTGCACGAGAACGGCGAGCCGAGCGAGGTGATGCGCTTGGAGGAGGTGGCGCGGCCCGTGCCCGGCGACGGGCAGGTCCTGCTCAAGGTGCGCGCCGCCAACATCAACTTCCCGGACGCGCTGCTGTGCAAGGGGCAGTACCAGGTCAGGCCGCCGCTGCCGTTCACCCCCGGGGTGGAGATCTGCGGCGAGACCGAGGACGGGCGCCGCGTCATCGCCAACCCGGCGCTGCCGCACGGCGGCCTCGCCGAGTACGTCGTCGCGGACGGCCGGGCCCTGCTGCCCGCGCCCGACTCCCTCGACGACGCCGAGACGGCCGCCCTGCACATCGGCTACCAGACCGGCTGGTTCGGCCTGCACCGGCGCGCGCACCTCCAGGAGGGCGAGACGCTGCTCGTGCACGCCGCCGCGGGCGGCGTCGGCAGCGCCGCCGTCCAGCTCGGCAAGGCGGCGGGCGCCCGGGTCATCGGCGTCGTGGGCGGCCCCGAGAAGGCCAAGGCCGCACAGGAACTGGGCTGCGACGTCGTCATCGACCGCCGCTCCGAGGACGTCATCGCCGCCGTCAAGGAGGCCACCGGCGGGCGCGGCGCCGACGTGATCTACGACCCCGTGGGCGGCGACGCGTACACCCAGTCCGCCAAGACGGTCGCCTTCGAGGGCCGGATCGTCGTCGTCGGCTTCGCCTCCGGCACGATCCCCAGCCCGGCCCTGAACCACGCCCTGGTCAAGAACTACACGATCATGGGCCTGCACTGGGGCCTGTACGCCACCAAGAACCCCCGGCTGATCCCGCACTGCCACGAGAAACTCACCGAGCTCGCCGCGCGCGGCGCCATCAAGCCGCTGGTCAGCGAGCGAGTCGACCTCACCGACGCCGCGGCCGCCGTACAGCGCGTCGCCGACGGCGTCACGACGGGCCGTGTCGTCGTGATCCCGGGACTGAACGCCCGTACGGAAGGAGCCGCCGCATGACCCTCGACGCCGCGCAACTGCGCACCCTGACCCAGGAGTTCCTGGCCGCGCACCCGCCGGCCGCGACGGCCCGCGAGGACTTCCTGAGCGCCCGCTTCGACGCCGGGCTCGCCTGGGTGCACTACCCGAAGGGCCTCGGCGGACTCGACGCGCCGCGCGCCCTGCAGGCCGTCGTGGACGCCGAGCTGGAGGCCGCGGGCGCCCCCGACAACGACCCGCGGCGCAACGGCATCGGGCTCGGCATGGCCGCCCCGACCATCCTGCGCTACGGCACCGACGAGCAGAAGCAGCGCCTGCTCAAGCCGCTCTGGGTCGGCGAGGAGGTGTGGTGCCAGCTCTTCAGCGAGCCCGGCGCGGGCTCCGACCTGGCCGCGCTCGGCACCCGCGCCGTCCGCGAGGGCGACACCTGGGTGGTGAACGGCCAGAAGGTGTGGACGTCCGGCGCGCACAACGCCCGGTTCGCCATCCTCATCGCCCGTACCGACCCGGACGTGCCCAAGCACCGCGGCATCACGTACTTCGTGTGCGACATGACCGACCCGGGCGTCGAGGTGCGGCCGCTGCGCCAGATCACCGGCGAGGCCGAGTTCAACGAGGTGTTCCTCACCGACGTCCGCATCCCCGACGACCGCCGGCTCGGCGAGGTCGGTGACGGCTGGAAGGTCGCCCAGACCACCCTCAACAACGAACGCGTCGCCATCGGCGGAATGCGTCTGCCGCGCGAGGGCGGACTCATCGGCCCCGTCGTCAAGACCTGGCGCGAGCGCCCCGAGCTGCGCACCCACGACCTGCACCAGCGTCTCGTGAAGCTGTGGGTCGACGCCGAGGTCGCCCGGCTCACCGGCGAACGGCTGCGCCAGCAGCTCGTCGCCGGCCACCCCGGCCCCGAGGGCGCGGGCATGAAGCTCGGCTTCGCCCGCCTCAACCAGGAGATCAGCGGCCTGGAGGTCGAACTGCTGGGCGAAGAGGGCCTGTTGTACGACGACTGGACCCTGAGGCGCCCCGAACTCGTCGACTTCGCGGGCCGCGAGGCCGGCTACCGCTACCTGCGGGCCAAGGGCAACAGCATCGAGGGCGGGACGAGCGAGATCCTGCTGAACATCGTCGCCGAGCGCGTCCTGGGCCTGCCGCCCGAGCCGCGCACCGACAAGGACGTCGCCTGGAAGGACCTCTCCCGATGACCGACCTTCTCTACTCAGAGGACGAGGAAGCGCTGCGCGCGGTGGTCCGCGACCTGCTCGCCGACCACTGCGACGCCACCGCCGTGCTCGCCCGCGTCGAGAGCGACGAGCCGCTCGACCGCGCCCTGTGGAAGAACCTCGCCGAGAGCATGGGCCTCGCCGGCCTCCTCGTCCCGGAGGAGCGCGGCGGACAGGGCGCCTCGCACCGCGAAGTCGCCGTCGTGATGGAGGAGTTGGGGCGCGCCGTCGCCCCGGTCCCGTATCTGACCAGCGCGGTCATCGCGACGGAGGCGCTGCTCGGCTGCGACACCGACGCGGCCGGCACCCTGCTCGCCTCCCTCGCCACCGGCCGCACCGTCGGCGCGCTCGCCATGCCGCTGTCGGCGGCCCCGGGCCAGGAGTTCGGAGACGTACAGGAGGACGGCGGGCGACTCACCGGGCGGGTCGGCGCGGTCGCCGACGCGGGCGCCGCCGACGTGTTCCTCGTGCCCACGGCGAGCGGCCTGTTCGCGGTGGACGCCACGGCCGACGGCGTCACCGTCGCAGCGCAGATCTCCCTCGACCGTACGCGGCCCCTGGCGGCCG
>NZ_JAAGMG010000788.1 GCF_010548525.1 Streptomyces sp. SID14478
CGCCAGCCGCAGCAGCCGCAGTACCAGCAGGCGTACGAGCCGGAGCCGCCGCGCCGCAAGGCCCGCAGCGGCTCGAAGGGCCCGCTGATCGCGGCCGTCGGCGTCGGCCTCCTCGTCGTCGGGATCGGCGCGGGCGCGCTGCTCAGCGGCGGCGGGGACGACGACAAGAAGTCGGACGCCACCAAGAACGTCTCGAATTCGTCGCCCGCCGCCTCGGACCCGCCCTCACCGGCCGCCGACCCGGTCAAGGAGCAGGCCGTCGCCCTCGACAAGCTGCTCGGCGACTCCAACAACAGCCGGGAAGCCGTCGTCGGCGCCGTCGGGAACATCGGCGCCTGCAAGGAGCTCGCCCCGTCCTCCAAGGCCCTGCGGGACGCCGCGACGCAGCGCAACGACCTGGTGACGCGCCTCAACGGCCTCGCCGTGGACAAGCTGCCCGACAACGCCGCCCTGAAGGACGCGCTGACCCGTGCGTGGAAGGCGTCCGCGTCGGCGGACAGCCACTACGCGGCGTGGGGCGACCAGGCCGCCGGGAAGAAGGGCTGCCACAAGGGGCACGCGAAGGTGACGCCGCAGCGCCACGCGGGCGACGCGGCCAGTGGTACGGCCTCCACGCAGAAGACGAAGGCCTCGAAGCTGTGGAACGCGATCGCCTCGAAGTACGGGCTGACCCAGCGGGAGGCGGGGCAGCTGTAGGAGCCGGACGAAGGCGTCCGGTCAGGGCGCCTTCGCCAGCGTGTCCGTCACGTCCACCAGGCCCTTGTGGGTCGCGACGAGACGCCCCTTGTCCACCTTCTGGAAGGCGACCCGGGCGTTGACCAGGCGGGGGAAGTCGCCGGCCGCGGACAAGTGGGCGTAGTCCCAGCGCAGCGTGGGCGTGAGGCCGCCCGTCGTGACCTTCGCGCCCTTGTCGAGGGCGATGCGCAGGGAGCGCGCGCTCACGTCGTCGTCCTCGCCGAGCGAGTCCACGAGCTGCTTCAGGACGGTGTACGCGATCCACGTGGTCTGTACGCCCGCGTCCGCCGGGTCGATCCGGTTGTCGCCGAAGGCCACTTCGTCGATGGCCTTGCGCATCGGGTTCCAGCGCGCGTCGTCGGCCGCCGGGTACCAGCCGGTGACGTACGCGCCCTCGTACGGGCTGCTCGCGCCGCCGGTGCGGTTGATGACGGTCTGGTCGACGCTGCCGAGGACGGTCGCCGTGTGCACCTCGGGGTAGTCCGCGCGCAGCCGCCGGAACGAGTCCATGAACGTGTCCGTACGGTCCCCGAGGACGGCCGCGACGCAGCCCTCGGCGAGGGGGTCGGAGCTCGCCGTGCTCAGGGCCCGGTCGGCCTGGGTGTCGAGGTCGTTGGAGTCCTCGGCGGCGCGCAGATCGGTGGCGGCGGGCCGCTTGCCCAGGGCGAGGCCGGCGTCGAGCAGCGGGGGGAGCTCGTCGCCCGCGATGGTGTCGGGGCGGATCAGGACGGTGCGGTCGCAGATGTGGGCGAGCTGTTCGCCGTTGCCCGCGAGCAGGGCGGCCTGGCCGCCGTTGACCGGGTACGACAGCGGGCTGGTGAACTCCGCGTCGCTGACCCCGTATCCGCCTATATAGGGGATGCCCGCGGATTCCAGCGGGGACAGGAACGCCCGGCCGTACTGGCTGTAGGAGCCGACGACGGCGACGGCGTGCTGGTCGACGGCGGAGCGGGCGCACTTCGCGGCGTCCACGCCGTCGTTGTGGTCGTTGCAGGTGAGGACCTTCAGCTGCCGGCCGCCGATGCCGCCGTGGGCGTTGACCCAGCGCGCGTACGCCCGGGCCATCGCCGGTATGCCGGGCATGTTGGTCGCCCCGGTCTGTTCCGGGGCCCAGGTCATCACGGTGACCGGCCCCTCGGAGCCCCCCGTGGTCCCGGGGACCAGTCCGCAGCCGGCCACCAGGCTCGCGCCGCTGACGGCGACGGCAATGGTGCGCAGGGTGCGCGAGGTGAAAGTGGTGCGCGGGATCGTGGTGGGGCGCCGGCCGGTCATGGACCTGCACGATTCCGCCGCATCCCGAACCCCTGAGTGACCCGCGGTCAATACGTGGTGACGCGGAGGTGAATTACGGGGGCCGGTCGGGGTGCCGGGCGGCGGCACGTACGATCGATGACCGTGCAAAGCTCGGAGAAGTCTTCCCGCCGTGGCCGTCGCTCCACAAAGATGGAGGGCATGCCACTCAACGACATGCCGTGGTGGCGCTGGCGCAGCAATGTGCGCTCCGCGCTGCACATGCTCTCCGACCCGTCGTTCCAGCGAGACGTCTGGCTGGCCGGTGCGGACGGCTACGGGGACGTGACCGACGCCGTGTACCGCCTCGTCGAGGACACCTGGCTGGACAACTGGTCCGCCGAGAAGTACGTCGGGACGATCTTCCGGGACTCGCAGGAAGCGGTCCTCGTCGACTCCGCCGTGCTGCGGGTGCTGCGCATCATGCACCAGGTCGGACCGGACGCGCCCGTCTCCGTCTACATGGACAACCCGGGCTGGCCGGAGGCCGTGCGCGCCGCGCGGGACGCCCACGTGGCGCTCGCCACGAGCGACGGCGAGGACCCGGACACCGCGCCCCGGACCCTTGAGGTGCTGCGGATCATGACGCGGGCGGCCTGAGCCGCCCGGGGCCGGGGCGGGCGGCAGGAACGTCCGTTCCCCGGGACGAGGGATCGTGCGGGGAGCGCAGTGTGCGAACCTTTTCTCCATGAACGCGCCCGCACCCGTCGCCACCGGCCCCGAGCAGTACGTCCTCACGCTCTCCTGCCCCGACAAGCAGGGCATCGTGCACGCCGTGTCGAGCTACCTCTTCATGACCGGCTGCAACATCGAGGACAGCCAGCAGTTCGGTGACCACGACACGGGACTGTTCTTCATGCGCGTCCACTTCAGCGCGGACGCCCCGGTCACCGTGGAGAAGCTGCGCGCCAGCTTCGCCGCGATCGGGGACTCGTTCCGGATGGACTGGCAGATCCACCGGGCCTCGGACCGGATGAAGATCGTCCTGATGGTCAGCAAGTTCGGCCACTGCCTGAACGACCTGCTCTTCCGGGCGCGGATCGGCGCCCTGCCCGTCGACATCGCGGCCGTGGTCTCCAACCACAGGGACTTCGCCGAGCTCGTGGGCTCCTACGACATCCCCTTCCACCACATCCCGGTGACGAAGGAGACCAAGGCGCAGGCCGAGCAGCAGGTCATCGACCTGGTGCGGGCGGAGGGCGTCGAGCTGGTCGTGCTCGCCCGGTACATGCAGGTGCTCTCGGACGACCTGTGCAAGCAGCTCAGCGGCCGGATCATCAACATCCACCACTCGTTCCTGCCGAGCTTCAAGGGTGCGAAGCCCTACCACCAGGCGCATGCGCGGGGTGTGAAGCTGATCGGGGCGACCGCGCACTACGTGACCGCCGACCTCGACGAGGGGCCGATCATCGAGCAGGAGGTCGAGCGGGTCGGGCACGACGTCACGCCCGACCAGCTGGTCGCGATCGGCCGGGACGTCGAGTGCCAGGCGCTGGCGCGGGCCGTCAAGTGGCATGCGGAGCGGCGTATTTTGTTGAACGGGCGGCGGACGGTCGTGTTCGCTTAGGCCGTGTTCGCACAGGCCGTGTCCGCTCAGGCCGTGTGTCGGGTGCGGCGCCGTCGTGGTTGCTCGCGCAGTTCCCCGCGCCCCTGAGATGCGCACTGCGTGCGCCATCTCCCGATGAAGGCGCGGCGAAGCCGCATGTCTTCAGGGGCGCGGGGAACGGCGCGACCAACCCCCACCGGGCCGCACCCGGCAACGCACGCACCCCGTACCCGGTGGCCGCGACCTACATCCGGCTCAGCGCCGCCGTCGCCGACAGCACGTCCCTGATCGCCTCCCGGTCGCCGACCTGGCCCGCGGCCGCCTCGTCCGGCGACACGTGCCCCGCGGCCAGCCGGCAGAACTCGACGCCGTCGAGGGCGACATGGGCCACCTCGCGGTCCGCGGAGCCGGCCGCCGCGGGGGAGTCGAGGGCGATCAGCCACTCACCGCCGCCCGCACCCTCGACCTCCAGGCGCAGGCTGCGGCCCGGGCGCCCGGCCGTGACCAGTTCGCGGGCCGGGGTGGC
>NZ_JAAGMG010000844.1 GCF_010548525.1 Streptomyces sp. SID14478
GCGTCGACCTTCGGTACGACCAGGTAGTCGGCGAACTCGGGGGCGTCGCTGGTGAGGACCTTGATCGCGCCGTGCTCACCGAGTACGCCAGCCGTGTCGGCGGCGTTGCTGCCGAGCGCGACCGCGACGGGCTCACCGATACGGCGGGCCAGCGTCAGCAGTTCGAGGGTGGGCTTGCGGACGGCACCGTCCACGTGGTCGACGTAGACCAGAACTTCAGCCATGGGACTTCAATCTCCTGCGGTTACGAGAAGTGGGGCGGATGTCAGGGGCGACCGAGGCTCAGATGAACTTCTGGCCCGCGAGGAACTCGGCGAGCTGCTTGCCGCCCTCACCCTCGTCCTTCACGATCGTGCCCGCGGTGCGCGCGGGACGCTCGGTGGCGGAGTCGACCTTCGTCCAGGCACCCTCAAGGCCCACCTGCCCCGCCTCCAGCTCCAGGTCGGAAAGGTCCCAGGCCTCCACCGGCTTCTTCTTGGCGGCCATGATCCCCTTGAACGACGGGTAACGCGCCTCGCCCGACTGGTCGGTCACCGACACCACCGCCGGCAGCGAAGCCTCCAGTCGCTCCGACGCCGCATCCCCGTCACGCCGTCCGGTCACCACGCCGTCGGCCACCGCCACCTCGGACAGCAGCGTCACCTGCGGCACACCCAAACGCTCGGCCAGCAGCGCCGGCACCACACCCGCCGTACCGTCCGTCGACGCCATCCCCGAGATCACCAGGTCGTAACCCGCCTTCTCGATGGCCTTGGCCAACACCAGCGACGTACCGATGACATCCGTACCGTGCAGATCGTCGTCCTCGACGTGGATCGCCTTGTCCGCACCCATCGACAACGCCTTGCGCAGCGCGTCCTTCGCGTCCTCCGGACCCACCGTCAACACGGTGACCTCCGCGTCGTCCGCGTCGTCCGCGATCTGCAACGCCTGCTCGACCGCGTACTCGTCCAGCTCCGACAGCAGCCCGTCGACGTCATCACGATCGACGGTCAGATCCTCGGCGAAATGCCGATCACCCGTGGCATCGGGCACGTACTTCACGGTGACAACGATCCTCAAGCTCACGCCGGCTCTCCTACTGCAATCGTCTTTTACTGGGCGGCTTTGCTGCTGCGGCGCACCACGCCTTCTTGCAGGCAGCATAGGCGCCGGAAGCGGACTCTTCCGGTTCGGGGCGGCCCGCGCTCCGAACGAAATATTACTCGTCAGTACACCCAGTTCATGCCCACTGAGCAAGCGCTTTGAACTGTGACCTTGCCAACGCTCCGTAGTCGCGCCGCGCAGGAACTCTCAGTCGCGCAGCCCGTGGAAACGGCCCTGGTGGTACAGCAGCGGACGACCGGCGCCCGCCGGGTCCCCGCAGACCGCCTCGGCGAGCACGATCCGGTGGTCCCCGGCGGGTACCCGGGCGATCACCTTGCACACGAGCCAGGCCAGGACGCCGTCGAGGACCGGGACGCCCTCGGGTCCCTCGAACCAGCGGGTGGGGGCGCCGAAGCGGTCGGCGCCGCTCTTGGCGAAGGTGGCGGCGAGATCGGCCTGATGCTCGCCGAGTATGTGCACGCCGACGTGGTCGGCCTCGGCCACGGTGGGCCAGCTGGACGCGCCCAGGCCGATGCCGAACGAGATCACCGGGGGTGCGGCGGAAACCGAGGTGAGGGAGGTGGCGGTGAAGCCCACGGGGGCGCTGCCCGCCGCCGTGATCACCGCGACGCCGGCGGCGTGCTGCCGGAAGACCGAGCGGAGCAGGTCGGGGGTGGCGGGACGGGCGGTGCGCAGATCGGGCGTGGCCGTCATGGAGTTGTCCTTCTGCCGGAGGGTTCGAGAGGGGTCCGTGGCTGCGTCAGGAGACGGGACAGCGGGCGCTCGAACAGCGGGCCAGGTCGACGTGGACCCGCTCGAAGAGAAGGAGTTCCAGGGGCATACGGTCAGACTGACGATACGTGGCGCGTGCAGTCAAGTGCGTTCCGTCATCTGGGAGATGCGTCACCACATACGCCTCCCCCGCGGCTGCCGCTGCTTCAGACGGCCGCACCGAGCGCCGCGATGACGTCGGCCCGGCGCGGCTGGCCGGCCGCGCGGCGCACCTCGCGGCCCCGGGCGTCGAGCACGAGCACGGTGGGTGTCTTGACGACGCCGACGCGGCGTACGAGCGCGAGCTCGGCCTCCGCGTCGATCTCGACATGGGACACGCCGGGCACCATGGCGGCGACTTCGGCGAGAACGCGCCGTGTGGCCCGGCAGGGGGCGCAGAACGCACTGGAGAACTGCACGAGCGTGGCCCGCTCCCCCAGCTCCTCACCCAACTCGTCGACGCCCAGCGTCACTTCGGCCACAGTCACCCGCTCCTCCTTTGTCCCCTGGTTCTCCTGTGCAGCGCACAAACGCCCGACGGCATTCCCGACCACGTGACAAGGATCTCGCGCACGGCCGGAACCAGGACTGGTCACCCAGCCGTTCTTGGGGCACGATCTGCGCAAGCCGGAAAACCTACGGCTGCGTAACTTACCGCCGGGAGCCTGCTTCTCCGGAACCTCCGGAAAAGCTTCCCCACGGCACTAAGAAGGGTCCACCCCCTCCATGGCAGAGCTCGTCTACCGTCCGGTCATCGGCGCCGCGAAAACGATGTTCAAGGCGCTCGACCTGAAGATCGACTGCAAGGGCTCGGAGAACATTCCGCGCTCGGGCGGTGCCGTCCTGGTCAGCAATCACATCAGCTACCTGGACTTCATCTTCGACGGTCTCGCTGCTCTGCCACAAAAGCGCCTGGTCCGGTTCATGGCGAAGGAATCGGTGTTCCGCCACAAGATCTCCGGGCCGCTGATGCGCAGCATGAAGCACATCCCGGTGGACCGCGCGCAGGGCGAGCAGGCGTACCAGCACGCGCTGGCGTCACTGCGCGCCGGCGAGATCATCGGCGTCTTCCCCGAGGCGACGATCTCGCAGTCGTTCACGCTGAAGAGCTTCAAGACCGGCGCCGTGCGGCTGGCCCAGGAGGCCGGGGTGCCGCTGATCCCGATGGCTCTGTGGGGCACGCAGCGGGTGTGGACGAAGGGCCGTCCGCGCAACTTCAAGCGGCAGCACATCCCGATCACGATCCGGGTGGGCGAGGCCCTCGAGGCGTCGCGTGACCAGTACGCCGGGGCGATCACGCGCAAGCTGCGCGAGGGCGTGCAGGAGCTCCTGGAAGCGGCGCAGCGCGCCTATCCCGTACGCCCCAAGGGCCCGGACGACACCTGGTGGATGCCCGCGCACCTGGGCGGCACTGCCCCCACCCCCGAAGAGGTCAAGGCCGCCGAGGCCGCGGAGGCCGCCGGCTAGGGCGTGTTGTGAAAGTCCCGTCGTTCGCCCGAAGGGCGGGCCCCGCGGCGTCCGGTGCGTGCGATCGCAAGGCGCCGGAGCGTCCTCATAGCGGAGCTATGCGGGCGCTTCGGCAACGCCGCGAGCGGGCGTGCCGGGCGTCGCGGGGCAGGCGGGACTTTCACAACACGCCCTAGGCCGGGCCCGGCCGCACGGATCGGCCCGGCCGTCCGCGCCTCAGACCGCGGGGTGGACGGTGAGCTGTGCGCCGGGGCTGAACTTCTCGAGCAGTTCCGCCAGTTCGGCGCCCGCCGCCTCCAGGCCCGCGTGCTCGCCCATCCCCTCCAGGAGGAACAGGGCGTTCGTCGAGGTGTCGTCGAGGCAGGTACGCGGTCCCTGCCGCCAGTTCCAGCGGCGGCAGGTGACTCCCTCGTCGTCGCACCAGACGACCTCGCCCGCGTCCGGGTGCTCGACGACCTGCTCGCCCGCGGCGACGGTGACGAAGTCCTCCGCACCGGTGGCCCTGATGAGTCGCATCCCGCCCCGGATGCGGTCGAGGTCCTCGCCGCCGACCGGGATCAGATGGGCGACGCTGATCGCGTTGTAGACATCGACGAGGCTGTTGATCCGCGGCAGGCCCGCCTCGCTGAGCGCCCGCTTCGCCAGCGCCTCCGCCGAATTGCGGGTGCGGTTCGGCTTGGCGCCGAAGGCCTTGTAGGCGTCGCGCCAGGCCACCATGTGCGGGTCCTCGTGCGGGGCCCGGCCGTCCAGCCGCGCGGCCAGTCGGCGCGCGGCGTCGTCGAGGAGGGCCGACGTCCCTTCCGTGCTGGGCGTGTTGACGAGTCCGTACGCCTCGATGGCGATGTGGTGGAAGCCGGGCGCGAGCGCGTGGACGTCCTCGGTGACGGTGAGCTGGAGGGACATGACCTGCCTTACGGAGCGAGGGAGTCGGGGAGGTGCTCCCAGAGGTGCGGGCGATCCGGGGCGCTGCGCAGGGCGTCGAGCACCACCGGGTGCGGTACATCAAAGAGTACCGGATAGTCCAGCTCATTGGACTCAGGGTCAGGCGCGAAGGCGAGCCGCTCGCCGTCCAGGGAGAACTGGGCGTCGACGCCCGGCCTGTTCCCCCGTGCGTCCTGTCGGTGCCAGGCTCCGCCGAACCGCACGGCGATCAGGCCGTGCACGCACCAGCCCGTCCCGGCATCGTGCGTCAGTCGCTGGTAACAGAGGGCCGTGGGAATGTCCTCGGCCCGCAGGAGGGCGGTCAGCGCATGGGCTTTCGCGTGGCAGATGCCGGTGCCCTGCTCCAGGACGTCGGAGGCCCGCCACGTGACACGCATGTCCCCGCTGTCGGCCGAGTGCGGGATGGTGTCGCGGACGAACTCGTAGGCGGCGCGGGCGTATGCATAGGAATCGGCGACGCCCTCGGCCAGGCGCCCGGCCGTCTCCCGTACGAGGGGGTGGTGATGGTCGACGACGTCATCAGCGGCCAAGTAGGCCGAGAGGTCGGGGTTCTGCTGGATCAGCTGCATGGCACGGGAGCATAGGAACGCGACCGACCCCGGTCAATGGAATTACGGTCGGTCGCATACCTATGCAGAGTTCGGGCGGACGGCTAGCGCGCCATCTCCTCCTTGAGCGCCGCGACGAAGCCGTCGACGTCCTCCTCGCGGGTGTCGAAGGCGCACATCCAGCGGACGTCGCCCGCGGCTTCGTCCCAGAAGTAGAACCGGTAGCGCTTCATGAGGCGCTCCGAGACGTCGTGCGGGAGGCGGGCGAAGACGCCGTTGGCCTGCACCTGGTGAAGAATCCGCACGCCGTCGACGGCGCGGGCGCCCTCGGCGAGGCGCTGGGCCATCTCGTTGGCGTGCCGGGCGTTGCGCAGCCACAGGTCCTTGGCGAGCAGCGCCTCCAACTGCACCGAGACGAAGCGCATCTTCGAGGCGAGCTGCATCGACAGCTTGCGCAGGTGCTTCATGTGGCGCACCGCGTCCTGGTTGAGGACGACGACGGCCTCGCCGAACAGCGCGCCGTTCTTCGTGCCGCCGAGCGAGAGGATGTCGACGCCGACCGCGTTCGTGAACGTCCGCATGGGGACGTCGAGCGCCGCGGCCGCGTTGGCTATCCGCGAGCCGTCCAGGTGCACCTTCATGCCGTGCTGGTGGGCGTGGTCGCAGATCGCGCGGATCTCGTCGGGCGTGTAGAGCGTGCCCAGTTCCGTGGACTGCGTGATCGAGACGACCTGCGGCATGGCGCGGTGCTCGTCGTCCCAGCCGAACGCCTGCTTGTCGATGAGCTCGGGGGTGAGCTTGCCGTCGGGCGTCGCGACCGTGAGCAGCTTCAGCCCGCCCATCCGCTCGGGGGCGCCGCCCTCGTCGACGTTGATGTGTGCGGACTCGGCGCAGATCACCGCGCCCCAGCGGTCGGTGACCGCCTGGAGCGCGACGACGTTGGCCCCCGTGCCGTTGAAGACGGGGAACGCCTCCGCGGTCGGCCCGAAGTGGCTGCGGATGATCTGCTGGAGGTGGTCCGTGTAGTCGTCCTCGCCGTAGGCGACCTGGTGCCCGCCGTTGGCCAGGGCCAGCGCGGCCATGATCTCCGGGTGGGCGCCCGCGTAGTTGTCGCTCGCGAAACCCCTGGTCGTGGGGTCGTGGTGCCGGCGCGCGTCGGTCTTCGGCGGGTTCACGGCTTCTCGGTCAGCCACAGACGGGTCC
This sequence comes from Streptomyces sp. SID14478, assembly GCF_010548525.1. Taxonomy (GTDB): domain Bacteria; phylum Actinomycetota; class Actinomycetes; order Streptomycetales; family Streptomycetaceae; genus Streptomyces. The sequence continues at coordinate 6,018 of NZ_JAAGMG010000844.1, forward strand.
CGTTCACTTCGGCGGCGGGCCGGTTCCAGACGCCGGCGATGGCCTCGGCCAGCTGCCTGACGTCTGTGAAGCCCGCGAACTTCGCGTTGGGGCGCTCCGCGCGCATCGCGTCGTGCACCAGCGCCTTCACCACCAGGATCGCAGCAGCCTGCTGCGGGCCCGCGTCACCCCCCGCCTTGCGGAAGGCGTCGCCGAGCGCCAGCGTCCATGCCTCGGCCGCGGCCTTGGAGGCGGCGTACGCGGCGTTGCCCGCGGTCGGCTTGGAGGCACCCGCGGCGCTGATCAGCAGGTAGCGGCCCCGGTCGGAGCGGGACAGGCCCTCCTGGAAGGCGAGCGAGGTGTGCTGGACGGTGCGGATCAGGAGCTTTTCGAGCAGCTCCCAGTCGGCGAGGTCGGTCTCGGCGAAGCTCGCGCCGCCGCGCCAGCCGCCGACGAGGTGGACCAGGCCGTCGACGCGGCCGAAGTCCTTCTCGACGCGGTCGGCCCAGTCCCGGGTGGCGTGCAGGTCGAGCAGGTCGACGGTGTCGCCGATGACGGTGGCGCCGCCGTGCGCGTAGCGCGCCTCGTCGACGGCCTCGGCGAGGCGCTCGGGGTCGGCGTCGGCGCCGATGACCGTGGCGCCCGCCTCCGCGAGCCGCTTGAGGGTGGCGCGTCCGGCCGGCCCCGCCGCTCCGGCGACCGCGATCACGGCACCGTCCAGCGCGTCCCTGGTGACATCGGTGGTGTCGGTCATGGCAGTCGCCTCCTGCTGTACGGGGTTGTTCACGCGGCCCCCGGTGCAAGGACCGGCTCCACCGGAGCGGCATGCGCCGCGCGTACGTCTGCGGCGCCCGCCGCGGTGATCCCCTTGGTCGAGGCGATCACGTGCTTCAGCTTCTTGGAAAGCGCCTCATAGAACATGCTCAGCGGAAACTCGTCCGGAAGCACCTCGTCCACGAGTTTGCGCGGCGGCAGCGAGGTGTCCAGGGCGTCGGGGCCCTTGGCCCAGCGCGATCCCGGGTGCGGGGCGAGGTACGTCGAGACCAGGTCGTACGCGGCGAACCAGTGGACCAGTTTGGGGCGGTCGATGCCGTCGCGGTACAGGGTCTCGATCTCGGTGCACAGCCGGGTCGTGACCTCGGGGGCGCGCTGCCAGTCGATGTGCAGCTTGTTGTCCGTCCAGCGCACCACGTCGTGCTTGTGCAGGTACGCGAAGAGGAGCTGGCCGCCGAGGCCGTCGTAGTTGCGGACGCGCTCGCCGGTGACCGGGAAGCGGAACATGCGGTCGAAGAGCACCGCGTACTGGACGTCGCGGCCCTGCGGGACGCCGTCGGCCTCCAGCTTCACGGCCTCCTTGAAGGCGGTGAGGTCGCAGCGCAGCTCTTCCAGGCCGTACATCCAGAACGGCTGACGCTGCTTGATCATGAACGGGTCGAAGGGCAGGTCGCCGTGGCTGTGCGTGCGGTCGTGGACCATGTCCCACAGCACGAACGCCTGCTGGCAGCGGTCCTGGTCGCCGACCATCCGCGCGATGTCCGTCGGCAGTTCGACGCCGAGGATGTCGACGGCGGCCTCGGTGACGCGGCGGAAGCGGGCCGCCTCGCGGTCGCAGAAGATGCCGCCCCAGGAGAAGCGCTCGGGGGCCTCGCGCACGGCGATCGTCTCGGGGAAGAGCACCGCGGAGTTCGTGTCGTAGCCCGAGGTGAAGTCCTCGAAGGTGATGCCGCAGAACAGTGGGTTGTCGTAGCGCGTGGCCTCGAGCTCGGCCAGCCACTCGGGCCAGACCATGCGCAGCACGACGGCTTCCAGGTTGCGGTCCGGGTTCCCGTTCTGCGTGTACATGGGGAAGAGCACCAGGTGCTGGAGGCCGTCACGGCGCCGCGCGGCGGGCTGGAAGGCGAGCAGCGAGTCCAGGAAGTCGGGGACGCGGAAACCCTCGTCGGCCCAGCGGCGCAGGTCGCCGACGAGCGCCTCGTGGTAGGCGGCGTCGTGGGCAAGCAGCGGGGCGAGCTGTTCGACGGCGGACACGACCCGGTCCAGCGCAAGGTCCACGGTCGACCGCGCGGGGGCGCTCTCGGCGTCGAAGTCGATCGACCCGTCCTTGTCCTGCCAGGTCCTGATCTCCTCCACGGCGTCCTTGAGCACGGGCCATGCCGGGTGCTCCACCACCCTGTCGCCGACCGTCCGAGCCGGAGGAACACTCTCCTCCACGCCCGCCTGCACAAGTATTTCCGTCATGACCCATCCTCCACGGGAGAACCTCGCGTACGAACACCGTATGCGGGCGAGGTTCTCCGCCACAAGAGGAGACTCGGGAAATTATCCTGCCCGACCCCCTAGGTCACCACTGTTTTTCCTGTCTCGTACGGTCGAGGCGATGACCTCTGCGACGTCCGCCCGGGCCCGGCGGGCGTCCTCCAGGAGGTCGGGGAAGCCGAAGAAGCCGTGGAACATCCCCGGGAAACGGCTCTCGGTGACCGGTACCCCGGCGTCCCGCAGCGCCTGGGCGTACGCACGGCCCTCGTCGCACAGCGGATCGCATCCCGCGGTGACGACGTGGGCGGGCGGGAGCCCCGCGAAGTCCTCGACGAGGAGCGGCGAGACGTGGGGGTGGGCCGGGTCGCCGTCGGGCCCCAGGTACTGCTCGCGGAACCAGTGGCAGTGAACCGCCGTCAGGAAGTACCCGTCCGCGTTGGCGGCGAAGGAGCCGGCTTTCTGCCGGGCGTCCGTCGCGGGGTAGACGAGGACCTGCCGGGCGATGTGCGGGCCGCCCTCGTCGCGGGCGATGTGGGCGACGACGGCGGCGAGGTTCCCGCCCGCGCTGTCCCCGGCGACGGTCAACGCGCCCGGGTCCGCGCCGAGTTCGGCGGCGTGGTCGGCGACCCAGCACACGGCCGCGTACGCGTCCTCGACGGCCGCGGGGAACGGCGCCTCGGGGGCGAGCCGGTAGTCGACGGAGACGACGACGGCCCCGGCGTCCCGGCACAGGCCGCGCGCGGTCGCGTCGTGGCTGTCGAGGTCGCCGATGACCCAGCCGCCGCCGTGGAAGAACACGACCACCGGCGCGTCGGCGGCGTCCGTGGCCGCGGGCTGCGGCAGATAGATCCGTACGGGGATGGCGGGCGCCCCGGGCGGACCCGGTATCTCCCGGTCCTCGACGGCCGCCACGACGGGCGCCGGGAACGGCATCTCGGGCGCGGCCGCGAGGATCCGGCGGGCCTCGGCCGCGTCGGTGACGCTGCCGCCGAGGTCGGGGAAGACGGCGGAAATGGCGTCGACGACGGCGCGGGCCCCGGGGGCCAGCCGGTCGACGGCGCCGGGGGTCTGTTCGGTGGACATGGGCGACTCCGGAGTGGGTGGGCGGGACCGGGCGGGTTCAGGAGCGGGCGCCGCGGAAGTGCGGGATCACGGTCTCGCCCCACTGCCGCAGCGTCTCCGTGCAGGCGTCCTGCGGGACCGTACCCATCTGGACGAGACACATGACCTCGTCGGCGCCCGCGTCGCGGAGCCGCTCCACATAGGCGATGGCGTCGGCGGCCGTGCCGTACGCGTGGTCGGCGTTGAAGGTGGCCGTGGCGGTGGGACGGACCGGGATGTGCTGCTCGTTGAGGCGGGCCACGACCTGTTCGGCGGCCCTGCGCATCTCCGCCGCCTCGTCCGTGCCCTCGACGACGGCCTCGTCGGGGATGCCGGCGCCGCCGTACCAGTGGCCGATGGACTGCGCGAAGAAGCGCTGGCCACGGATGCCGATCCGGCGGGCGCTGTCGCGGTCGTCCGAGACGATCGTGGGGCACAGGACGGCGAAGTGGTCGTTGACGACCGAGGAGACGAGGCGCTCCGGGGTCCGGGCGGCGCGCGCCGCGTCGTACGCGCGCCGCATCTCGGCGATCGAATCGGGCCCCGCGAACCCCATCACCAGGGCGCCGACGCCGAGTTCGGCGGCCTGGCGCAGCGTCTCGGTGCGACTGCAGGCCAGGAAGAGCGGTGGGTGCGGGCTCTGCGCGGGGCGGGGCAGGATCGGGTGCGGATCGATGTCGAGGAGCGGGCCGTGGTGTTCCAGCTCGTCCTTCTCCCAGGCCTTGCCGATGATGCGCAGCGCCTCCTCGACCTCCTGGGTCGTGCGCTCCTTGTCGACGCCGCACAGGGACGTCTCCTGCGCGGTGCCGCCACGCCCGGCCCCGAGGTCGAGGCGGCCGCCGCTGAGCAGGTCGAGGGTGGCGGCGCGCTCGGCGACCCGGGCCGGGTGGTTGAACCGGAAGGGCATGCAGACCACACCGTGCCCGACGCGGATCCGGGTCGTGCGGGCCGCGACCCAGGTCAGGAAGATCTCGGGCGCGGACATGTGGGCGTACCACTTCAGGGAGTGGTGTTCGACCGCCCAGATGCGGTCGAACCCCATCTCCTCGGCGAGGACGGCCTGTTCGACGCAGTCGTGGAAGAGCTGGTGTTCCCGCTCGACGGTGGGGTCGGCGAGCTGGGCCTCGAAGATGACGGAGAACTTCACGGTGCCTCCGGACGGTGGGTGGGTGGTGGGCCTCGCCTCCATATGACTAATAGCTATATGACGGTCCATCAGAAAGGGGAAGGGGTACGGAGGCTCCGGCCCCCGGCGGCCCGCGCCCACGGAGGTCATAGGCTGTGCAGCCGCACCGTTGCCCACCTCAGGAGTTCCCCCGTGTCCGACGCCGCACCGCAGTACCCGTACCGCGAGAGCGACCGGCCCGACGCCGCACCCGCACCGCACGAACTGCTCACGCCCGTACTGGGCCTGCTGGGGACGTGGCACGGGCGCGGGCGCGGCGGCTATCCCACGCTCGACGGGGAGTTCACGTACGCCCAGGAGGTCACCTTCCGGCACGACGGGCGCCCCTTCCTGCGGTACGAGGCACGGGCCTGGCTGCTCGGCGAGGACGACGCGCCGCTGCGGCCCGCGGCACGGGAGAGCGGCTGGTGGCGGCTGCAGCCGCAGGGCCGGGTGGAGGCACTGATCACGCAGCCCACGGGCATCGCGGAGATCGCGGTCGGGCAGGCGGCCGGCACCTCAATCGACCTCACGACCGACAGCGTGGCGCTCACGCCGACGGCCAAGGAGGTCGAGGGGACCCGCCGCCGCTACGTGCTGACCGACGCCGACACCCTGGAGTTCGTGCACGACCTCGCCGCGGTCGGGCAGCCGCTGCAGCACCATCTGTCGGCGCGGCTGCGGCGCACGGCCGCATAGTCGGTACGAGGTCTTGCGCCCGCCCGCGCGGCTCACTTCAATGCGGACGCATGCCGACCTCGCCGCTGCCACCGACCGCCTGGGCCGTGCTCGGCCTGCTGTCCTTCCCGGGTGAGCGAACCGGGTACGAGCTGAAGAAATGGGCCGACGCCTCGCTCCGCTTCTTCTACGGGGCGCCCGCCTTCAGCCAGATCTACGCCGAACTGCGCCGCCTCGAAGGCCTGGGGCACGTCACGTCCCGGCAGTCGGGCCCCGAGGAGCCGCGGGCGAAGCGGGCGTACGCCATCACGGAGGCGGGGCGGTCCGCACTCGCGGCGTGGGCCGAGGGCCGGGACGCGGACGCCGTCACGCTCAAGCACCCGGTGGTGCTGCGGGTGTGGCTCGGGCACCTCGCCGAGCCCGAGCGGCTGCGGACGCTCGTCGAGGAGCACCTGGCCCGCACCGAGGGCGAGTTGAAGGAGGTACGGGGCGCGCTGGCGCGGGCCGACGGGGTGGAGGCGTGGGCCCATCCGCAGATCGCGCTGCGCTGGAGCGAGCGGCATCTGCTGGCCGAAGTCGAGCTGACGCGGGGCATGTTGGCGGATCTCGCGGCACTGCCGCCCGCGCCCGGTCAACCCGCCGGGGACTCGCCCACCGGCGGGTGACCCTGCCGGCCGGAGCCGGGTCGACAGCGGTAGGACGGACAGGTCCCCCGTCCCGCGCCCCATGGGAGTACGTCAGCCGTGAGCACCCGAGCCGTCCTCGTCGCCGCCGTCATCACCGGTCTGCTGCTGGGCATCGCGGGCACGAGAGCGGACGACTCCGCTCCCTCCCGTCGCGGCGGCTCCCACGCCGAGGCGGGCCGTTAGGGCCTGTCCAGCAGATCTTGTCGCGGATGCGGGTCCGGCACGCCGACCTGCGGCGTTGTCGTCGGTTGCCCACGCTCCGCGTCGACGCCCTCCTCCGCCTCGCAGCTGCACGCACCAGACCCCGCTCACCCGCACAAAACGGTGCGGACCACGACCTGATCCGCCGGACAGGCCCTAGGCTCGGGACCTGTCGCGTGCCGTCCGCCGGTGCGCGACAGCCGAGCCGCCGTCGACGGAAGCGAGACCATCTTGAACTTCCTCACCATCGGGCATCGCGGAGTCGCGGGTGTCGAACCCGAGAACACCCTCCGTTCCTTCGTCGCCGCGCAGCGAGCGGGACTCGACCTCATCGAACTCGACCTGCACCTGAGCAAGGACGGCGCGCTCGTCGTCATGCACGACGCCGACGTGGACCGCACCACGGACGGCAAGGGCCCCATCGCCGAGAAGACCCTCGCCGAGCTGCGGACCCTGGATGCCGGGCGCGGGGAGCGGGTGCCGGTGTTCGAGGAGGTCGTCGACGCGGTGAGCGCGCCGCTGCAGGCCGAGATCAAGGACACGGCGGCGGCCCGCGCCCTCGCCGACGTGCTGCTCAGCCGCGATCTGGTGCACCGAGTCGAGGTGATCTCGTTCCACGACGAGGCCGTCGCCGAGATCGCGCGCCTGGTGCCGGGCGTGCGCACGGCGCTCGTCGCCAGCCGCTACGGCACGGACGTCGTCGAGCGGGCCGTGGCCGTCGGCGCCACGACCCTCGTGCTCAACATCCGACGCCTGACGCAGGAGATCGTCGAGCACGCCCGCAAGGCGGACCTGCGGATCATCGGCTGGGTGGTGAACACGCAGGACGACCTGCGGCTGGTCCGGGCGCTCGGCCTCGACGGGGCGACCACCGACTACCCGGAGATCAAGCGGACCGGCCGCTTCACCGCGTAGCCGGCTCCGCCTGCGGTTCAGGCCAGCGGCTTGACCAGCAGCTCGAACTGCAGGTCGTCGCGCTGCGGGATGCCGAAGCGCTCGTCGCCGTACGGGAAGGGGGTCATCTTTCCCGTACGGCGGTAGCCGCGGCGCTCGTACCAGGCGATGAGGTCGTCCCGCACGGAGATCACGGTCATGTGCATCTCGCGCACGCCCCACGTCTCGCGCGCCGTGCGCTCCGCCTCTGCGATGATCACCTTCCCGAGGCCCGCGCCCTGCAGGGCAGGGCTGACGGCGAACATGCCGAAGTAGGCGTGGTCGCCGCGGTGCTCCAGCTGGCAGCAGGCCACCGTCGCGCCGCCCCGCTCGACGGTGAGCAGCCTGCTGTCGGCCGCCTTGATCACGTCGAGGACGCCCTGCGGGTCCGTGCGCTGCCCCTCCAGGATGTCCGCCTCCGTGGTCCAGCCGACGCGGCTGTCGTCCCCCCGGTAGGCCGACTCGATGAGCGCCACGAGCGTGTCGATGTCCGCCTCGGTGGCATCGCGGAAGCTCAGGTCACCGGGGGCGGGGTGGGCGGCGGCGCTCATGGGCGGCTCTCCGATCTCGTAGGGACGGCTGTGGCCGGTCGGCGCCGTCGAGGTTAACCCGGCCGCACTACTGTGCGTCGGCATGGTTCACGTACTGAGCAGCAGGGTTCTGATCCGGCCCGGCGACCCCGAGCGGTCGCGGGCGTTCTACGGCGAGGCGCTGGGGCTCGCCGTCTACCGGGAGTTCGGGACGGGCCCCGAGCGGGGCACGGTGTACTTCCTCGGCGGCGGCTTCCTGGAGGTCTCGGGACGGGCCGATCCGCCCGCGGAGCCGGGCCTGCAGCTGTGGCTGCAGGTGGCGGACGTAGTGGCCACGCACGAGGAGCTGGCGGCGCGGGGCGTGCCGGTGCTGCGGGAACCGCGCAAGGAACCGTGGGGGCTCGTCGAGATGTGGATCCGGGACCCGGACGGCACCCGGATCTGCGTCGTCGAGGTGCCCGCGGACCATCCGATCCGCCACCGGCCTGGAATCTAGCCGCGCGCCTCGCGGCCGACCGTGCTCCCCCAACGGCGTAGTCCCCGAGGCCGGGCCCCGCAGGTCCTGTGGCGCTGCCACGGGGCGCGCGTTCCCCGCCCGCGCGGATCGCTGTGACCTCCCTCTCGGCCCGGCGGCTGACGTGCGGCGACGCGACGGGCGTCGCAGGATGGCGCTGAGTCAGGGGATTGAGTGGCGCCGATCCGGATACGCATGACCGGCGACGCTCCTCGTCTGTCCGTACCCAGTCCAGCCCAGGAGAGATCCCAGATGACCGCTCCCCGTACCTCGACCGTGCCGCGGATCCTGATCATCGGCGGTGGGTTCGCCGGGATGGAGTGCGCCCACAAGCTGGAGAAGGAGCTGAAGCCCGGGGAAGCGGTGCTGAAGCTCGTCAGTCCCATGGACCACCAGCTGTACCTGCCGCTGCTGCCCCACGTCGCCTCCGGCGTGCTGACGCCGCAGTCGGTCGCCGTGCCACTGCGCCGGATGCTGCGGCGCACCGCGATCGTGCCGGGCGGCGCCGTCGGCGTGGACCCGGAGGCGAAGGCCGTCGTGGTGCGGAAGATCAACGGCGAGAGCGTCGTCGAGCGCTACGACCATCTGGTCCTGACGCCGGGCAGCGTGACGCGGCAGTTCGACATCCCGGGCGTCGAGGAGCATGCCGTCGGCGTCAAGACGCTCGCCGAGGCGGCCTGGATCCGGGACCACGTCATCGCGCAGCTGGACCTCGCGGCGGCGAGTTCGGATCCGGCCGAGCGGGAGGCGCGACTGCAGTTCGTGGTGGTCGGCGGCGGCTACGCCGGCACCGAGACCGCGGCGTACCTGCAGCGTCTGACGACCTCGGCCGTGAAGCGGTACCCCGGGCTCGACCCGAAGGGCATCAAGTGGCATCTGGTCGACGTGGCACCGAAGTTGATGCCGGAGCTCGGCCCCCGGCTCGGCGACAAGGCGATGGCGATCCTGGAGCGCCGCGGGGTGCACGTCTCGCTCGGCGTGTCCGTCGCGAAGGCCACCGAGGACACCGTCACCCTCACCGACGGGCGCGAACTGCCCTGCCACACCCTGATCTGGACGGCGGGTGTCGCACCGAGTCCGCTCGTCGCGACCCTGAACGCGGAGACGAACCGGGGCCGGCTCGTGGTCACGCCCGAGCTGACCGTGCCGGGCCTCGACGGGGTCTTCGCGCTCGGCGACGCCGCGGCCGTGCCGGACCTCGTCAAGGGCGGCGACGCGATCTGCCCGCCGACGGCGCAGCACGCGATGCGTCAGGGCTGGGCGGCGGCCCGCAATGTGCTCGCGGCGGTGCGCGGGACGCCGTTGACTCCCTACCGGCACAAGGACCTCGGGCTCGTCGTCGACCTCGGCGGCATCCAGGCGGTGTCGAAGCCGCTGGGCGTGCAGCTGACCGGGCTGCCCGCGCAAGTCGTCGCGCGCGGCTACCACTTGGGTGCGCTGCGGACGCTGACCGCGCGCTTCAGGACAGCGGCGAACTGGAGCCTCAACGCGCTGGCGGGCGACGACTTCGTACGCACCGGGTTCCAGCGCAACCGGCCCGCCACGCTCAAGGACTTCGAGATGACCGACGCGTATCTGTCCCCGGAGGAGGTCCACAAGGCGGTGACCGCGCACGTCGCGGGTCGGTCGATGGCACCGCAGAAGCCGAACCTGCCCCTCGACTGACCGCTCGCTCCTCGGGCCTGTCCGGCCCTAGGCCCGGGGGCCGCCCAGGCGTCCTTCCAGCTGGGAGAGCAACTCGCCCAGCAGGGAGCTCAGTTGAGTGTCGCGGCCGCCGTCGAGGCCGGCGAGGACCGTCGCCTCGTACGCCAGCTGCTGCGGCAGGATGCCGTCGACGAGGGCGCGGCCGTCCTCCGTGAGGCTCAGGTGCGACACCCGCCGGTCCCTGGTGTCGCCGCGCCGGGCCACCAGGCCCCGCTCCTGCAGCTGCTTGAGCCGCTTCGTCACCGCGGCTCCGGACGAGAACGTCTCGCGTGCCAGGTCGCCGGGGGTGAGCTCACGTCCGGTGCGGCGCAAGGTGCCCAGCAGGTCGAACTCGGGCCGGGTCAGTCCGGCGTGCCGCAGGGGCGCGTCCTCGGCCTGCTGCAGGAGCGCGGCGCACCGGTTGATGCGGCCGATGATCTCCATCGGGCCGGTGTCGACGTCGGGGTGCACGGCCTGCCACTGCCGTACCACCGCGGACACGGTGTCCGGCGGCCGCGCCGCCGCCGTGTCGTGCTGCGTGCTCATGCCTGTCCGACCGGACCCTTCTCGGCGGCTGCCGCTAGCGAGGGGCGCCGCTCGGGTCGCCCGCCTTGTCACCAGTGTCGTCGATCGCGGCGGGCTCGGTGACAGGGCCGCCGGCCTGGCGCCGTACCGTCGCCGCGAGCGCACGGTGTCCGGCCTGCTCGGCGGCGACCACCCGGTCCTCGGGAAG
>NZ_JAAGMG010000883.1 GCF_010548525.1 Streptomyces sp. SID14478
GGCCGCGCCGGGTCCGGCCCCACCGGGCACCGACCACCGCGATCGTCCGCGCCGAGGTGAACATCCGCACCCGACCAACCGCGAGCAGCGGCGGCGTTCGACACATGGGTCCCTGCCCGGCCCGGCCGGCCACCACGGCGACCGCGTCCGGCTCACCCGGCACTCACCGCCGCGGTCAACCGCTCCGGGCCGAACGTCCAGCCCCCGACCAGCCACGAGCGACCGCGGCGGTCAGCGCGAAGACCACTACCCCGCCCGGCGGGCCACCGCCGCCGCGACCTCGGCGACCGTGTCGGGGCCGACCCGGCAGCAGCCGCCGATCAGTCGCGCCCCGGCGCCGCGCCACGCGGCCACCCGCGCCGGGGCGAACGTCGAGGTCCCCGTCCAGTGGCGGGCCCCCGCGTCCCAGGTCTCCCCGCTGTTCGGATACACGACCACCGGCTTGCCGGTCACCCGCGCGGCCAGCTCCACCGCCCGGTCCGCGTCGTCGGGGGCGCAGCAGTTGACGCCCACCGCGACGACCTCCTCGGCGTCGGCGGCCAGCCCGAACGCCTCCTCCAGGGGCTGGCCGGCGCGGGTCCGCTCCCCCTCGATGCTGTACGAGAGCCAGGCCGGCACCCCGAGCCCGCGCACCGCCCGCAACAGTGCCCGCGCCTCATCCGTGTCCGGCACCGTCTCCAGCGCGAACACGTCGGGCCGTGCCGCCGCGAGGACCTCCAGTCGCGGGCGGTGGAACCGTTCGAGGTCGCTCACGCTCAGCCCGTACCGGCCCCGGTACTCGGAGCCGTCGGCGAGCATCGCCCCGTACGGACCGGCCGACGCGGCCACCCACAGCGGCCGGTCCGCCCGCGCCTCGCGGGCCGCCGTGCGCGCCAACTCCACGCTGAGTCCGATGAGTTCGGCCGCTCGCGCGTGCCCGATGCCGCGGCGCGCGAACCCCTCGAACGTGGCCTGGTAGCTCGCGGTGATGGCGACGCTCGCGCCCGCCTCGTAGTACGCGCGGTGGGCCGCGACGATCGCCCCGGGCTCCTCGGCGAGCAGCCGCGCCGACCACAGCTCGTCGCTCAGGTCGTGCCCGGCGGCCTCCAGTTGGTTGGCGAGGCCTCCGTCCAGGACGACGACGCGGCCGTCGGCGAGGGCGCGGGGCAGGGTGGAGTCGCAGGTCATGCCTGCGACCCTACGACGCCCGGGGCCGCCTCGGACTCGCCCGTCATGCGCCCGCCCGGCGACCCGCTACGGTGCGCCCCCGGCGGTCACCTTCGCGGCGGCGGCCCCGTGCTCTCCCGCGGCTCCAGGTGCGGCAGCTCGGCCTGGAGGCTGCGGACCGGGCCGCCGTCGAGCCGGTCGAGCAGTTCCTGCGCGGCGAGCCGGCCGAAGCCGGAGGTGTCACGCACCAGGGCGGTGAGCGGCGGGTGCATGAGGCGGCACAGCGCGGAGTCGTCCCAGGCGACGAGGGAGAGGTCCCGGGGCACCTGGAGGCCGCGCTCGGCGGCGACGGAGGCGCCCGCGACGGCCATCACGTCGTTGTCGAACACGATGGCCGTCGGCGGCTGTTCCCCGTCCAGGATGCGCCGGGTCGCCTCGGCGCCCTCGGCGTCGGAGTAGTCCGTCGTCACCGAGCGGACGTCGGTGAGTCCGAGCCGCCCGGCCTCGGTGCGCAGGGAGCGGATGCGGCGCTCGGTGTGGGCGAGCCCGGGCAGGCCCGCGACGTGCACGATGCGCCGGTGGCCGAGGCCGTGCAGATGAGTCAGGACGGACGCCATCGCGGCGGTGTCGTCGGCCCAGACGGTCGACACGTGCGGGGCGTCGCTGCCGAGGGCAGGGGCGCCGATGGCGACCGTGGGCAGTCCGAGCCCGCCGAGGAGTTCGGGCCGCGGGTCGTCGGTGCGCGGGTCGACGACGAGCAGTCCGTCGACGCGGTTCTCGGCCCACCAGCGCCGGTACACGTCGCACTCCGCGTCGATGTCCTCGACGACCTGGAACAGCAGGGCCACCTTGCGGGCGGCGAGGACTTCCTGGACGCCGGAGACGAGTTGCAGGAAGAACGACTCGACGCCGAGCGTGTGCGCGGGCCGGGCGAGGACCAGGCCGACGCAGCCCGAGCGCTCCCCGGACAGGGCGCGGGCGGCGCTGTTGGGCTGCCAGCCCAGCTCGCGGGCGACCCGGTGGACGCGGTCGCGGGTGCCCTCCGAGACGCCGGGCCTGCCGTTCAGGGCGAAGGAGACGGCGCTCTCCGACACCCCGGCTCTGCGGGCGATGTCCTTGATCGTGGGCCGGCGTGCGGGCGTCGTCCGCGCGCCGTCGCCCGGTGGTGGCCGGAGTGTCATCGTGAGGTCCCCTCGTGAACTGCGTGCGGTGCCGGGCCGCCCCGGACGGTGACGGGGACGGCGGGCCCGTAGGCGAAGCGTCCTTGGCACACGGCCTTGATCACCATCCAGTAGACACCGGGCGGGGTGTCGGCCGGAGGCCGTACGCCGAACACGATCTCCGTCTCGCCCCGGGCCGGTACCCGCAGCGGGACGGCGCGCTCGACGATCATCCCCCGACTGCCGTACGGGGAGGAGACGAGGGCCTCGCCGTGCAGCGGGCTGTGCAGCGTGTTGCGCACCCTTGCGCGCACTTCGGCCGCGCCGCCGGGTGCCACGACCACGCGTGCGGTGACGAGGTCGACGGACAGTCCCGCGGGCGGTTCCCCGGAGCCGGGCACGGTCACCGTGAGACAGTCCTCGACCCCGCTCGCGGCGACCCGTACGAGGTGGTCGCCGGGCGCCGCGTCCTCGGGGACGTCGACGACGAGCGGCAGCCGGACGTGACCACCGTCAGCGAGCCGCACGGTGTCCGCGGTCCAGGAGGCGTGCCAGCCCTCGGGCGGCGTCACGGTCAGGGCGTGTGTCTGCGCGCCGGGTCCGGCCGGCACGTTGGAGGTGAGGACGGCCTCGGTGCGCAGCGGCGCGGAACCCGCGGTGAGCGCCGCCGGGGACACCGTCAGGGAGTGCGGTGCGCCGCCGAGCGGGGCGGTGCCGGTGTTGTGCAGCCAGTAGCGGCTGAACCCGGGCCGCACGTCCTCGGAGCGGTGCGCGAGGCCCGGCAGCGGGCCGGTGGCGAGCCGGACCGTGGTGTACGCGTTCGGGCGCAGCGTCAGCGGGTGCGGGTCGGCCCGTTCGACGTCCAGCAGGTCGGCGGCGGTGACGGCGTGCACGGGGACGGGTGTGGTGAGCGTGGCGCGTGCCGGGCGCCCGTGGGTCTCGCTCAGTCGCACCGACAAGGCCGGGCCCCCGGCGCCCGCAGCCCGCTGCACCGTCTCGACGAGGACCCGGTCCGCGGGTTCGACGGCGAGCAGGGCCCGGGTGCCGGGCGCCGTACCGGCGTGCGGGGCGGCGGTCACGGCGGTCGGCGGCTGGTTGAACTCCCGTCCCCTGCGCACGAGGTCGGCCGCGCGCCAGTCGCCTGGCGAGGCGACGAGGGCGTGCTCGAACACATGGGTCCAGTGCTGCAGTTGGAAGGAGGTGCCGTCGGGCGCGGTACGGCGCGGCGGGTCCATCCACTCGCCCGACGGGCGCCCGGTGCACGACCGCATGAGCGAACTGTGCAGCCGCCCCCGGGTGTCGACGGCGAACCCGGGGGTGCCGCGCACGAGCAGTGCGACGGTGCGGTCCTCGAAGGGCTCGAAGGGTGCGCGGGGCTCCGGGCCCGGCGCCGGGTCGAGCACGTCGACGCGTCCGTCGC
>NZ_JAAGMG010000919.1 GCF_010548525.1 Streptomyces sp. SID14478
GCGGCCGCCGCGCCCGCCTGCTCGGCCGCGTACCAGATCGAGCAGACCCTCGACGGCGGCACCACCTGGCGCATGTGCTGGCACTACAACACCCTCTCCGGCCTCGTCCTGGACGACGTCAGCTACCAGCCCAAGAGCGAGCCGAAGCCGATCCGCGTCCTCACCAGTGCCCGCCTCGCGCAGGTCCATGTCCCCTACGACGACGGGGAGAACGAGTACGACGACATCACGGGCACCGACTTCGGCCAGGCGCTGCAGAAGCTCAAGCCGGGCGAGTGCCCCGGCGGCACCATCAAGACCGTCAAGGTCCCCGACGTGGGCAACGTGCAGGGGCTGTGCACGACCACGCGTGCACGCGGGCACGCGTACCGGCTCAACGACGACTACTCGACCGGCGGCAGCGGCAAGCTCTACAGCGCCCAGGGCAAGGACCTGCTCGTCTACACGGTCAACAAGGCGTCCTGGTACGAGTACATCACCGAGTGGCGCTTCTCCTCCGACGGCACCATCACGTCGAACGTGGGCGCCACCGGCAGCCTCTCCCCGTACGACTACAAGGGCACCGACGGCAAGGGCTGGCCCATCGGCAAGGGAGCCACCGCCTACGCCGAGAGCCACAGCCACAACGTCTTCTGGCGACTCAACTTCGGCCTGGACGGCTCGAACAAGAGCAAGGTCGAGCAGTACGACTCCAAGGTGACCCCGCCGAGCGGCGGCGGATCGCCCACCACGAAGACCACCCGGACCCCCGTCACCAAGGAACTCGCCGGTGACGAGAAGGACATGCGGTGGTGGCGCGTGGTCTCCAGCGCCGGCAAGAACAAGGACGGGCACCCCAGGTCCTACGAGTTCGTGCCCGGCCGCTCCACCAAGTTCCCGGGGCGCTCGTTCACCAAGCACGACGTGTACTTCACCGAGTACAAGAAGTGCGAGCAGTACGCGAGTGACAACCCCGCGGCGAACTGCGGCGGAACAAGTGTGGACAAGTGGGTCACCGGTCAGACGCTCAGCCACCCGATCACCTGGGTCAACGTCGGGTTCCACCACATCGCCCGCGATGAGGACCAGCAGCCGATGCCGCTCCACTGGCAGGGCTTCTCCCTGGCCCCCAGGGACGTGACCGCTATGAATCCGCTCACTCCCGCCGATCTGGCGGACCAGAACGGCGTTCCCAGAAACGGGAGTTGAGAAACTCTCCACTCCATCGGGCTGCACCGCCGACCGCTCCCGGAGTACCCTTCCTTGATCGTTGCTGGGGGAGTGCCCGACATGGCTCGGGGGAGCGGAAGGCGGTGCGGAGCGGGTGAGCTCGGGAGGTCTTGAGCTGCCCCCTGGTGACGACGGTCACGAGGGTCAGGAGGGTCCGGGGGCGGCGTCCGCGGACCTCCCGCCCGGTGCGGTGTCACTGGCTCGGCCCATGGACGTGGGATCGCAGATCGGACCCGAACTGGACTGGGGCGCCGACGCCTGGCGCGAGGTCCGTACGCGCGCGCAACGAGCGGGCCGGGCCTACATCTGGCTGAACTTGGTGGAGCAGCGGCTGCGCGCCGTCGTCGCGGCCGTGCTCCGCCCCGTCTACGAGCCCGTGCACGGCGACGACTGGGTGGTCGCCGCCGCCGGGCCCGCCGGGCAGGAGTGGGTGCAGCGGGCCGTCGCCGTGCGCGAGGTCAGCCGCCGCAAGGGCTACCTCCTCGACCCGGCCGACGACAACGTCCTGTCGTTCCTGACCCTCCCGCAGCTGCGCGAGCTGATGGTCCAGCACTGGCCGTGCTTCGAGCCGTACGTCGACGACCGGCGCGACGTCGAACTCGCCCTGGACGAGCTGGAGGTCACCCGCAACGTGGTCTCCCGCAACCGCGCCCTGTCCGAGGCGGTCCTCGCCCAGGCCGAGCGCGCCTCCGCCCGCCTCCTGGAGGTGCTCGGCGCGGGCTCCGACGTGCCCTCGGCCCGCCGGCTGCCCATCGACGCCGTCGAGGACCTGGTCGGCGACCGGTACGCCGACGTCGTGGGCGTCCACTCGGACCGGGTGCGGCTGCTGCGCCAGCTCCCGGCGGAGGACCTCTTCGGCGGCGCGCGCCGTCTGGATGCGATCGGCATAGGCCTGAACCTCCTCGTCCAGAACTTCTCCGGCCGCCGCCTGATGCGCCTGGCCGAGTCGGGCTGCCGGGTGCGGCTCCTCTTCCTGAACCCGGCGTCCAGCGCGGTCAAACGCCGCGAAAGGGAACTCGGGCTCAAACGGGGCGAGTTGAGCCGCTCGGTGGAGATGAACATCCTGCACATGCGGCGTGTGCGGGCCCGGCTGCGCGACCCCGGCGCGTTCGAGATCCAGGTCTTCGACGAGACGCCGCGCTTCAGCGCCTACCTCGTCGACGGCGACGGGTCCGACGGGGTCGGGGTCGTCCAGTCGTATCTGCGCCGGGCGCGCGGGATGGAGGCGCCGGTCCTGGTGCTGCGCGGCGGCGGCCGCGTCGTCCGGGCGAGCGCCTCCGCGGACACCGGGGAGAACGGGCTCTTCGTGACATACAGGGACGAGTTCGAGCAGGCCTGGGCGGACGCCCGCCCGGTGTCGTAACGGGCCGCTGCGACCGCCGTGCGCGGGCGCCGGACGGATTGTCAGTGGCGCATGCGAAGGTGGTGGTCACTGGGGGAACGCACCACGAGAAGGGGGCTGCCATGAGCTGGCACCGGGAGCTGATGGTCGGCTTCGACCTGGAGACGACAGGCACCGATCCGCGCGAGGCGCGCATCGTCACCGGCGCGGTCATAGAGGTCAGGGACGGCGCGGTCCTCGGCCACCGGCAGTGGCTCGCCGACCCCGGCGTCCCGATCCCGGACGAGGCGGTCGCCGTGCACGGGATCAGCACCGAGCGGGCGGCGTCCGAGGGCGATCCGGCCGACCGGGTCGCCGACGCCCTCGCCGAAGTCCTCGTGGCGTACTGGCGTACGGGCGTCCCGGTGGTCGCGTACAACGCGGCGTTCGACCTGACCCTGCTCTCCGCCGAACTGGCCAGACACGGCCTGCCCTCGCTGAGCGAGCGCCTCGGCGGCGTCGCCCCCGCCCCGGTGATCGACCCGTACACGATCGACCGCACCGTCGACCGCTACCGCCGCGGCAAGCGCAACCTGGAGG
Organism: Streptomyces sp. SID14478; assembly: GCF_010548525.1. Lineage (GTDB taxonomy): Bacteria > Actinomycetota > Actinomycetes > Streptomycetales > Streptomycetaceae > Streptomyces. The sequence goes on from NZ_JAAGMG010000919.1 coordinate 3,131, forward strand.
CGGTCTGCACCGAGTACGGCGTCACGCTCGACGCCGCGCACGACGCCTCGGCGGACGCGCTGGCCGCGGCGCTGCTGGCCGGTGCGATAGGCGCCCGCCACGCGAAGGTGGCCTCGCTCGGCGTCGCGGAGCTCCACCGCCGACAGGTGGAGTGGTACGCGCAGTGGGCGGCGGACTTCCAGGGTTTCCTGCGCAAGAAGGGGGACGCCACCGCGGTGGTGGACCCGGCGTGGCCGATGAGGGACCTGACCCCGGCCGCCACGTCCGGCTCCTCCCCGGCCCGTCCGGCCGGGGACTGAGGACCGCAGGGCCCGGCGCCCGGCCCCCGGGAGACCAGGCGGGCACGCCGGGGGTTCAGAACGGGTACCACCGCACCCCGTCGTCCCCGTCCCGCAAGGACGCCACCCGCCGCTCGAACTCCACCAGCGCCTTCGGGTTGCTGGGAGCGTGCTGCGCGACCCACGCGCAGGACGCCGTCTCCCGCGCCCCGCGCAGCACCCCGCATCCGTCCCACTCCCGCACGTCCCACCCGTACGCGGCGACGAACCCGTCATAGGCCGCCTCGGGCAACCCGTACCGGTCCCGTGACAGCGCCATCACCACCAGATCGTGCTCCCGCAGGTCCGACGAGAACGTCTCCAGGTCGACGAGCACGGGGCCCTCGGGCCCGATGTGCACGTTGCGGGGCAGCGCGTCGCCGTGGATCGGCCCGGGGGCCAGATGCGGGCTCAGCGCGGCGGCGGCCGCCGCGAAGCCGTCGCGGCGC
>NZ_JAAGMG010000959.1 GCF_010548525.1 Streptomyces sp. SID14478
CGGCGGCTTCGGCGGGCCCGCCCCAGGAGACCCGGCGGTCCTGCTCGCCGCCGAACCCGGACTGGTGGGCGGTGTCGGCGCCCCACGCGGAGGCGGGCTCGGGCGGGGCGGGTTCGTCGGGGCCCGTCTCCGTCACTACGGAGGGCTCCTCGTCGAGGAAGACGGGGCCGGTCTCCTCCACGGGGGCGGGGGCCTGCGCCGCGCCCGGACCGGACGGGGTCGGCAGGGTCTCGCCGTCGGACGGGGCGGGGCGGCTGGTGCCGGGGACCCAGGCGGCGCCGTTCCAATACCGGACATATCCGGGAATGGAAGGGTCGGGGTAGTAGCCGTCGCGGGGCCTGTCGTCGCCGGGGGCCGGAGTTGGGGCACTCATGTCCGTCGTCCCGTATCTGCTCGGGGGTCTTGTTGTGGCCTCCACATCTATCAGACGGCCGCGCCCGCCCGCGCCGGTCCGCCGGTACGCCCCACTTTCCGGGCACGGCAGGACGCCGGAAAAAAACTTTCCCGAACTCGCGTAATGCCGCCGGGACATCGCGCTCTCCTCCTGTACGGGCCCGCTCCGAGGACCCGTACAAGAGGAAAGGAAGCGCACGACATGCACACCGTGGTGGAACGCGAACTCGAGTTGAAACTGGTGTTGTCGCCCGAGCGCAGCATCCCCGTACCGGCCCGCCTCACCTACCGCACCGACGACCCGTACGCCGTCCACATCGCCTTCCACATCGGCTCGGAGCACCCGGTCAACTGGACGTTCGCCCGCGAACTCCTCGTGGAGGGGGTGTTCCGGCCGTGCGGGCACGGGGACGTGCGGGTGTGGCCGACGAAGGTGGACGGGCGCAGTGTCGTGCTGATGGCGCTGAGTTCGCCGGACGGCGACGCGCTGCTGGAGGCGCCCGCCGCGCAGATCTCGGCCTGGCTGGAGCGGACGCTGCGGGTGGTTCCTCCGGGCTCTGAGGCCGCGCAGCTCGGGATCGACGACGGCCTCGCCGAGCTGCTGGCCACCACTCCGGCCGACGACCTCTACCTTCGCGACCCGTGGCCGTCGGACGAGTCGACCGACGGGAGTTGAGCGGGTGGGACGTCGGGACGTCGAGGCACCGCGTGCCGCTCGCCGGGGCCGCGCGGGCCCGGCGGCGGGGTCAGAACAGCTTGCCGGGGTTGAGCAGGCCCAGCGGGTCGAAGGCCGCCTTCACCGACTGCTGCACCTCGACGCCGACCGGACCGAGCTCGCGGGCCAGCCACTCCTTCTTCAGGACGCCGACGCCGTGCTCGCCGGTGATGGTGCCGCCGAGCTCCAGGCCCAGCGCCATGATCTCGTCGAAGGACTCGCGTGCGCGCCGCCCCTCGTCGGCGTCCGCCGCGTCGAAGCAGACGGTGGGGTGGGTGTTGCCGTCGCCCGCGTGGCAGCAGACGCCGATGGTCAGCGCGTACTTCTCGGCGATCCGCTCGACGCCTTCGAGCATCGCGCCGAGCGCCGAGCGCGGCACGCACACGTCGTCGATCATCGTCGTGCCCTTCACCGCTTCGAGCGCGGTCAGCGACAACCGCCGCGCCTGGAGCAGCAGTTCGGACTCGGCGGCGTCCTCGGCGGGCACGACCTGGGTGGCGCCCGCGGCCTCGCACAGGGCGCCGACCGCGGCCAAATCCTTCGCGGGGTCGGGGGTGTCGAAGGCGGCGAGGAGCAGTGCCTCCGTGGTCTCCGGCAGGCCCATGTGCGCCATGTCGTTGACGGCCTTCACCGTCGTACGGTCCATGAGTTCGAGGAGCGACGGGACGTGGCCGTCCTCCATGATCTTGCAGACCGCGTCGCAGGCGGCCGCCGCGGAGGCGAACTCGGCGGCCAGGACCAACTGCTGGGGCGGCTGCGGCTTGAGCGCCAGCGTCGCCTTGACCACGATGCCCAGACTGCCCTCGGAGCCGACGAACAGCCGGGTGAGGTCGTAGCCCGCGACGCCCTTGGCGGTGCGCCGCCCGGTGGACAGCAGCCGGCCGTCGGCGAGGACGACGTCGAGCCCGAGCACGTACTCCGCCGTCACCCCGTACTTCACGCAGCACAGGCCGCCGGAGGCCGTGCCGATGTTCCCGCCGATGGTGCACATCTCCCAACTCGACGGGTCGGGCGGGTAGTACAGGCCGTGCTCGTTGACCGCGCGGGACAGCGTCGCGTTGATGACGCCCGGCTCGACGACCGCGATCCGGTCGACCGGGTTGATCTCCAGGATGCGGTCCATCTTGACGAGGGACAGCACGATGCAGCCGTCCGACGCGTTGGCCCCGCCGGACAGGCCGGTGCGGGCGCCCTGCGGGACGACCGGGACACGCAGCGCGGTGGCGGTGCGCATGACGTGCTGGACCTGTTCGACGGTGCGCGGCAGGACGACGGCGACCGGGGCGCCGGCGTCGCAGAAGCTCGCCATGTCGTGCGCGTAGGCGGCGGTGACGTCGGGATCGGTGACGATCGCCTCGGCAGGCAGACCGTCGCCGAGCTGTGCGATGAGGGTGCGGCTCATGATCACAGCCTGGCACTCGGGGCCATCGGTGTGAACCCGTCCGCGGGCTCCTTTCCGTGCCGGAATGGCGCCCCTGTGTGCTCTTCGTATTGACGCACAGTGTGCTTCATGGAGAACTCCATGGAACCCGCGCAGGCCCCGACGACCCCGCCACCACCCGCGGCCACCGCGCCCCGGCGGCGCCTGTCCCCCGCCGTGAAGCGGGCGCTCCTCGCGTCCGTCGCCGGGTGCGTGACGCTCGGCGGGGTGCTGGTGCTGCTGCCGGATGGCGAC
>NZ_JAAGMG010000998.1 GCF_010548525.1 Streptomyces sp. SID14478
GCGGCGAGGAGGCGGCCCGCGCCGCGGGCGCCGGTGACCTGAACGTGCTCATCGGCTACGACCTGCGCTTCTGGCGCGAGCTGTCGGCGCTCGTCGGCAACCCGTACCTCTCCGACTTCTTCCACCGGCTGCGCGTGCAGTCCTGGATGTGCGCGGTCCCGCACCTGCGCCGGGCCGGTGACCTCAGGGGCCGGCTGTGGTCCGGCCACTGCGACCTGGTGGAGGCGCTGGCCCACCGGGACGGCCGGGCCGCGCACGCGATCATCGCCGAGTACAACGCGGACTCCCTCGGCCTGATCGAACGCCTCGCGGGTGAGCGGAGCGGCTGAGGCCGGGTACGAGCAAGACAGGGCTGTGGCGGGCCGCCGCCCACTACCCTGAGCCAGGGCGTGTCCTCACACTCCCCAGCCGAGAACACGCCTGCAACCGACCGGAGTCCTAAGGAGCCCCCTTGGCCTGTGACCTGTGGCTCGTCCCCCTGGTCGACGTGCTGTGCCACAGCCCCGACAATCCCTTTGCCGAGGAACTCGCGCTCTACGACAAGGCGTTGCACGAGGCAGGTCTGCCGCCGGTGCCGGTCTACGCGTACATGCCGGGCCTGTCCGGTGACGTGGCACCCGTCGCGGGCTTCGACTACGACGCGCTGCACTTCCTGCGCCGCGCCTATCTGCTCCAGATGTGCGGGCTCGCCGTCACGCCGGTGGACGAACTGGGCGGTGACTACGAGCAGTTGCTGGAGATGTTCGAGTCGACGGCGCAGGGCTCGCACCTGGTGTGGCACTACGACCACGCGGGCGCGTACGTCCCGGTGGACTTCCCGACGCCGCTGTCGAACGACGAACTCCTCGAGGGCGGCGGCCCGCTGGGTTCGGCCCACGCGCTGCTGCGGGAACTGGAGTACGTGGCGCCGTCGATCGGCATAGACCCGGCGAACCCACCCGTGCCGCCGGCCCCGCCGACGGCCCCCACGGCCCTGGAGGAACCGGCCGCGCCCGTCCCTCTGGAGAGCAGCCCCTTCGCACGGGAGCGGCACGTCTGGCTGGGCCTGCACCAGGCCGCGACCCGCAGCCTGGCCCAGGGCTCGATGATCATCTTCAGCTGAGCCGGACGGCAGCCGGGGCCGAGGGGGAAGCCGTCCCCCTCGGCCGGCGGCCGCTACGCCACGTGCGCGTCCGCGGCGGCCAGTGCCACGTCCAGCGCGGCCAGGCCCTCCTTGGCCTCGGCCTCGGTGATGTTCAGCGGCGGCACCACGTGCGTGCGGTTCATGTTGAGGAAGGGCCACAGGCCGTTCGCCTTCGCGGCCGCGGCGAACGCCGCCATCGGCGCGTTCGCCTCTCCTGCCGCGTTGTACGGCACCAGCGGCTCCCGCGTCTCCCGGTCCCGTACGAGTTCGAGCGCCCAGAACATGCCGACGCCGCGCACCTCGCCCACCGACGGGTGCCGCTCGGCCAGGTCGCGCAGGGCGGGCTCGATGATCTCGGCGCCCGTCCTCGCGGCCTGTGTGACGATGCCCTCCTCCTCCATCACGTTGATGGTGGCGACGGCGGCGGCGCAGGCCAGCGGGTGCCCGGAGTACGTGAGACCGCCGGGGTAGGGGCGCTTCGCGAACGTCTCGGCGATCGCACCGCTGAGGGCGACGCCGCCCAGCGGCACGTACCCGGAGTTCACGCCCTTGGCGAAGGTCAGCAGGTCGGGCGTGACGTCGTACAGGTCGGCGGCGAACCACTGGCCCGTGCGCCCGAAGCCCGCCATGACCTCGTCGAGGACGAAGACGATGCCGTAGCGGTCGCACAGCTCGCGCACGCCCGCGAGGTAGCCGGCCGGCGGCAGCATGATGCCCGCCGTGCCCGGGACGGTCTCCAGGATGATCGCGGCGATCGTCGAGGGGCCCTCGAACTGGATCGTCGACTCCAGGTGCTCCAGCGCCCGGGCGCACTCCTGCTCCTCCGTCTGCGCGTAGAAGCGGGAACGGTAGAGGAACGGCGCCCAGAAGCGGACCACGCCCGCCGTGCCGGTGTCGTTGGCCCAGCGCCGCGGGTCGCCCGTGACGTTGATGGCCTGCTGGGTGCCGCCGTGGTACGAGCGGTAGGCGGAGAGCACCTTCGGGCGGCCCGTGTGCAGACGGGCCATGCGAAGGGCGTGCTCGACGGCGTCGGCTCCGCCGTTGGTGAAGAAGATCTTGTCGAGGTCGCCGGGGGTGCGCTCCGCGATGAGGCGTGCGGCCTCGGAGCGGGACTCGACGGCGAAGGCGGGCGCGAAGGTCGTCATCTTCGCCGCCTGCTCCTGGATCGCGGCGACGACCTTCGGGTGCTGGTACCCGATGTTCGTGTAGACGAGGCCGGACGTGAAGTCGAGGTAGCGGTTGCCGTCGTAGTCCCAGAAGTACGAGCCTTCGGCACCGGCGACGGCGAGCGGATCGATGAGCTCCTGTGCGGACCAGGAGTGGAACACGTGCTTGCGGTCCGCGGCCTTGACGGCGGCGCCGACCTGGGGATTCGGCTGAGGGGTCATGGGCCCGAGGGTAAATGTGGGACGCACCCGGACACCATCGGCGTCCTGTCTGTGGGACGGAGCCGAACACGACAGTCTGTCGCCCACCGACCGGGTCCGGGTCCGGTGGGGACCGGCTGCGCGGTTCCCCGCGCCTTCCTCGACAGCGCCCCCGAGAGGGCGCACGCAGTACGCATCTCAGGGGCGCGGGGAACCGCGCGCTCAGCCCCCACCGGACCCGCACCCGCCACACCGCATCGAGCCCCGGGCTAACAGGCGCCCCGGGGGAACGCCAGTCTCACCGCCCGGGCCCACCGGTTCACGCCCAGGTCGGGACGGAGCGCGGCGAACCCCCCGCAGTACTTGGTGAACTCGGCCGCACGCACCCCGAACCGGTGCAGCACCCGGTCCGCCTCGGTCAGCTGCCCCCGCGTCTTGGTCTCCACGAGCACCAGCCCCCCGTCCGCCCGGACCACCCGCCCGTCGCAGACGTCCCGCACCACGAGCCCCGCGTCACACGTCACCCGCTGCCCGTCGGCGACGAACGTGGCGCGCTGGTAGTCGGTGACCAGGGACGGCCGCAGCCCCTGCGGCGCGGCGACCCCGTACGCCCCGCCCAGCACCCCGGCCAGGAACCCCTGCCCGGCAGGGTCGAGCACGTGCTCGTCGCCGTGGAGCAGGCGCCGGTGTTTGACCGTCTCGCCGTGCCCGTTCTTCAGCTTGATCTCGAACTGCCGCTCCCCGGTGTCCTGGTAGAGCCGCTCGCGGATCTTGTAGCGGAGCCGGCGGCCCTGCCGGTGGTCGTGGTAGGTGCGCAGGTCAGCGGTGTCGTAGTACGTGGAGCGGTACCCGAACCAGCGCCGCCCGTTCACCGACAGCGCCCGGAACGGCCCGCCCGCCCGCCGCGGGTCCGTCAGCAGCGCGGCGAAGTCCTGGAAGACCTCCACCGGTACGAGATAGCTCCGGTCGTGGCGGGCCAACAGCTGGGCCCTGATGTTGAGTTCGTCGAGCGAGAGCGGCCGGGCGGCCAGTGCGGCGCGCCCGATGGCGCGTACGGCGGGGATCACACGGTCTCCTGGAGGTAGGGGGCTGCGGGTCTTCGTCGTACTACCGGTCGTGCACGAGGGGGACGTACGGGCGGCTCCCATGGTTCCCGACTTTCCGTTCACCGGAAGTGCAATTCCACCAAGACTCCATCGAGCGGCTCCGTGTCCGTTACGGAACCGAAGAAGCCGCTCCGGGTCTCCTTGTCATAAGTCCGCACTATTCTCGGGTTGTTGCACACGTACGGGGGAGGGTGGCGCGACATGGAGAAGCTGGAGTCGCTGGGATCGGGGGACCCGCAGCGGATCGGCGTCTACCGGCTGCTGGGACGGCTCGGCGCCGGCGGGATGGGCCAGGTCTACCTGGCGCGTTCGGAGCGCGGACGCACGGTCGCCGTGAAGCTGGTGCGTCAGGAGCTCGCGGAGCAGGAGGAGTTCAGGAACCGGTTCCGCCAGGAGGTCCAGGCGGCGCGGCGGGTCGGCGGCGCGTGGACGGCGCCCGTGCTCGACGCGGACACGGACGCGGAGATCCCCTGGGTGGCGACCGGGTACGTCGCGGGCCCGGCCCTGCAGCAGGTCGTCGCGCACGACCACGGCGCGCTGCCGGAGCGTTCCGTGCGCATACTCGCGGCCGGCCTCGCCCACGCCGTCAAGGACATCCACGAGGCGGGGCTCATCCACCGCGACCTGAAGCCGTCGAACGTACTGGTCACCATCGACGGCCCGCGCGTCATCGACTTCGGGATCGCGCGCGCCCTGGAGACCGTCACCGACGGCGGCCTCACCCGCACCGGCGCGCTCGTCGGCTCCCCCGGGTTCATGGCGCCCGAGCAGGTGCGCGGCGACCGGATCACCCCGGCGTGCGACGTCTTCTGCCTGGGCTCGGTGCTCGCGTACGCGGCGACGGGCGCGCTGCCCTTCGGCACGTCCAACAGCGGGGTGCACGCCCTGATGTTCCGCATCGCCCAGGAGGAGCCGGACCTGGACGACCTGCCGGAGGGGCTGCAGGACCTCGTGCGGGACTGCCTGCGCAAGCAGCCCGGGGACCGCCCCACGCCGGCGGAGATCCTGGAGCGCACCGGCGCCGAGGACACCCTGTCCGACGGCGGCCGCACCCGTGACCCCTGGCTGCCCGGCGCACTCGTCGCCCAACTGGGCCGCCACGCCGTGCAGTTGCTGGACTCGGAGGACCCCGACCAGGGCCCGGCGCCGGCCGCGCCCCCGGTGCCCCCGCCGCCCGCGC
>NZ_JAAGMG010001038.1 GCF_010548525.1 Streptomyces sp. SID14478
CACGGCGACGGCCGCCCCGGTGCCCACGGCGACGCCGGTGCCCGTCCCGAGCAGCAGATCGGCCAGCGCGGCCGTGACGGCGCCGACCCCCGCCACCTGCAAGGGAGTTGAGCCGCCGTGCTGGGCGAAGCGCTCCCCGAACGTCATCTGTCCCGCGGCCGCCTCGTCCAGCGCCCGCGTGTACGCGCCGTACTCCTCGGCCGCGCTCTGGGCCATGGCGTCGAGCGCGCCCCGCGCCCGGGACAGCAGGACGCTCCCGTCCGTGCGGCCGCCGGAGCGCCTGACCTCCTCCTCCACGGCCCGGGCCAACAGCCGCTCGGCCTCCGCCCGATGGCTGTCTCGCATCTTCGGTCCCCCTCCGGTGGCGTCAGTTCCGTGTCAAGTGTCCTGCGTATGGAGTGCAGGCGCGAGGGTCCCTGCGATCAAAGACGGGAACGTGACGTGACAGGTCCGGGGAGGAGGCCGGGCGGCGCGCGGCGCGACGGCCGTCAGTAGGGGCCGGTGAAGCCGGCCATCACGTCCTGGATCCGCGGTACGGACCACCGCGCGGAGCGCAGCACCTCCAGACAGGCCTGCGCGATCGACGCGGCGCCGGGGTTGAACGCGTTCTCCAGCGGCCAGGAAACCGGCGCCGGGCAGTCCGGCGGGGTGATCCGGCGCACCGGTGCCCGCAGCGCCTGCGGCACGTTCTCCGCCACCACGGCGGCGACCTCCGCCGACAGCCCGTAGCGGGCCCAGCTGGTGTCCGCGACCACCAAGTGGCCGGTCTTCACGACCGATGCGCAGATCATCGCGTCGTCGAGCGGCCGGATGCTGCGCACGTCGACCACCTCGGCGCTGACGCCCCGGTCGGCGAGCACCTCGGCGGCCCGCTCCGCCTCGTGGACCATCAGCGAGGCCGCGACGATGGTGATGTCCTCGCCGGTCCGGGCGATCCGCCCCTTGCCGAAGGGCACCGCCACCGGCTCCTCGGGCACCTCGCCCTCGACTCCGTACAGTCCGCGGTTCTCCAGCAGGATGACGGGGGTGTCCGACCGCAGCGCGCTGACCAGCAGGCCCTTGGCGTCCGCGGGGGAGGCCGGGGTCGCCACGTACAGGCCGGGGAAGTGGCCGAACAGCGACTGGAGGCTCTGGGAGTGGGTGGCACCCTGCCCCCATCCGCGGCCGACGATCCCCCGCATCACGACGGGTGCGCCGCCCCGGTTCCCGAACATGTAGCGCCACTTCGCGGCGAGGTTGAAGACCCCGTCCATGGCCAGGAACATGAAGTCGTCCCGGGTGTGCACCACCAGGGGCCGCAGGCCCTGCGTCGCGGCGCCGACGGCGATGCCCGCGAAGGCGTTCTCCCCGTTGGGGATGTCCATCACCCGCGTGGGCCCGAAGCGCGCGAACGCCTCGCCCGTGGTGCCGTAGACCCCCTTGTGGTCGTCGACGCTCTGGCCGGCCACCACGATCGACGGATCCGCCGCCATGCACTGGACCGTCGCCTCGCTGATCGCCTGGCTGTAGGTGAGTTTCCGCATTCTCCGCTTCCCCTTCAGTTCCCGTACGTCCCGCTGAGCAGCTCCTCGACGCGCGGGAAGGGCGCGGCCTTCGCCAGCGCGATCGCCTCGCGGGCCTCGGCGCGGAACTCGCGGTCCCAGGCGGCCACCGTCCGCTCGATGCCGGGTTCGGTGGCCCGCAGCTCCTCGGTGGCCCGGCGCACGGGGCAGCGCTCCATCCAGTACTCCAGCTCCTCCAGGGGCCGGGCGCCGAGCTCCTGGTCCCAGTTCGGGCCGACGTGCTCGCGCCAGCGGTAGGTGTCCAGCTCCAGGAAGGCGGGGCCGTTGCCCTCGCGGCAGTGCCGCGCCGCCTTCCGCGTCGCCTCGTACACGGCCCGGACGTCGTTCCCGTCGACCTGCTCCGCACGGATGCCGTAACCGCGGGCCCGGCCGGTGATGCTGGTGCCCGCCGGCTGGCGGGCGTCGACCGTCGAGCCGAGCGCGTACCGGTTGTTCTCACAGACGTAGACCACCGGGAGCCGGTGCAGGGCGGCGAAGTTCAGCGACTCGTGGAAGACGCCCTCCTCGGAGGCGCCGTCGCCGAAGAAGGTGACCGCCACGCGGGGCTCGCCGCCGCGGGCGAAGGCCCAGGCCGCGCCGGTGGCCACCGAGATCATCTCGCCGAGGATCGCCGAGGAGGCGGCGAATCCCGCGGCCCGGTCGGTCAGGTGCACCGCGCCCCCGCGGCCGGAGGCGCAGCCGCTCGCCTTGCCGTGGAACTCGGCGACCATGGCGGACAGATCGCCGCCCTTGGCCAGGTAGTGGGCGTGACAGCGGTGCCCGCTGTACACGAGGTCCGCACGGCGCAGCGCGGCGCACACGCCGACGGCGGTGGCCTCCTGGCCGATGGAGAAGTGCACGGGCGTACGCATTTCCTGCTCGTCGCGGTAGGCGTCGGCGATGACTTCCTCGGCGCTACGGATGCGCACCATGCTGCGCAGCAACTGCCTTGTCTCCACGAAAGGTTCCTCGCTCTCAGCGAGCTCCCGGGAGGTGCGCGCGACCCCGGTGCGGGGCCGGCCGCGGCCCGCTCGCTCGCGCCGGACGTGGAACCACCGTGCCGGGGAGGGCTCCATTTTCGCCTGCGGCGCGGTGGTGCCGGGGCGGGCGCCGGGGCCGCAGATCACCGGCCCCGGCGTCCGGGTGCGCGAGGATGGGGGTATGCCGAACCGACTGGCCCATGAAACGTCCCCCTACCTCCTCCAGCACGCCGACAACCCGGTCGACTGGTGGCCCTGGTCGGCCGAGGCCTTCGAGGAGGCGAAGCGGCGGGGGGTGCCGGTGCTGCTCAGCGTCGGATATTCGAGCTGCCACTGGTGCCACGTGATGGCCCACGAGTCCTTCGAGGACGAGGCCACCGCCGCCGTCCTCAACGACCACTTCGTCAGCGTCAAGGTCGACCGCGAGGAGCGCCCCGACGTCGACGCCGTCTACATGGAGGCCGTCCAGGCGGCCACCGGCCAGGGCGGCTGGCCCATGACCGTCTTCCTGACGCCGGACGCCGAACCCTTCTACTTCGGTACCTACTTCCCGCCCGAGCCCCGCCACGGCATGCCGTCCTTCCCTCAGGTCCTCAACGGCGTACGGGACGCGTGGAGCGACCGGCGCGGCGAGGTCGCCGAGGTCGCCGCGAAGATCACCTCGGATCTCGCGGGGCGGGAACTGCCGTACGGGGACACGCAGGTGCCCGGCGAGCAGGAGCTGACGCAGGCGCTGCTCGGACTCACCCGCGAGTACGACGAGCGGCACGGCGGGTTCGGCGGCGCCCCCAAGTTCCCGCCGTCGATGGTGATCGAGTTCCTGCTGCGCCACCATGCGCGCACGGGGTCCGAAGGCGCGCTGCAGATGGCCGTCGACACCTGTGAGCGGATGGCGCGCGGCGGGATCTACGACCAGTTGGGCGGCGGGTTCGCGCGGTACTCCGTCGACCGCGAGTTCACGGTGCCCCACTTCGAGAAGATGCTGTACGACAACGCGCTGCTGTGCCGCGCCTACGCGCACCTGTGGCGCTCCACCGGCTCGGAGCTCGCCCGGCGCATCGCCCTGGAGACCGCCGACTTCCTGGTGCGCGAACTGCGCACGAACGAGGGCGGGTTCGCCTCCGCGCTCGACGCCGACAGCGAGGACCCGGCGAGCGGCAAGCACGTCGAGGGCGCCTACTACGTATGGACCCCGGGGCAGTTGGACGAAGTGCTCGGCGCGCAGGACGGCGACGTCGCCGCCCGGTACTTCGGCGTCACGCAGGAGGGCACCTTCGAGGAGGGCGCCTCGGTGCTCCAACTCCCGCAGGACGACGAGGTGTTCGACGCCGAGCAGACCGGCCGCATCCGCGCGCGGCTGCTGGAGGCCCGCGGCCTGCGTCCCGCCCCCGGCCGGGACGACAAGGTCGTCGCCGCGTGGAACGGTCTGGCGATCGCGGCGCTCGCCGAGACCGGCGCCTACTTCGGGCGGCAGGACCTGGTGGACGCCGCCGTGTGCGCGGGCGACCTCCTCGTGCGCCTGCACATGGACCCCCAGGCCCGCCTCACCCGTACCAGCAAGGACGGTCAGGCCGGCCGGAACCAGGGGGTGTTGGAGGACTACGCGGACGTCGCCGAGGGGTTCCTCGCACTCGCGTCCGTGACCGGCGAAGGAGTGTGGCTGGAGTTCGCCGGGTTCCTGCTCGACCACGTACTGGACCGGTTCGTGGACCGGGAGAGCGGGGCCCTGTACGACACCGCCGTGGACGCCGAGCAGCTGATCCGGCGGCCGCAGGACCCGACCGACAACGCCGCGCCCTCCGGGTGGACGGCCGCCGCCGGCGCACTGCTGTCGTACGCCGCCCAGACCGGCTCCGAGCCCCACCGCACGGCGGCCGAACGGGCGTTGGGCGTGGTCAAGGCGCTCGGACCGCGTGCGCCGCGGTTCATCGGGAACGGCCTCGCGGTCGCGGAGGCGCTGCTCGACGGGCCCCGGGAGATCGCCGTCGTCGGCGAGGCGGGCG
>NZ_JAAGMG010001077.1 GCF_010548525.1 Streptomyces sp. SID14478
CACGTCGGCTCGCTGGCGCCCGGCCGCCGCGCCGACCTCGTCCTGGTCGACCTGAGCGGCCCGCACACCCAGCCCGTGCACGACCTCGCCGCGACCCTCGTGCACAGCGCCCGCTCCGGCGACGTGCGCACCACCGTCGTCGACGGCCGCGTCCTGATGCGCGACGGGCGGCTGACCACGGTCGATGTCCCGGACGTGGCAGGGGAGTTGGCCGAGCTGCTGCCCGCGCTCGTCGCACGCGGACACGGCAGGCGTATCCAGGAGTACGACACCTGAGGCCCCGTGAAGAAGTGCCCGGAAAAAACTTCGGCGGCAGCGATGAGTTCCGTGCGGCTCCCCGGTCACCCCTGCGAGAGACCCGCCCGTCGACATACGGAGGAACCATGGGGCTGCCGAAGGTGGTCACGCACGAGGAGTGGCGCGCCGCCCGCGAGGAACTGCTCGCTCTGGAGAAGGCGGCCACCCGGGCGCGGGACGAGTTGAACGCCCGGCGGCGCGAGCTGCCCATGGCGGAGGTCGACAAGCTGTACGTCTTCGAAGGGCCGGACGGCAAGGCCGAGTTGCTCGACCTGTTCGAGGGGCGGGCCCAACTGGTCGTCTACCACTTCATGTTCGCTCCCGAGTGGGAGGCGGGCTGTGCCAGTTGCTCGGGGTTCCTCGACCAGATCGGGCACCTGGCGCATCTGCGGGCCCGCGGCACGGCGTTCGCGGCGGTCTCCCGCGCGCCGTTCACCAGGATCCTCCCGTTCAAGGCCCGGATGGGCTGGACGGTTCCCTGGTACTCGTCCCACCTCACCGATTTCAACCAGGACTTCGGCGCCACGGTCGGCTCCGCCGAAGGCGTCCAGGAGCGGCCCGCGCTCAGCTGCTTCCTCCGCGACGGGGAGCGGGTCTTCCACACGTACACGACCTTCGACCGGGGCCTGGACAACATCGGGTTCACCAGCAATCTCCTCGACCTGACGGCCCTGGGCCGGCAGGAGGAGTGGGAGAAGCCGGCCGGCCGCGCCTCTGCCCTCGGCGCCCCTGCGGGCAGTACGGGCGTCCGGTACCACGACGAATACGGCGACTGAGGCGCCTCACGTCCGGGTCCACCTCGTCTCAAGTCGGTGTCATTATCGTCACGTTGCGAGCCGAAACCCCCGCTGCCAGCGTTCTCCCTCATGACGCGTCGGCACGCACCGATGCTCGACCGCACGAGCACATCGGCACGATCACGGGGGCAGGGACGAGTGATGATCAACGGACGAGTGGTACTGCAACGTTTCCCGGCCGGCGGGCCCCGCGGCTCCTGGCCCGCCGAGGAGTTCGCGCGCCTGCGCCGCCTGGAGGGTCAACCCGCCGAAGTGGTCATGGACCTGGCGACGGACGCGTTCCTGGTGATCGTGCGCGAGGCGGCCCCCTCGCCCGTCGGCTGAGGCGAGGCGCTCAGGCGGCGCCGAGCGGACGCGACCACGCCGGGGTCGTCCCGGTCACCCGGCACAGCGCCAGATACAGCGGGATCGGCGGCGTGTACGGCACCGGACCGTCGGGGCAGTGGATGAGATCGGGCGCCCGGCGCGCGTCCGGCACCACGGCCCCGGTCGTGTAGCGCGCGGGCGCCGGCCACTCCAGGGCGACATCGGAGTCCGAGGGCACCAGCCACCACCAGTGCGCCCCGTCCGCGTACACGCAGCCCATGTGCGGCAGCCGCCGCGTCATCGCCCGGGCGAACGCCTCGGGCACCGCCACCGCGTCGCAGCCCATCGGCGCCGTCATGCCGTCCGGCACGCTCAGGCGCACGGGGTCGGCGGGGCGCGGGGCGGTGTGTCGCCGGGCGAACCCGACCAGCGAGTCCAACTGCATCGTCCGCGTCGTCACCACGCCCATCCGTTCCCGTTCAGCACGTTCGTCGTCCTTCGTCCGCCCGGTCGGTGGCGGACGCCGCTCACCAGGCCCAGCCGGTCCCGTCGCAGGGCGCGGGGACGGGGCCGGGACCCGCCGCCTGGCCGTCCCTCGGCAGCTCCGCCCAGACGAGCAGCCCGGGCCCGGTCTCCTGGGCGCCCCACGCGGTGGAGACCGCCGCCACGAGGAGGAGCCCCCTGCCGTGCTCCTCCTCGGGCGCGATCCGGCCCGCGGGGCGGGTGTCGCCGGGCATGCAGCCCTCGTCGCGCACCGCTATCCGCACGCGCTCGCCGGAGTCGTCGCACAGCTCGTGCAGCTCGCAGTGGATGCGGCGGCTGGCTGTGTGCACGATCGCGTTCGTGACCAGTTCGGACACGACGAGAGCCGCCGCGTCGCAGGTGTCCTCGCACGCGCCCCAACCACTGAGGTGGGCGCGCGTCATGCGCCGGGCCTGTGCGGCGGAGCCCGGGTGGGGAGCCAGTTCGAAGCTGCTGCGCCGTGCCGCAGGCCCTGTCGAGGTACCCGAACGGTCACTGAGCGTAGCTTCGCCGACTTCTGTTCCTAAGGGCGCGGACGGAATCACGCTTGCCACTATCGCCCCGTCGTGAACACTTGGCAAGAGCCACTCTGGAAAATGCAGAGTGCAGTGTGCCGTGCGGAGCGGGCATGGCACACTGCTCGCAACAGCTCGACGCGCGGCGCCCATTGGGGGCGAACCGCGGGGAAATGGCCGGTTGACGACCCTGACCGGATCTTCTCCCGCGGCTGGATCCGGACACGTGAACTACTGGGAGGTAAGGGGCGTGAGCGAACCGCGGTCCGCGCCGACGGTCGGCCAGGTCGTCCTGGGCCGGCGCCTCCAGGACCTCCGCGAGAACGCCGGGCTCAAGCGCGAGGAAGCCGCGAAAGTACTCCGCGTGACCGCCGCGACGGTCCGTCGCATGGAGACCGCGGAGGTCTCCCTGAAGATCCCCTACCTCCAGCTCCTGCTGAAGTCCTACGGCGTCTCGACGGCCGAGGCCGACGCGTTCGTGCAGCTCGCCGAGGACGCGAACAAGCCGGGCTGGTGGCAGCGGTTCCACGACATCCTGCCCGGCTGGTTCTCGATGTACGTGAGCCTGGAGGGCGCCGCGGCGCTCATCAGGTCGTACGAGCCGCACTTCGTGCCGGGACTGCTGCAGACCGAGGACTACGCGCGCGGCGTGCTCAGATCGGGGGCGATCGGCCGCGCGCTCGTCGAGGACCCCGGCGTCGTCGACCGGCACGTCGCCCTGCGCATGCAGCGCCAGGACCTGCTCACCCGCGAGGACGCGCCACGCCTGTGGGTGGTCATGGACGAGACCGCGCTGCGCCGGCCCGTCGGCGACGCGGACGTGATGCGCGGCCAGATCGACCGGCTGCTGGACGTCATGGAACGGCCGAACGTGACCCTCCAGGTCGCGGAGTTCGCCGCGGGCCCGCACCCGGGCACGTACGGACCCTTCGTCCTGTTCCGATTCGCCATGTCGGAACTGCCGGACATGGTGTACAGCGAGTACCTGACCGGCGCCGTCTACCTGGACGCGCGACCCGAGGTGGCCACGCACCTGGAGGTCATGGACCGCATGGCGGCACACGCCGCGACGGCACAACGCACAAAGGAGATCCTCCGCGATCTCCGCAAGGAGCTGTGAATGGACCGGATCAAGGACCGGATACGAGGCGTCGACGGCGAGCCGATCTACAACGGCATGCCGGCCCGCGACCTCGGCTCCGACGGCTGGCACAAGCCGTGGAGCGGTGGCAACGGCGGCAACTGTCTCGAAGCCATGAAGCTGGCCGACGGCCGCGTCGCCGTCCGCCAGTCCTCGGACCCGGACGGCCCCGCCCTCATCTACACCCCCGGTGAGATCACCGCGTTCATCGAGGGTGCCAAGCAGGGCGCGGCGGACTTCCTGCTGTCCTGACCTGCCCCGCCCCCATCAGGAGGGCGGCGGCAGCACGTCGCAGAGGGCGTCGACCGCAGCCCCGTACGCCCGTTCCGGCGCGGCCGCGTACCCCACGACCAAACCGTCCGCTGCCGCCGTGGCGGGCGCCGCCGGATGCCGGAACTCCGCGAGCCCGTCCACGGCGACGCCCCGCCAGGCCGCCGCCTTCAGCGCCGCCC
>NZ_JAAGMG010001115.1 GCF_010548525.1 Streptomyces sp. SID14478
TGCGTCCGCGAACCCGGCGACGGTGCCGCTCGGGTCCGTGGGCCGCCGCCGGGACACCGCGTACACCGTGCCCGAGGTGCCGAGGCTGAGCACGGGGGTGCCGGGCAGCAGGCCGAGGCCGAGCGCGGCCGCGGCGTTGTCACCCGTGCCCGCGGCCACCAACGTGCCCTTGGCGAAGGGGAGTTCACCGGAGGCGTCGCGTACCGTCCCCGCGATCTCGCCGGGCCCCACCACCCTCGGCAGCAGCGCGGGGTCGAGCCCCACCCGCCCGAGCACGTCCTCGTCGTAGGCCTCGGTCGCCGACGCCCACCATCCGGTGCCGGAGGCGTCGCCGCGGTCCGTCGTGGCCGCGCCCGTCAGCCGCCCGGTGAGGTAGTCGTGCGGCAGCCGTACGGAGGCGGTCGCGCGCGCCGCCTGCGGTTCGTGCTCGGCGAGCCACGCCCACTTCGACACGGTGAACGAGGCGCCGGGCACGCTGCCGAACCGGTCGGCCCACACCTTCGCCCCGCCCAGCTCGTCGATCAGGCGGCGGGCCTGCGGTGCGGAGCGCACGTCGTTCCACAGCAGCGCCGGACGCACCGGGCGGCCCTGTGCGTCGAGCGTGACCAGGCCGTGCTGCTGCCCGCCGACCGCGACGGCCGATGCCCGGCGGGCCGCGTCCCCGCACTGGGCGAGCGCCGTGCGCAGTGCGTCGTACCACTCCTCGGGGTCGCTCTCGCGGCCCGCGCCCGACGTCACGGTGTGCGGTGCCTGGCCGGCGGCCACGACCGCGCCCGTGGCGACGTCGACGACCAGGGCCTTCGTGGACTGCGTGGAACTGTCGACCCCGACAACGAGGGGACCATCGGCAGCGGACATGCGGCTCTCCTGAATTCGGTACCGGAGGTGGACGGCTCTTCCCAGCGGCGTGTCCGCATACTAATTTGTAAACCGCCATGACGAAATAGGCGTGCGGTGCGATGTGCCCGTGCCGCCCGCGAACGGCGAGGGAGCCGCAAGATGACGTACCAGCCCACCCCCGAGGACAAGTTCAGCTTCGGCCTGTGGACCGTCGGCTGGCAGGGCGTCGACCCGTTCGGCGTCGCCACCCGGCCCGCGCTCGACCCGGTCGAGTCCGTGCAGAAGCTGGCGGAGCTCGGCGCCTACGGCGTCACGTTCCACGACGACGACCTCATCCCGTTCGGCGCCTCCGAGGCCGAGCGCGAGTCCCACATCAAGCGCTTCCGGCAGGCCCTGGACGCCACCGGCATCGTCGTCCCGATGGCCACCACGAACCTCTTCACGCACCCCGTCTTCAAGGACGGCGGCTTCACCGCCAACGACCGCGACGTACGCCGCTTCGCGCTGCGCAAGACCATCCGCAACATCGACCTCGCCGCCGAGCTGGGCGCGAAGACGTACGTCGCCTGGGGCGGCCGCGAGGGCGCGGAGTCCGGCGGGGCCAAGGACGTCCGCGACGCGCTCGACCGCATGAAGGAGGCGTTCGACCTCCTTGGGGAGTACGTGGTCGAGCAGGGCTACGACCTCAGGTTCGCCATCGAGCCGAAGCCGAACGAGCCGCGCGGCGACATCCTCCTGCCCACCATCGGCCACGCGCTGGCGTTCATCGAGCGCCTGGAGCGCCCCGAGATGTACGGCGTGAACCCCGAGGTCGGCCACGAGCAGATGGCGGGCCTGAACTTCCCGCACGGCATCGCCCAGGCGATGTGGGCGGGCAAGCTGTTCCACCTCGACCTCAACGGCCAGCACGGCACCCGCTACGACCAGGACCTGCGCTTCGGCGCCGGTGACCTGCGCGCCGCCTTCTGGCTCGTCGACCTGCTGGAGCGCGGCGGATACGAGGGCCCGCGGCACTTCGACTTCAAGCCGCCGCGGACCGAGGACTTCGACGGCGTGTGGGCGTCGGCCGCGGGCTGCATGCGCAACTACCTGATCCTCAAGGAGCGCACGGCCGCCTTCCGCGCCGACCCAGAGGTGCAGGAGGCGCTGCGCGCGTCCCGTCTGGACGAGCTGGCGCAGCCGACCGCGGCGGAAGGCCTCGCCGGACTCCTCGCGGACAAGGGCGCCTTCGAGGAGTTCGACGTCGAGGCGGCCGCCGAGCGCGGCATGGCCTTCGAGCGCCTGGACCAGCTGGCGATGGACCACCTGCTGGCCGCGCGCGACTGACCCGGACGGGACGCGGCGGGTACCAACTTGTGCCGAGGGGTCGCGCTTTGACCTCGTGAGCGAGGACTCTGGCGGGTATGTCCGTGCCCCCGCCCCCGCCGCAACCACCGGGGCCGCCCGGCGACCGGCCGCCGCCGGGCGGCTCCTTCGGCCCGCCGCCCGCAGGCTCCTTCGGCGCGCCGCCGCCCGAGGGGCCACGCACCGGGCGGCGTCCGTACCTCCTGATCGCGGTGCTCGTCGCCCTCGTGGTGATCGTCGGCGCCGTCGTGCTGGTGGCGACGCGCGATGCGGGCGACGACGACAAACCCGCCCCCGACAGAACAGGCCAACGGGGCACGCCGTCCCCGTCGTTGGGCATCCCCAGCGAACTGCCGAGCGGGCTCCCCAGCGAGCTCCCGAGCAACCTGCCCTCGAAGATCCCGACCGCACTGCCCAGCGACCTGCCCAGCGGGCTGCTGCCGAGCGACGTGGAGAGCCTGTTGCCCTGAGGTCATGATGGGGACATGACTGCCTTCTACCACGTGTGCTTCGCCGTCCCCGAGATCGAACCGGCGATGAGGGACCTGCGGCGGTCCGCAGGCGTCACCTGGAGCGACCCGGTGTCCGACCGGCTCGGGGAGTGGGACTACCGGATCGCCTTCACCCGGGGCGGACCGCCGTTCATCGAGCTGATCGAGGGCGTGCCGGGCAGCCCCTGGGACGCCTCCGAAGGGCCCCGCTTCGACCACCTCGGCTTCTGGTCCACCGATGTCGAACGGGGTTCACGCCGACTGGCCGGGGAGGGCCTCCCCGTGGACTTCTCGGGCTGCCCGTACGGCCGTCCCTTCGCCTACCACCGCGTCGACAGCATCGGCGCGCGCGTCGAACTGGTCGACCTCGCCCGGCAGCCCGCGTTCCTCAGCAGCTGGCATCCCGGCGGGGAGCCGATGCCGGCCATCGAGGAGACGGCCGGCGAACGGCCCTGACGAGGCGCCCCGGGCGCCTCGTCAGAGGGCGCCCTTGGGCAGCTTCACGTACGTCACGCGCGTCTCGATGCCGCTGTCCACGAGCCGTCCCTGCGCGTCGAACGCGCCGTCTCCGTCCGTCATCCCGAAGTCGTTGTCGTTGATCAGGGCGAGCGTGCCGTGCCCGGCGAGCGCCACGCCCTCGATCTTGTCCTGCACCCCGTCGACCGTGTTCAGGTCGACCACGAGCCGCTTGCCGAGCACCGGCACCCCGGCGGCGGACGGGTCCTCGAGCTGCTCCAGCGAGGGCGACGTGGTGGCGTCGTCCCACTGGTCGCCCAGGATGTTCGCGCGGCGCGTCAGACGCACCTCCTGCAGGCGGGCGGCCTTGTCCGTGCGCTCCTCCACGAGAAGCCGGTCGCCGCCGAGCGCCACCACGGACGAGATCTTCAGCTCGGAGGTGTCGTCCTCACCCGGGTCGATCTCGCCGACCGGGTCGAAGCGGTACGCGTATTCGGCGGTGACCGCCTTCTTCTTGGTCGAGAACCGGATGAGCCGGGTGTTCAGGGACGCGTCCCCGGCGTCCCCGTCGGGCAGGGACAGCGGGCTCTGCACCGCCAGCACCAGGTCGCCGCCCGGGAGTTGGGCGAGCCCCTCGAAACCGCGGTTGATCTTGCGGTGCAGCAGGACCGACGGCAGCGACTCGACGACCGGGTAGCCGGCGCCCTTCAGGTGCAGCCCCTTCGGCACGTGCCGCGCGAGGACCTTGCCGTGCGCCGAGACGTGCACGAGCGAGGGCCCGTACTCGTCGACGAGCCAGAACGTACCGTCGGCCGCCCGCACGATGCCCTCGGTGTCCAGGCCGTTCGGGTCGTAGGAGAGCGGGTTCTTCGCGTCGTACGTGTACGGCTTCTCGTCCCGGCTCTCCTGGTTCGACAGACCGGTGACCGGCTTGCCGGACGACGTCGTCAGCGGGATCGCCTGCAGCACCTTCACCCGGTTCCCGGTGACCCGGATCTTCACGATCGCCGGGTCGAAGCCGGGCACGGGGAACGTGCGGCGCTTGGTGCCGTCGACCTTGATCTGCCCGTTCGGGCCGCGGTCGGTCACGGTCCAGTACTCGCCCTTGCGGCCCGCCGGGTAGATGTCGGAGCCGATGCCGCCGAGGTCGACGCCGCGGTCGTTCGCGACGGTACCCGGGAGCAGGCTGTTGCTGAACGCGGCCAGGGGCACGTCGCCGAGCGTGGCGCTGCCCGTGACCTCGGCCGCGCCCTTGCCGGTCGGCGCGCCGGTGGCGGTCCCGGC
>NZ_JAAGMG010001152.1 GCF_010548525.1 Streptomyces sp. SID14478
AGGCCTCGGCCGCGCCGGCCCCGCCGCTCTCGCGGTGCAGCCGCAGCGAACGCAGGAACTCGGTCGCCTGGGCCCGTAGATAGGAATCCAGGACGGCGTCCGCCGCGCCTGCCGCGGTGGAATCAAGGTGTTGCTGTGCCACGCCGGCGCCTCCGGGCGTCTATGAGCATCTCCTGTACGTTCCGCAGGGGCTGCCCGTCCGCGTCGACGGCGTGCCGGGTCCAGTCGCCGTCCGGGCCCAGGTGCCAGGAGGCGGTGCTGTCGGACATCCCCGTTTCGAGCAGCCTGCTGAGGGCCGCCCGGTGCGCCGGGTCCTCGACGCGGACCAGAGCCTCGATGCGGCGGTCGAGGTTGCGGTGCATCATGTCGGCGCTGCCGATCCACACCTCGGGCTCGCCCCCGTTGCCGAAGGCGAAGACGCGGGAGTGCTCCAGGAAGCGGCCGAGGACCGAGCGGACCCGGATGTTCTCCGACAGGCCCGCGACCCCGGGGCGCACGGCGCAGATCCCGCGCACCCACACGTCGACGGGCACGCCCGCCTGCGACGCCCGGTACAGCGCGTCGATGACGGCCTCGTCGACCATCGAGTTGACCTTGATGCGGACGTACGCGGGACGGCCCGCACGGTGGTGCTGGACCTCCTTCTCGATCCGCGTGACCAGGCCCGTGCGCAGGGACTTGGGGGCCACCAGGAGGCGGCGGTAGGTCTCGCGGCGCGAGTAGCCGGACAGCCGGTTGAAGAGGTCGGAGAGGTCCGCGCCGACTTCCTTGTTGGCCGTCAGCAGGCCCAGGTCCTCGTACAGGCGGGCGGTCTTGGGGTGGTAGTTGCCGGTGCCGACGTGCGAGTAACGCACGAGCTGGTCGCCCTCCTGCCGGACGACGAGGGAGAGCTTGCAGTGCGTCTTCAGGCCGACGAGGCCGTAGACGACGTGGCAGCCGGACTCCTCCAGCTTCCGGGCCCACTTGATGTTGGCCTGTTCGTCGAAGCGCGCCTTGATCTCGACCAGGACGAGCACCTGCTTGCCCGATTCCGCCGCGTCTATCAGCGCGTCGACGATCGGCGAGTCACCCGAGGTCCGGTACAGCGTCTGCTTGATGGCGAGCACGTCCGGGTCGTTGGCCGCCTGCTCCAGGAAGGCCTGTACGGAGGTGGAGAAGCTGTCGTACGGGTGGTGCAGCAGGACGTCGTGGCTCTTCAGGGCGGCGAAGATGTCGGGCGCGGAGGACGACTCGACCTCGGCGAGGTCGCGGTGGGTGCCCGCGACGAACTTCGGGTACTTCAGCTCGGGGCGGTCCAGGCCCGCTATCGAGAACAGGCCCGTGAGGTCGAGCGGCCCCGGCAGCGGGTACACCTCCGCCTCGCGGACCTTCAGCTCCCGTACCAGCAGGCTCAGGATCTCGGAGTCGATGCTCTCCTCGACCTCCAGGCGCACCGGCGGGCCGAAACGGCGCCGCATGAGCTCCTTCTCCAGGGCCTTGAGGAGGTTCTCGGCGTCGTCCTCCTCGACCTCCAGGTCCTCGTTCCGCGTGACGCGGAACATGTGGTGCTCCTCGATCGTCATGCCGGGGAACAGCTCGCCCAGGTGCCGGGGCGCGGAGATCACGTCCTCGATGGGGACGTAGCGCTGCGGGGCGGCCTCCAGGAAGCGGGAGAGCAGCGGGGGCACCTTGACGCGGGCGAAGTGGCGGTGGCCCGAGACGGGGTTCGACACCACGACCGCGAGGTTCAGGGACAGGCCCGAGATGTACGGGAAGGGGTGGGCGGGGTCGACGGCCAGCGGGGTCAGCACCGGGAAGATCTGCTGCATGAACAGCGTGTACAGCCGGGCCTGCTCCTTCTCCGTCAGCTCGTTCCAGCGCACCACGTGGATGCCCTCGTCGGCCAGCGCCGGGGCGACCTCGTCCTGGTAGCAGGCGGCGTGCCGGGCCATGAGCTCGCGGGAGCGGTTCCAGATCAGCTCCAGGACCTCGCGGGGCTGCAGCCCTGAGGCCGAACGGGTGGCGACGCCGGTCGCGATGCGCCGCTTGAGGCCGGCCACCCGGACCATGAAGAACTCGTCGAGGTTCGAGGCGAAGATCGCCAGGAAGTTCGCGCGCTCCAGGAGCGGGGTGGTCGGGTCCTCGGCCAGCTCCAGGACCCGCTCGTTGAACGCCAGCCAGCTGCGCTCGCGGTCCAGGAAGCGGCCCTGCGGCAGCTCCGCGCCCTCCTGGTTCGCGTAGACGTCCTCGTAGTCGTCCGGGTCCGCGTCGATGTCGGCGACGATCCCGGCGAGTTTCGTGGCCGCTCTCTCGTAGTCGCCGCCCGCCACGGGGTGGGGACGGTGCGCTGCCAGCGAGCCCACGGACGGCTGGGGGCGCGGGGCGGTCTTGTCCTGTGCGGCGTTCGGCTGGGTCATGGCCCCATTCTTCCGCGCGGAGCCGGTCTCGGGCGCGTCGGACGGGGCGGGGAGGTCCGAGAGCGCGGGCGCGAGACGGAGGGCGGCGGCGTGGGGGCCGGGCTCCGGCGGGACCTTCGCGGGGTCGGGCGCGGGGGGCTGCATCCCGTGAGCCTCGCAAGGTCGTCTGAATCGCTGGTTACGGCGACATGACGTGCGGGCTATGGGCGGACGGCTCCCGGGCGTCCGTGGGGGTGGGAGTGTGGTTCTGCTGGGGCGGTGTGCGGTGGCCGTGTGGTTCTGCCGGGGTGGTCTCCACGCCGACTGTGTGGTTCTGCCGGGCTGGTGTGCGCCTTCCGTATGGCGCGGGGGGCGGGGCCGCGCCGGGGTACCTCCTCGGCCGGATTGGTCTCCACGCCACCTGGGCGCCTACGGCGCGGCGTCCAGAGCTGGGTTCCTGCGGTGTCCTGCGGGGGCACCCCGACACGGCCCCTCCCGTCGTCTAGCGACTGACCCCCGGTGGAACTTCCCGACCGGCTGAGCCTCCGGTGGGGCTTCCGGACGTCTCACCCTCCGGTGGGGCTCCCGGATCGGCTCACCCCCCGGTGGGGGCGGTTGCCCCCGCCTTGGGCAGTCTGCCGCCTGGGGCGGCAGGGTGGGCAAGGCGGCACCCCAGCGCCGGGTGACCGTTGCGAGCAGGGCCGCAGGCCAGCGCGGGGTCCGAGGCCGGTGCCGGGTGACCGTTACGAGCAGGGCCGCAGGCAAGCGCGGGGTCCGAGGACGGTGCCGGGGGACCGTTACGAGCAGGGCCGCAGGCAAGCGCGGAGGTTGGGGGCTCGGGGGAGCGGGAGGTTAGGCGGGTACTCGCCTTTGGAGGATGCGGAAGGCGAGGTAGGTCATCGCTGCCGTGAGGAGCAACAAGACGCCCGTCTCCATGAGTTGGAGGGGCCAGAAGTGGGAGGCCGGGTGGTAGGTGCTGTAGAAGCCGACGACGTCGTGGTCGGCCAGGCACGCCTTGTGGCCGACGCAGATCGGGTCGGAGATGTGCGCGCCGGTGGAGGTGACGGCGCCCTCGTCGACGCCCTCGCCGGTGTAGCCCCGGTAGCCCTGGGCGAGCGAGCCGACGACGGTCCGGGTGGCCCACAGGTGCGGATGCAGCAGCGTGGCGCATGTCGCCAGCAGCAGCGTGAGCAGCGCGCCGAGGACCGCCGCGGGCAGGAGCTTGCGCTGCAGCAGGGCCGCGACGGCGCCGCAGGCCAGGCCCGCCAGGGGCAGCACCACCGCGGTCGGGCCGAGGACGTCGTAGGCGCCGGACCACCACGTGTTCTCGCTCATGCCGCGGGCCCGGGCGGCGACCGCGTGGCGCAGGACGACCAGGAGGCCGGTGCCGACGGTGAGCAGCAGGGCGGGCACGGCCAGCTTCGCGGCGAGCCAGCGGGCCGGTGTCACGGACTGGGTCCACGCCAACTGGGCGGTACCGCGCTCCAGTTCGCGCCCGACGAGCACGCCGCCCGCGAACACGGCGGCGGCCAGCGGCACGGCGGTCAGCGAGGCGTCGAGGTAATTGAGGGCCCGGGAGTAGGCGCCGGTCGTCGAGCAGCCGCTCACCGCGCCCGACAGGCAGCGCTCGGCGACGGGGAGGCCGTTCGTGCCCGGCCCCCACAGCCACAGCAGCAGGCCCGCCGCCACGGCGACGTACGCGATCCACAGCCACAGGGCGAGCCGGTGCAGACGCAGCACCGTCCAGGTGAGGCCCGTCGGGCGGGCGAGTGCGGTGCTCATGCGGCGGCTCCCTTGGTGAGGTGCTGGGGCTGGTAGCGGCGCAGGACCAGGAACGCGGCGACGACGGCGAGGGCGGTCAGGCCGAGCAGGATGCCGGTCTCGGTGAGCTGGCGGGACCAGTAGTCGGGGGAGGGGAGGTAGTGCCGGGTGAACCCGGTGACGTCGTGCCCGGCGAGGCACTTGTGGCTCATGTAGCAGCCGGGGTCGCCGATCTCGGTGCCGGTGGAGGTGAGCGCCTTGCTGTGCACCGGGAGCTCGGGCTGCTGGTAACTGCCTTGGAAGGGCCAGGAGTTGCCGCGTGCCGCGCCGACCAGGAACTGGCCGACCCCGGCGACCGCGAGGGCGGGCAGGGTGCGGCGCAGCACCAGTGCGGCGAGCACGCCGAGGGCGAGGCCGAACAGGGCGTTGGCGAGCGTGGCCGGGCCGACGGAGAAGGCGAGGTCGCGCGGGCCGATGCCGGCGACGAGCAGGTGGTTGCGGTCGTCCCAGACGAGGCGGTACAGGACGACGATCAGGCCGGTGCCGACGGTGATGAGCAGCGCGGGCACGGCCAGCTTCGCGGCGAGCCAGCGGGCCGGTGTCACGGACTGGGTCCACGCCAACTGGGCGGTACCGGACTCCAGTTCGCGTGCTATCAGGGGGCCGGCGGCGAACACCGCGATCGCGCAGGCGGCGATGCGGGTCAGCGTCAGCGGATCGTAGAAGAGGGAGTCGAAGGTGCCGCTGAAGGGGAGGAAGGCGGAGGCCCCCAGGTACGCCTTGTCCTGTGCTCCCGCGTAGCCGAACGCGTCGAACGCCTTCTGGGCGGACGAGGAGCCCGGCCCCCACAGCCACAGCAGCAGGGCGGCGCTGATCGTGACGTAGCCGGTCCACACCCACAGGGCCGTGCGGTGCAGGCGCAGCACCGTCCAGACCAGGCCGTCCGGGCCGGGCAGGGTGCGCCGGGGCGGCTGCTGCGTGGTGGGCCTGTCCAGCGTCGGCGCGCTCATGCGGACACCGCCTCGTCGTGCGTGCGGGCGGTGGTGCCCGGGGTGAGCAGGGCCGGGGCGTCGGGGGCCCGCAGATGGGCGAGGAGCAGCTCCTCCAGGGAGGGCTCCTGGACCTGCCAGCCGTCGCCGAGCGTGCCGTCGCGGCGGATCAGGGCGGTGATGCCGCGGCCGGTCGCGCGGGACTCGACGACGGTGTGCCCGGACAGGTCGCCGCGCCCGGTGACCAGGCTGTGCGCGCCCAGCAGGTCGTCGATGCCGCCGCCGAGCCGGATGCGGCCGCCGCCCAGGAGCAGCAGGTGGTCGCAGGCGTCGGCCAGTTCGGCCACGATGTGCGAGGACATCAGGACGGTCGTGCCGTGCTCGGCCGCGTCCGCCATCAGCGTGCCCATGAGCTCGTGCCGGGCCAGCGGGTCCAGGTCGGCCATCGGCTCGTCCAGGAGCATCAGTTCGGGGCGCTTGCCGAGGGCCAGGGCGAGCGCGACGCGGGTGCGCTGGCCGCCGGAGAGCGAGCGGACCTTCGCCTTCGGGTCGAGGCCGCCCTGCTCGACGATCCTCGCCGCGTACGCCGCGTCCCAGCGCCCGGGGTTCAGCTCGGCGCCCATGCGCAGCGTGTCCGCGAGGGACAGCTGCGGGTGCAGGGGCTTGTCCTGCGAGAGGTAGGCGACCTTGGCGCGGGACTCGCCGGGTCCGGCGCCGAGCACGGTGAGCCGTCCGGAGGTCTGCCGCATGAGTCCCGCGGCGATCGCCAACAGGGTGGACTTTCCCGCTCCGTTGGGCCCGACGAGGGCGCTGATGCGGCCCTCGGGCAGCCGGAACGAGCAGTCGTCCAGGGCCGCGGCGCCGTGCCGTCCGTAGCGCTTGACGAGGCCCGTCGCCTCGATGGCCGTGCTCATGGGGTCCCCTTGGTGGTGGTGCTGAAGTGTGCTTCCAACGCGTTGCCGAACAGGGCGGCCACGTCGTCGCGGTCGAGCCCTGCCTCCTTCGCCCGTCTCGCCCAGTCGTCGAGATCCGCCTTCAGCGGCGAGTCGGCCGCCGCCGAGCCGAGGGACTTGCGCACGAAGGTGCCCAGGCCCCGGCGGGCCTCGACGAGACCCGACCGCTCCAGCTCGCGGTACGCCTTGAGCACCGTGTTCGGATTGATGGCCGTGGCCTCGACGACTTCGCGGGCGGTGGGCAGCTTGTCGCCCGGTTCGAGCATGCCCATGCGCAGGGCCTGCTCGGTCTGGTGGACGATCTGCAGATAGGTGGCGACGCCGCTGTGGCGGTCGATCCGGAACTCGATCACGTACTCGCGCTCGCTCACTGGCGTACCCCCCTTCCCTACTTTCACTAATCAAGTAGTGAAAGGGTGATGCAAGAGAGGGGGCGGCGTCAAGTGACACCGCCCCCTCGACCCGCCGAGTGGGGTGTTATGACTCGGTTCGGTACATCAGGTCCGTTTCGTACGTGGTGAAACCGAGCCGCTCGTACACGCTCACCGCCGCCTTGTTGTCCGCGTCGACGTACAGCATCGCCGTCGGCAGACCGGCCGCCGCCAGGTGGCGCAGGCCGGTCGTGGTCAGCGCCTTGCCGAGCCCGCCGCCCTGCCGGCCCGGGGCGACCCCGACGACGTACACCTCGCCGAGTTGCTCCTCGGCGTGCACCTTCGTCCAGTGGAAGCCGACCAGCTCGTCGTTCTTGAACGCCAGGAAGAAGCCCGCCGGGTCGAACCAGGACTCGGCCTTGCGGTCGTCCAGGTCGCGCTGGGTGAGGGAGCCCTGCTCGGGGTGGTGTGCGAACGCCGCCGCGTTCACCGCGAGCCAGGCCGTGTCGTCCTGGCCGGGCACGAAGGTGCGGATGCGGACCCCTGCCGGGACCACCGGCTCGGGCAGCTCCGGACCGGTCAACGGGCGCCGCATCTGGCGCAGTTCGCGGAACAGGCTCAGGCCGAGCACCTGCGCGAGGTGCCGCGCCGCGGCGTGCCCGCCGTGCGCCCACACCCGCAGCCGCTTGCCCGAGGCGGCGAGCAGGGCGGAGCCGAG
>NZ_JAAGMG010001196.1 GCF_010548525.1 Streptomyces sp. SID14478
TGCTGGTGCGCGAGGTGCGCCGGGCGGGGGCCCGGCGCCGGCAGCGGCGGACCGAACTCCAGGTCCGCGCCCCGCTGTTGCCCGGCGAGGAGCCCGGCTCCGATCGCCTGGTGGTGCTGGAGGGCGAACGGCCCGACGCCTGGTGGCTGCCCGGCACGACGCCTCAACTGGTCATCACCACGGCCGCGTTGCAGCGCTTGAAGGGCCGTCAGCTGGACGCGGTGCTCGCGCACGAGCAGGGACACGCCCGGTGGCGGCACGACTGGCTGCTGCACTCCTCGGGCGCGCTGGCCGCCGGATTCCCGCAGGTCCCGGTGTTCGCCGCGTTCCGCGACGAGATGCACCGGCTCGTCGAACTGGCCGCCGACGACGTCGCCTCGCGCCGCT
This sequence comes from Streptomyces sp. SID14478, assembly GCF_010548525.1. Taxonomy (GTDB): domain Bacteria; phylum Actinomycetota; class Actinomycetes; order Streptomycetales; family Streptomycetaceae; genus Streptomyces. The sequence goes on from NZ_JAAGMG010001196.1 coordinate 388, forward strand.
TCGGCCGGCTCACCATCGCCCTGGCGCTGGTCGAACTCAACGAGGACCGCGGGGTGTTCGGCCCCTGCCCCACGCCGCAGGCGCACGTCCCGCAGCGGGTGCACCGACTGCTGGCACCGCCGACCCGGCTGACCCCGGCCCGCCGGCTGCGCCTGACCGCGGCGGCCGCGCTGGTCCCCCTGGTGCCGCTTCTCGTGACGTTCGGGCCGGGTCTGCGCGCGCTGGGATAGTCCGCACCGCCCACGATGGGCGAGGATCTTCCCCATGTATCCGGCGCACCTCGATCCCCCGTCCCCCTCCCGCCGCACCCCGCTCTCGATCGCCCTCGCCCTGGCCTGCGTGGTGCTGCTGCTCCTGGTGGCGTCCCGCTGGGCCCCCCTCATGGACCTGGACTCCGCCGTCGTCCGGGCCCTGCACCGGGGGGCGCTGGCCGAGCCCGGCGTCACGCACGCCAGCCGGGTCCTCACGGACTGGGTGTGGGATCCGTGGACGATGCGCGCCCTGTGCGCGGTCCTCGCGGCGGGCGTGGTGTGGCGGCTGCGCGACCGGGTGCTCGGGGTGTGGCTGCTGGCCACCTGCGCGCTCGGCAGTCTCGTCCAGCAGATCCTCAAATCGGCCGTGGACCGGCCGCGCCCGGTATGGCGCGTGCCGGTGGACTCGGCGCACTACGCGGCGTACCCCTCGGGCCATGCGATGACGGCGACGGTCGTGTGCGGCCTGGCCCTGTGGCTGCTGCGCCGGTACGGAGCCGGAACGGCCGTGCGGGTGGCGGCCCTGGCGGTCGCGGTGGTCTCCGTGCTCGGAGTGGGCCTGACCCGGCTGTGGCTGGGGGTGCACTGGCCCTCGGACGTGCTGGGCGGCTGGCTGCTCGGGGCGCTGACGGTACTGCTGTCCACAGCGGCGTACGCGAAGTGGCGCGCCCCCCACCAGGACCCCGACGCCCGCCCTTGACCAGCGACTTCGCCACCGCGCAGGATCGGACGCATGACGCTCAAAGCCGTGCTCTTCGACTTCTCCGGGACGCTCTTTCGCATCGAGTCCACCGCGTCCTGGCTCCGCGCGGTCCTCGACGAGGCCCAGCTGTCCCTGTCCGACGACGAGTTCGCGCGCGCGACGCACGCTCTGGACGAGGTCGGTGCGCTGCCCGGCGGCACGACGCACCACGTAGAGGTCCCCGACCACCTGGCCGAGCTGGTGGCCGTCCGCGACGTGGACGCCTCCCGGCACCGGGCCGCGTACACGGGCCTGGCCCGCGAGGTCCCGCTGCCGGACGACCGGCTCTACGACGCCCTGTACGACCGGCACATGCTGCCCGTGGCCTGGCATCCGTACCCGGACGCGCTCGGGGTGCTGGCGGGCCTGCGCGAGCGCGGCATCCCGGTGGCCGTCGTCAGCAACATCGGCTGGGACCCCCGCCCCGTCTTCGTGGCGCACGGTCTCGACCCGTACGTCGACGCGTACGTCCTGTCCTACCGGTACGGGGTCACCAAGCCGGACCCGCGCCTGTTCACGGCCGCGTGCCAGGCGCTCGGCGTGGCCCCGGGCGACGTCCTGATGGTCGGCGACGACCGGCGGGCGGACGGCGGCGCCGCCGCGCTGGGCTGCGCCGTGCACTTCGTGGACCACCTGCCGGCGGACCGGCGCCCCGACGGCCTGCGCCCGGTCCTCGGCCTCGTCTAACCGGCGCCCGGGGCGCCGCAGTCACCGCCGTGGTCGCAGTACGGCTGGTTCTCGCTGACCCCGCAGCCGCACAGCGTGGCCCGCGTCTGCACGGACTCCGCGCCGTCCGCCGCGCGGATGCGCAGATCGCCGCGGAGCACGAGCCGGCCGTCCGCCGTCCGTTCCACGGTCGTGGCCATCGGCGGCAACTCCACGGTGCCGTCGACGAGTTCGTAGCGGAGCGCGCCCGAGGGGCAGCGGCGTACGACGGCCGCGACCTGGTCGGCGGGCGCGGCGTCCGGCTGGATCCACGGCCGCTGCTGCGTGTCGAAGACCTGCGGCAGACCGCGTACGCACTCCGCGGCGTGCAGGCACCGCTGTCCGTCGAACGTGACGGTGATCAGGTGCCCGCGGTACGGCCTGCGGGTCATGACCGGTGTCCGTCCATGGCGTACGCCTCCTCGGGAACATGGCCCCCAGGCCACTGTAGGAAGCGTCCCGCCGGCCCGCGCGCCGGGAAGGGGCGAACTCGGCCCCCGGGCGGCACCGACACCGTCCGGAGACCGGTCCAGGAATCGCGGCCGTATCGGACGATCCCCCGCGTCGCCCGATACGGCCCGTGCCCCGGGCACACCGCACCCCACGGGGCCGGTGGCCGGACCGCGCTGAGTATAGTTGGCTGGAAGCCAGTCAACGCAGGAGTCAAGGATGTCCCCCCGCAGCGCATCGGTCAATGAGGAGTTGCGCCGACGTTCCCGCGAACGGCTCCTGCAGGCGACGCTGGAACTCGTCGGGGAGCGCGGGTACGACGCGACGACCCTCGGCGACATCGCGGACCGCGCCGGATCGGCACGCGGTCTGGTCTCGTACTACTTCCCGGGCAAGCGGCACCTGCTGCAGTCGGCGGTGCACCGGCTGATGCACCGGACGCTGGAGGAGACCCTGGAGCGCGCGCCGCGCACGCAGGACGGGAACGAGCGGCTCGCCCGGGCCATCGACGCGATCCTGGGCCTGGCCAGGGACCAGCCCGTGCTGATGCGTACGCACATGGCGGGGATCCTGCACGCGGAGGGGTTCGTGCAGTGCCCCGAGCAGCAGCGGCTCGCGGAACTGCTGCGCGACACGGTCACGCGGCACGGCACGCTCGACGTCGACCGGGACTATCCGCTGCTGCGCGCCGTGCTGATGGGCGCCGTGTTCGCGATGCTCGTGCCGGGCGTCCCGATGCCGATGGCGACGATGCGCGCCGAGCTCTTCGACCGTTACGACCTGGAGTGGGAGCAGGGCTTCCCGCCGGGCGAGAGCGACGACGCCTCGCCCGACGGCAGCCCCGCACACGGCCGACCGGCCGATTTCTCACGCTACTTCGAACCGCTGCGGCCGGCCCCGGACACCGCGGGCCGGCCCGCGCGAACCGATCAGACCGATCAGACGGACCGGATGGATCGGACGGATCGGTCCGGTCAGTCGAAGTAGTCCGGCTGCGTCTGGGTGTTGAGCTCGTCCAGGTGGACCCGCTTGGCCTGGTCCGTGCGCCGGTCGCTGAGCTTCAGGACGTCGAAGCCCTTCTCGATGTCGTTCGAGTAGATGTAGCCGTTGTAGTAGTACGCCGACCAGGAGCCGCCGACGACCAGTTCGTCGGTGGTCAGCGGTCCGCGCTCGAAGTAGCCGATCTCCTTGGGCTTCGTGGAGTTCGTGAAGTCCCAGACGGAGACGCCGCCCTGATACCAGGCCTGGACCATGAGGTCCTTGCCCGTGACCGGGATCAGCGAGCCGTTGTGCGCGACGCAGTTCTCGGTGTCGGCCTGGTGGCGCGGGATCTTGAAGTAGCTGCGGAAGACGAGCTTGCGCTTGTCGCCCTTGCCGACGATGTCGTAGATGCCGTCGGCGCCGCGGTTCGGGCCGATCTCGGCGTTGCAGGTGGCGGCGCCACCGCCGCCCAGCTCGTCGGTGAACACGACCTTCTTCGCGCTCTGGTTGAAGGTCGCGGAGTGCCAGAACGCGAAGTTCACGTTGTCCTGGACCCGGTCGATGACCTTCGGGTTCTCCGGGTCCTTGAGGGAGAACAGGATGCCGTCACCCATGCAGGCCCCGGCGGCCAGGTCCTTGGAGGGCAGCACGGTGATGTCGTGGCAGCCGGTGGTCTTGGAGACGCCCGGGTTGGTGGGAGCGCCCGGGTTGCCACCGCCGTCCGCGCCCTCACCGGGGAAGAGCACCGGGAAGTTCACGACCGCGGCCTTCTGCGGCGCCTTGCGCGGCACCTTGATCACGGAGATGCCGTCGTGCGGCGGCTGGCAGTCGGGGAACGTGGCGCTCGGCGAGTACGAGGAGACGTACACGTAGACGTTCTTCTTCTGCGGCACCAGGGTGTGCGTGTGCGAGCCGCAGGACGTCTCGACGGCGGCGACGTACTTCGGGTTCCGCTTGTCGCTGATGTCGAAGACCTTCATGCCCTCCCACGACGACTTCTCGGTCGCGGGCTGGGTGGTGGAGGCACAGGAGTTGTCGCTGCGGGAGCTGTCCGTGGACAGGAACAGCAGGTTCCCGGAGACGGAGACGTCGTTCTGGGAGCCCGGGCACAGCACCTGCGCGACGGTCCTCGGCGCCTTCGGGTTGCTGAGGTCGAAGATGCGGAAGCCGTCGTAGTTCCCGGCGAAGGCGTACTTGCCCTGGAACGCGAGGTCCGTGTTGAACCCGGGCAGCGCGTCCTTGGGGATGTTGGTGAGGTGCTGGATGTTGTCGGAGTGGGCGATCTCGTCCTGGCCGGGTATCTCACCGGCGGCTATCGCCGCCTTCGCCTCGGACTGCGCGCTGCCCGAGACGCTCTTGGCCGCCCCCGACCCGTCGCCGGGGTCAGGGGTGGCCGACACCGGGCCGGCGGTGAGCAGGGCCGCGAGAAGCCCGGCAGCGGCGGCGCCAACTGCCAGGCGTCTGCGGCGCGTTCGGGTCGGGCTGTGCAACAGGGTCACTGTTGTCTCCTGATTGACGATGACGTCGCTGATACGTGAACGGTTCACGGATTCCCCGAGTATCGTCTTCCTCATGCACAGATCAAAAGAGGGCAACGGAATCGTCATCAAAGTTGCTCTCCCCGCGCTGCTCGCGGCACTCGCACTGGGCACGGCAGCCTGCGACGCGGGCGGATCCGGTGCGGCCAACTCCCCTGCCTCCAGCGGACCTTCGGTCATCGCGCCGGGCAAGCCCGGGGAGGCCGCGGAGACCCTCTCGGCGCAGGACGCACAGCGGCGCAACGTGGACGAAGGGCCCAACTCGGCCGACGTGCACTACGCGCAGATGATGATCCTGCACCACCGACAGGCGCTGAAGATGACCGAACTGGCCCCGGAACAGGCCCAGTCGGTTCCGGTGAAGCGGCTCGCCGAGCGGATCTCCGCCGCACAGGGCCCTGAGGTCGAGGTGATGCGCGGCTGGCTGAAGCAGCACGGCCGCAGCGAGTCCCCGTCGGGTCACGCGGGGCACGAGACGATGCCGGGGATGGCGAGCGCGGCGCAGCTGAAGAGTCTGCGGGCCGCACGGGGCACGGCATTTGACGATCTGTTCCTGAAGCTCATGATCACGCATCACCAGGGCGCGGTGACGATGGCCACGCAGGTGAAGAGCGACGGGAACGACGTGCAGGTGGAGGAGATGGCGGACGACGTGATCGCTCAGCAGACGGCGGAGATCGGCCGGATGCGGCGGATGCGCTGAGCGCCGCCCCGCCCGCCGCGGGTCACCGCCTGTTGTGGCGCGGGGCCAGGAATCCCGCGTCGCGCGCCGCCGCGATCAGCCGCAGGGACTTGCGGCGGCTGCGGCCCGTCGCGCACATCACCGCCAGGACCGGATCGCCCCCCTCCTCCTGAGCGGCGCGATAGGCCTCGGC
>NZ_JAAGMG010001230.1 GCF_010548525.1 Streptomyces sp. SID14478
CGCGAGCGCGGTGCCGTCCGGGCTCCACACCGGTGCGCCGGCGCCGTGCGGGAGCTCGGTCACCGGTTCGGGATCTCCGCCGTCGGCGGGCAGCAGCCACACCTGCGCGGGGCCGTTCGCGGTGCGCAGGAAGGCGATCCATTGGCCGTCGGGCGACCAGGCGGGGGCCGTGTCCGCGGGGCCGCGGGTGAGGCGCCGGGGCTCTCCCGCGCCGGTCGGCACCGTCCACAACTGCCGTTCGTCCCGGTCGTGAGCACGGTCGGCCGTGCGCAGCACGTACACGATGCGGCTGCCGTCCGGCGACAGGGCCGGCTGTTCCGGCAGGGCGAGGGCGTAGAGGTCTTCGGCGGCGAGGCGGCGGGTCACGGCGTGCTGTCTCCTCAAGGACGGGGTGGCCAGGGGCGAGGAGCACACAGCGGGGCCTGCGCGCGTCCCGCTCCGAGACATCGAACCGGTGATGTTCCCCAAGGTAGGGCAGGCCGCTCGGCCGTAACTTCGTCGCGGACGACAAGACGGGGTCCTCGTCTTCGTCACCGCGGACGAACAACTGCTCTGCTGTGGGCAGTACGCCGCCTGGACCGTCCCGACGGGCCTCGCCGGACCGGCTCAGGACCGACGGGTCGCGCTCTCGGCGGGTCTCGCCGGACCGACCGGACCGCTTCAGGGAGCCATGCGGCGCCGGACCCCGTCGGTGGACTCCCGGGCCTGCAGCCAGTGCGGTGCGACATGCACCTCGAAGGGCAGGGACTCCTCCGCGGCGATGCGTGCGGCCAGACACTTCACCGCCAGCGAGGCGATGGCCGCCTTGTCGGGGACGACCGAGGTGAGCGGCGGTGTGCTGTACAGGGCCTCTTCGGAGCCGTCGATGCCCGCGACCGCCACGTCACCCGGAATGGTCAATCCGGCTTCGTACAGCGCCTGTTGGGCGCCGACCGCCAGCATGTCGCTGAAGCAGAAGACCGCGTCGGGGCGGGCATCGGGCGGCAGGGCCACGAGGGTGCGCATCGCCAGCAGGCCGTTGCGGCGGTCGAATTCCTTGATGGCGGGTGCGAGTCGCGGATCGTAGGTCAATCCGGCGTCGTGCAGGGCGAGCTGGAAGCCCTCCAGGCGCTGGCGGCTGGTGGCCGAGCCGTGCCGGTCCGCGCCGATGGCGGCGATCCTGGTGCGGCCCAGCGCGGCGAGGTGCGCGGTGACCTCGCGGGCCGCGGCCACGTTGTCGATCAGCACGTGGTCGGCCACGACGTGATCGCGCTCGTAGTTGCGCTCACCGAGCAGCACCAAGGGGAACTCGTCGGCGACGCGCGCCAGTTCGTCGAGCCGGACACGCAGCGGCGACAGGATCACGCCGTCGAGCAGGGACGCGCCGACGCCCGTCGCCAGGCGCAGTTCCTCGGTCGCGTCGCCCAGTGTCTCCTCGATGAGGACGGTCAGGCCGAGCAGCGCGGCCTCCGCCCTGACGTGGTGGGCGAGTTCGGCGAAGTAGGGCGTGGCGAGGTCCGGGACGGCGAGACCGATCAGTCCGCTGCGCCCGGTCCGCAGCCGGCGCGCCGATTCATTGGGCCGGTAGCCGAGTTCGTGGACGGCCCGCATGACCCGCTCGCGCGTGGCGTCGGATACGCGGGGTGCGTTGCGTACAACGTTGGAAACCGTCTTGATCGACACCCCGGCGCGTTCCGCCACGTCCTTCAGCGTCACCGCCGCCACCACTGGCCCCCTCTCACCGGAGTTTTCCCAGATTATGCACGACGGGCCGCTGGTTCATGCCCGTCTGACCGCCGGTTACCGGCGATCGGGGCCCGCTCCACCCGATGGCGACGAAGGGTTGACCTCGCGGAGACGCGGCGGTTACAACGTTGGAACACACAGCAAGCGCTTGCCGACACGACCGATGCCGAGGGCCGTACGCACCCGCTTGCCGCCCGTTCGCGCTGCCCGCAGTGCTCCACCGTCCGCCTCACGAGAGGGCCCCATGTCACCGCACCGCCCGAACACCCCCCTGCGCGTGGCCGTCATCGGCACCGGAGGCATCGCGCGCTCCAGCCATCTGCCCGCGCTGCGGACGCTGGCCGACGCGGGCCGGGTCGAGATCGTCGCCGCCGTGGACGTCGACGCGCACGCGGTCCGCGCGTTCGCCGCGGCCGCCCGGATCCCCCATGCCTCGACGGACCTCGACGCCGCCCTGGCCGAACTGCGCCCGGATCTCGTGGTGTTGTGCACCCCGCCCGCCGTGCACCGGGACCAGGCGGTGACGGCGCTGAAGGCGGGCGCCTGGGTGTGGTGCGAGAAGCCGCCGTGCCCCTCGCTGGCCGACTTCGACGCCATCGAGGCCGCGGAGCGGGGCGGTGACGCGGACCCGTACGCCGCGATCGTCTTCCAGCACCGGTTCGGCTCGGGCGCGCGGCACGTCCGGCGTCTGCTGCAGGAGGGCGCCTTCGGCCGGCCGCTGGTGGCGCACTGCCAGACCACCTGGTACCGCGACAGCGCCTACTACTCCGTTCCCTGGCGCGGGCGGTGGGCCACCGAGGGCGGCGGTCCCGCCATGGGCCACGGCATCCACCAGACGGACCTGCTCCTCGACCTCATGGGCCCGTGGAGCGAGGTGCGCGGCATGGCGGCCCGGCTCGTGCACGACGTGGAGACCGAGGACGTGTCCACCGCGCAGGTCCGCTTCGCGAACGGCGCCGTCGCCACGGTCGTCAACAGCGTGCTCAGCCCGGACGAGGTCAGCCGCATCCGCATCGACTGCGAGCGCGCGACGATCGAGCTCACGCATCTGTACGGCTACCGCAACGCGGACTGGCGCATCACCCCCGCCCCCGGCGTCCCCGAGGAGACCGCCGCCGCCTGGCGCGACTTCGGCGCGGACGAGCCGAGTTCGCACCTGGCCCAACTGCGCGCCCTCGTCGACGACATCGAGGCCGGGCGCCGCCACGCCACCAGCGGCGCGGGCGGACGGGCGACCCTCGAGTTCATCACCGCCCTGTACAAGTCCGCGTTCACCGACGCGCCCGTACGCGCGGGCGGCATCGGTCCCGGCGACCCCTTTTACACGCAGCTGCACGGCAACGCCCCGGGCTGGGCGCCGGCCGCACCCCGCAAGGAAGAGGACCACGCATGACGCTCGCACTGACCCATGCCCACGGGGACCGCATCACCGTGGCCCACGAGGCGACCGGCACCGAGCTGTTCGCCTACGTGTACCGGCCCGAGGCCGCCTGGGAGGCACCCAAGCCGTACCTCCACCCGATGCGCACCCTGTCCGGCGCTCTCGTGACCGACTACCGCCCCAACGACCACCGGTGGCACAAGGGCCTGCAGCTGACGGCCTCCCACCTGTCGGGCCAGAACCTGTGGGGCGGCAACACCTACGTGCACGGCGAGGGATACCTCGCCCTGCCGGAGCGGATCGGCTCGATGGCGCACGTGTCCTTCGCGGAGGTCTCGGCGGCAGGTGACGGCGCCGTCATCGCCGAGCGGCTGACCTGGCACCCGTACGACGGGGAGCTGTGGGCCGAGGAGGAGCGCCGCATCGAGGTGTCCGACGTCGACCCGAAGGCCTCCAGCTGGTCGTTGACGTGGACTTCGGCCGTCACCAACCGGCGCGCGGAGCCGCTGCGGTTCGGCAGTCCCACCACGCACGGGCGCCCGGCGGCCGGGTACACCGGCCTGTTCTGGCGCGGACCGCGGGCCTTCCGTGACGGACGGGTCCTCACGTCCGAGGCGGACGGCGGCGACCTGATGGGCACCCAGGCCGACTGGCTGGCGTACGTCGGCGAGCACGACGGGCGCGACGGCCACGCGACGGTGGTCTTCGAGCACGCGCCGGCCAACGACCACGCGGGCGACAAGGGAACGCACCCGGCGCACTGGTTCGTGCGCAGCGATCCGTTCGCCGCCGTCGCCCCGTCCTGGGCGTTCCACGAAGAGCTCGTCCTCGCCCCCGGCGACACCCTCACCCGCAGCTACCGCGTGACCGTCGCCGACGGCGCCTGGGACCGCACGCAGGTCGCCGCGCATCTGCGGGACCTCACGTGGTGAGCGGCGCCGGGAACCGGCCCCTGAGCCGCCGCGCCCTGCTCACCTCGGCGGCCCTCGGCGTCGGCACCGCCCTGACCTCGACGCTCACCTCCTGCTCCCGCACGAGCGCGGGAGGATCCGGCGGCATCGCCCTCACGTTCTCCTGGTGGGGCAACGACGACCGGGCCGCGCGCACCAACAAGGCCGTGAAGATCTTCGAGAAGGAGCACCCCGGCGTCACCGTGCAGACGTCGAACGGCGACTTCGGCGCGTACCTGCAAAAGCTCGCCACCCAGGCCGCCGGCGGCGGGATACCCGACGTGGTCCAGCTCGACTACCGCCAGATCTCCCAGTACGCGGGCGGCAAGGCGCTGCTGCCGCTGGACGACGTCGTCAAGGACGGGACGATCCGCACCTCCGACATCGACAAGGACTTCCTGCGCACCGGCACCTTCAAGGGCGACCAGTACGCCCTGCCCATGGGCCGCGGCATCACCGGATACGCGTACGACACCGCCGTCTACAAGAAGGCCGGCATCCCGACACCGCAGCCGAGTTGGACCTGGCAGGACTGGGCGCGGGCCAACAGGAAGATCGCCGCCCTGGGACTGAGGACCCCCGACGGCCGCCACTTCACCGGCGCCAGCGACGGCGGGGGCAACGAGGACGTCTTCGAGGACTGGCTGCGCAGCCACGGCAAGGCCCTCTACGCGAGCCAGACCCGACTCGGCTTCACCGAGGACGACCTGACCGCGTTCTGGACGTTCTTCGACAAGCTCCGCAAGGAAGGCGCCCTCGCCCAGGCCCGGGACACCATCCAGGGCAAGAGCACCGAGACCGGTGCGATGGGACGCCGGATCGCCGCCGCCGACTACACCTGGGACGCGCCGTTCCCCGGCTATCCGGCCCTGCTCGGCGACACCGTGCACTTCGCCCCGGTCCCCACGATCGACGGACGACAGGGCGTGTACTTCAAGCCGAGCATGCTCGTCGGCATCGGCGCCCACACCCACCACCCCAAAGAGGCGGCCCAGTTGGTCGACTTCCTGCTCAACGACCCGCGGGCGGGCGACATCCTCGGCTTCTCCCGCTCCACACCGCCCAACCGGAAGATCGCCGCCCGCGTCGCCACGACGCTCAAGGGACCGGAACGGGAGATCTACGACTACGCCCAGGCGATGGAGAAGTACGGCCTGGACCGCCCGCCGACGGCCCCGCCCCGCGGCGACCTCGCCATCCAGGCGGCCTTCACGCGCGGACACCAGCGCATGATCTACGGCCTGGCCACCCCCCGCCAGGCCGCACGCGATCTCATCGACGAGGCCGAGAAGGAGCTGAGGTCATGAGCACGGTGACGACCACGGCGCCCGCGCGCGCCGACCGGCCCGAGGACCGGCGTCCGCCCGCCCGCCGACGCCGCCGCCGGGTACGCGAACGGCAGTGGCCCGCCTACGTGTTCCTCTCCCCCTGGATGATCGGCGCGCTCGTCCTGACGCTGGTGCCGATGGCCGTGTCGCTGTACCTGTCGTTCACGGACTACAACCTGTTCGACCCACCGCACTGGATCGGCCTGCGCAACTACACGGACATGCTCACCGACGACCCCCGCTACTGGCGGTCGGTCGGCACCACGATGCTGTACGTCGTCGTGGCCGTCCCGGTGAAACTGGGGCTCGCCCTCGGTGTGGCGATGCTCCTGCGCAACCTCAACCGGGGCCGCGCCTTCTACCGTTCCGCGTTCTACGCGCCGTCCCTGCTCGGGGCGAGCATGTCCATCGCCCTGGTGTGGAAGGCGCTGTTCAACGACGGCGGCTCGGTCGCCGGCGTCCTGGAGTCGATCGGCATCCACGCCGGCGGCTGGGTCGGCAACCCCGACCTCGCGGTGTACGCCGTCGTCCTGCTGACGGCATGGCAGTTCGGCGCGCCCATGGTGATCTTCCTGGCGGGTCTGCAGCAGATCTCGCCCGACCTGTACGAGGCGGCGGCGCTCGACGGCGCGGGCCGCTGGCGGCAGTTCGTCTCGATCACGGTGCCGATGCTGTCCCCGGTCGTCTTCTTCAACCTGGTGCTCGAGGTCATCAACTCGTTCCAGGTCTTCACCCCCGCCTTCGCCATCAGCGGCGGCGACGGCGGCCCGGCCGACTCCACGATGTTCTACACGCTGTACCTGTACGAGCGCGGCTTCACCGCCTCCCACATGGGTTATGCGGCGGCGATGGCCTGGCTGCTGCTCCTCGCGATCGGCGTGGTCACCCTGATCCTGTTCCGGACCTCCCGGTCCTGGGTCTTCTACGCGGACGAGGAGGGCCGATGAACATCGCCATGAAGCGGTGGCTGCCGCACACGGTGGCGACCGTGTGCCTGCTGGTCCTGCTGTATCCCCTGGTCTGGCTGATCGCGACGTCCCTCAAGCCCGCCGACGAGGTGCTGACCAGCCTCGACCTGTGGCCGAGCCACTTGGAGTGGTCCAACTACACGACCGCGCTGGACGGCGTGTCCGGCATCTCCGTCACGCGTCTGCTCACCAACACGCTGCTCATCGCGGTCGGCGCCGTCGTCGGCAACGTCCTGTCCTGCTCGCTGGCCGCCTACGCCTTCGCCCGGCTGCGCTTCCGGATGCGGGGGCCGATGTTCGCCTTCATGGTGGCGACGCTGATGCTGCCGCACCACGTCATCCTGATCCCGCAGTACATCATCTTCAACCGGCTCGGCCTGGTGGACAGTTACTGGCCGCTGATCCTGCCGAAGTTCCTCGCCACCGAGGCGTTCTTCGTGTTCCTCATCGTCCAGTTCATGCGCGGGCTGCCCCGCGAACTGGAGGAGTCCGCACGCATCGACGGCTGCGGCGCGTTTCGCACGTACTGGTCCATCACCCTGCCGCTGAGCCGTCCCGCGCTGATCACGACGGCCATCTTCACGTTCATCTGGACGTGGAACGACTTCTTCACGCAGATGATCTATCTGTTCTCGCCGGACAAGTTCACGATCACGCTCGCGCTGCGCAGCTTCGTCGACCAGTCCAGCAGCTCGGCGTACGGGCCCATGTTCGCGATGTCGGTCATCTCCCTCCTGCCGATCGTGCTGTTCTTCTTCGTCTTCCAGCGCTACCTCGTGCAGGGCATGGCCACCTCCGGACTGAAGGGCTGAGACACATGACGACCCCCGCACCCGCGCCCGTGGGTGAGCGCCGCCAGCCCGGTGAGATCTTCGGTTCCGGCTTCTCGCTCTTCGCCGACATGCTCCTCGTCGGCCTGCTCACCAGCCTCGCGTGCCTGCCGGTCCTCACGCTCCCGGCCGCGTTCTCGGCCGCGTCCGCCACCTTGCGGGAAACCGCCGGGACAGGCGTGCCGATCAAGGCCTCCGCGTACGTCGCGCGCCTGCGGAGCCACCTCGGTGCACGCAGCCTGGCCGGCGGCCTGCTGCCTCCGCTGCTGGTCCTGGTCCTGCTGACCGACGCGGCGCTCGTACGCGCCGCGCTGCCCGGCGCCGCCGTCATGGCGCCGGCCCTGGTCCTGCTCGCCCTC
>NZ_JAAGMG010001274.1 GCF_010548525.1 Streptomyces sp. SID14478
CCTGGTGCGCGGTCAGCACGTGGATGTCGCGCCAGGAACGCTCCAGCGCCGCCGAGCCGCCGTAGGCGCGTACGCCGGCTTCGCGCATCAGGCGTTCCACGGCGGAGACCAGGAGGTGCGCGGCAGCGGCCGCGATCCTGCGGTTGCGCACCACGTCGCGCTCGGCGCGCGTGCCCGAGTCGGCACGCTCGGCCGCGTCCCGCAGCAGCAGTTCGGCGCTCTCGATCTCGTCGGTGGCGTCCGCCAGGGTCAGGTGGAGGACGGTGCAGGCGCCGTCGGGGCCGGGACGGGATCCGTGCCGCGCGGCCGATGCCGCCCACTCCCGCAGCGCCCCGCGAGCCACTCCCAGGGCGGGCGCGCACATCAGCAGGCCTGTGCCGAGATACGCCGGAGCGCTGTGGCAGGGCGGCCGCCCGGGTCCGGGCAACCCGGCCAGGACCCCCTCCAGTTCGCAGGTCCGGTGCTCCGGTACGACGACGGGTGCCTCCAGGACCACGGTGTGGCTGCCGGTGCCGCGCATCCCGGTGCAGGACCACGACTCCTGTATGCGCACCGCGTCGGTGGGCACGGCGAACAACCGCGGTGCCTCGTGGGGAACCACGGCGGCGAGCAGTACCCAGTCGGCGTCCGCGATCGAGCTGACGAACTCCCAGGTCCCGGTCAGCAGCCAGCCGTCGGGTAATGCCACGGCCTGTCCGCAGGGCCGCAGGGCCGCCGCGATCCGCACGTCCGGCGAGTGCTGCCACAGGTCCCGCTGTCCCTCGACGGGAAGGTGGGCGGCGTACTTGGCGTGGACCGCCCACAGGGCCGCGCACCACGCGGCGGAGGCACAGCTCTCCCCGACACGGGCCACGTCGGCGAGCAGGTCGCCGAAGGTGCCCTCGGTGCCGTGCCACGGGCCGGGTACGAAGCGCCGGGCGAATCCGGCCCGGGTCAGCTGGGCGACGGTCTCCGGGGCCAGTCGCCCCGTGGCGTCGGCCGTCGCCGCGTGTGTCGCCGCGGAGGCCACCGCGCCCCCGATGCCGTCGCACGCCTGGGCAACGCTCCCGACCGCTCCCTGTTGCAGGGGCATTTGACGCGCATTCACCTGGTGCTCTCCAATCCTCACCGATTATGATTCGTTCGAGAACGTATTTAATTTGGCCCGGTTCCTCACTACCGCGGCCCCAGCGAAGAAGGTGATCTGTGTGGCGAAGCAGGCACGCGCCCTGCAAACGCACAGCCGCGCTCTCGACGCCGCCGCCTACGAGGTCGCGCGCTACGGCTACGCGAATACGAATCTGCAGCGCATCGCCGACCAGATCGGTCTGACGAAGGGCGCGCTGTACGGGCACTTCTCTTCCAAGGAGGAGCTGGCCGCGGCGCTGACGGGTCATCTGCTGCACGGCGTCACGGCCCTGTTGGACAAGGCCCGCACCCCGCCCGGGGACGCGCACGACCGCCTGGCAGCCCTGGTGCTCGGGCTCGGCGACCTCTTCTCGACGAACCTCCGGGCGCAGGCCGCGCTGCGCCTGGAGGTCGATGCCGCACGGGCGGCCGAGAAGACGGCCCCCGTCCTGGACGACATCCACCGGGTCACGCTGCGACTCGTCAACGAGGTGCAGCGCGCGGGGCAGTGGGACGCGACGCTGCCGAGCGCCCCACTGGCGGATCTCATCGTGGCGGTGCCCGTCACGGTCTCCTTGGCGAGCACCGAACCCGGCAGGGAACAACCCTCCCGCAGCGACGTCCGCGCGATGTGGGGCGTGCTGACCCGCGCCCTGAGCACCCCGAGCGCCGGCTGAACTCCCCCCGGCGGCGGGCCTACCAGGCCGCTGGTGCCGCCGTCACGACCCGCGCGCCCACGCACTCCCACGTGGTCTCGGCCCGAGTCAGCACCGTGTCGCCCTGGACCGCCGCGATACGCAGCCGGTACGGCTCCGCGTCACGGGGGCCTGCCGGCGAGCGCTCCTCGACGACCAGGCGGACCGGCTGCTGGAACTCGCCGAAGGCGAGGCATTCCACGGTGGCCCGGGTGAGGGCGAAGGACAGCTCGGCGAACCGGCCGTCGTGCGCCTCGTGCACCGCGAGGTGGCCGAGCTGACGGATGCCCTCCAGCTGGACCATCAGCGGAATGTGGTCGGTCGGGTGGTCGAAGAGCACCGCGTGGTTGCGATCGACGCGCAGCACCCAGTCGTCGGGGGCGTCGCCCCGCTCCAGGACGCAGTCCCGCCAGCGCAGCCGCCCCACCCGGTACGGCGCGACGACGGCCCGCGGGGCCGGCGGCGCGCCGGCTTCTTCGGTGGTGCCGCTCGGCGCCATGCGCCGCAGCAGGTTGTAGCGCCGCTCGTCGATCATGAGCATGCAGGCGCTGCCCCTGCCGCAGGTGCGGCCGTCGGCGACGAGGGTGACGTCCAGCCGGGCCTCGGCCCGGCCGCCGCGCCCGGTGCCCCCCACCCAGGACCAGGTGCCCTCCAGCAGTACGGACTGCGGGGTGCCCGAGACCCGCAGCGAGGCGGGGTCCGTGACCTCGAAGTCGAGGTCACGGAAGACGAAGCGGCGCCCGAGCGGGATGCCGCAGTGCTGGTGCGCGAGGTAGACCATGCCCTGGCGCAGGGTCTCGGCGAACAGCAGCGGATCGCTCAGGCCGTTCTCGTCGGGGTGGTACAGCGCGTGGTCGCGCGGCCATTGCGCGGCGACGACGAACCTGTCGTCGCCGACCGGGACGCCGTCGGTGATGAAGACCTCCGCGACCGAACTGCGGTGTACCAACTCCCTGGCGACGGGACGTAAGAACGTCAATCCGTCCGTGAGTGTTGCTGGTGTGTGAGCAGTGCTGGAAACATTGAGCGCAACTGACATGCGGAAACCGCCCCCGAAAAGATGAGAGTCAGGATCTATCTCGTGATCGAGCAGTCATGTGCGATGCCGTCCGGCGGACAATTAATATACCTTCGGGAAGGTATATAGCAACGCTAAATCGGGACTCGACCGCCGACCGAACATCCCCCCCTGGTCAGACAAGTGGAGCCCGCACCGCGGACCGTTAGGGCACGGACAGACGCCATGATCAAAGACAGCGACAGCTCACCGACTCCCCTCTCCGTCAACGCACCGTTCGACGACACCTCGCACCTGAAACAGGAGAGAGCGGTCCGCACCCGGCGCGCCATCCTCGACGCGGCCGCGGAGGTCTTCGCCGACCGCGGCTACCCGAACGTGACCATCAAGGACATCGCCGACAGCGCGAGCATGACCAAGGGAGCGGTGTACTTCCACTTCTCCAACAAGGAGGCCATAGCGGTCGCGGTGGTCGAGGAGCTGTACCGCAGACTGAACCACGCGATCGCCCCCGCCCTGGCCGGTGAGCGCACCTCGCCCGCCACGGTGGCCGACGTGCTCCTGCACACGGCACGCGGGTTCCGCGACGATCCCTACATCGAGGCAGGGGCCCGGCTGCAGATCGAGCGCCCCCACATCAAGGTGGAACTGCCGGTCCCGTACATCGAGTACGAAGGGCTGCTCGCCGAACTCCTGGAGGAGTGCAGAGCCGCCGGGAACCTGGCCGTGTCCATCGCCCCCGGGGCGCTGGCGCGCGTGCTGGTGGCCGCGCTCTTCGGCGCCCAGCACATCTCGTGGGTGCAGAGCGAGCGCGCCGACGTCGTGGAGCGGGTCGAGGAACTCGTCCAGGCCGTGGGACTGCCGCTGCCCTCCTGAGAGCCCGTGCGGGCGCTCAGTCCAGGAAGGCCGCCTCGATCCAGCGGCGTACGGCAGCGGGGCGCATGCGGTGGAGCCGGTCCACCGTGTCGGACACCTCGTGCGGACCGCCGACCGAGAGGAACTTCTCGCGCACCAGGTCCGCGTGCCGGACCCGGGTGTCGGGGCCGGCCGCACCCACCGGGATCAGCCGGGTGCGCGAGACCGTACGGCCGTCGGTGAGGCGGACCGTGACCCGGGCGCCGGTGGCCTTCGTGGCCCGGGAGAAGTCCCGGCCGTCGGCCTGCAGCGAGCCCAGCAGGTCGATCAGCTCGTCGCCGCCGAACCCGCGCAGCCAGGGCACGGCCAGCTCGCCCGCCTCCCGTACCGCCTCGCCGAACGGCGCGTCGGACAGGAAGAGTTCCCGGGTCATCTCCGTGTCGTGCTCCAGCCGCACCCGGTCGGCCAGCGCCCAGCGGGCCGGGTCGTCCAGGTTCGGCGAGGAGAAGTCCTCGACGGTGAACTCACCGGTCAGCAGCGTGCTGGCCACCGGGTACGGCACGTCGAGGACCAGGGCGCCGAGCGGGGAGCCCGGACCGGTGACGTACTGGGCGGCGCGCTCCCCCGCGAACAGCGTGTACAGCGACGCCTCCACCACCACCTCGGACACGTCCTGGGGACGTACCGCGCCCAGCACCCTGTGGATCTCCGCGGCGCAGTCCACCGCCGCGTCGATGCCGGGACCGCCGGGGTGCATCTTGAAGGAGAGCGTGTCGGTGTGCCAGCGGCGGCCGAGCCCCTTCGCCACCGCCTGCGGCAGCGGCACCGTCGCGAACCGGGCCAGGAAGCCCTCCTCGTGTTCCATGATGTCGGGGGCGCCCCGCAGCCCCGCGTACGCCGCGTCGCACGCGTCCATCGCGGTGCGTACCGGCGTGAAGGTGTTGAACAGCCGGGCGTCGCTGGCCAAAAAGGCGCGCATCAAGGGCCAGTTGGGCATCGCGAAGGCGAGCCCCAGGGAGTTCTCCCACACCGTGGCCGAGGCCCGGTCGCAGTGCAGCCGGCCCGCCACGGCGCCGGCCAGATGGGTGTGCACGGCGCTCTGGCCGCGCAGCGGGCCGAGGGTCGCGGAGGCGGTGATACGGGCCGCGCACTCATTGGCGGCGACGACCGCGGTCAGCAGCGAGGGCCCGTCGAGGCCGCGGGCGTAGGCGAAGGCGAGCGGCACGGCGACGGTGGAGTTGGACAGGTGCCCGGCGTACGCGGTGTCGTCCAGATTGAGCCAGGAGCCGAGGGCCGCGAAGACGCCCGCGGCCGTGCGCGGGTCGCGCTGCATGGGGTGCCCGAAGGCGGCCACCAGCCGCCGGCCCAACGGGTGGTGCAGCCCGGCCCTGATGGAGGCGATCTGGGAGAGCACCTGGCTGGCGGCGAGCTTGAGCACCCGGCAGGGAATGTGCTCGGGGCGCAACCCCGCGGCCCAGTGCGAGAGTTCACGCAGCGGGAAGTCGGACGGAGTGCGGGGGTGGGCGGGCGCGGTGCTTCCCCAGTCGGCGCACAGGGTGCGGGCCACGCTGTCGCTGAGCACTGCGGTCATGGTCGCGGCACACCTTCCTTGCCGTACGGGGGCGGGGCACGCCGCTGATGGGGCGACCGCGGGAGCACGCTTCGCCGGTGTTCCCGCGGTCTGCTCAGGAGTGGCTCAGGCGCCGGGGACCTTGTCCAGGAAGCCGTAGACGCCCGTGACGCGGCCCTCCTCGTCGGCGACCAGGACGTCGAAGCCGATCGCGACCGGCTCGGCACCCGGCTCGGCGACCAGGCCCCACTGGAACCGGGCCTGGTTGTGGTGGGCGTCGACCGTGCCGTACAGCTCGAACGACAGCCCGGCGAACTGCTCGCGAGCGCCGGCCACGACCGCGGCGAAGCCGTCGTGGCCCTCGACCGCGGCGAGCGGGTCGATGTACGGGGCGTTCGGGGTGAGCAGTTCGGCGATGGCGGCGGCGCGCTTGTCGGCGTCCGCCTCGTTCCAGATCGCGAGGTAGCGGTCGACGGTGTCGGTCAGGTTGCTCATGCGAGCTCTCTCCTCATGTCGTGGTGCAGTCACCCGGTGCGCCGTCAGGTCTGTGGTGCGCACCGGGAGTCGGTGGGGAGCGTCAGGGGCGCTCCGGGGCCGGGGCCCACACGGTCAGGGCGCCGGGAAGGACCTGGAAGGTGGCCGTGGAGCCGATCGCGTGCTGGTACTCGCCGTCGTGCTCCAGCGGCAGCCGCGTACCGTCGGTGCGCTCCACGGTGATGGTGCGGCCGCGGGCGTACACCGTGGCCGGGTGGTCCATGTGCCCTGCGTTCAGGGTGAGTCGGGGTATGTCGTCGGCGGTGACGTCACCGCCGACGACGCAGACGTCGAGCAGGCCGTCGTCGAGCAGCGAGTCGGGCAGCACCAGGTAGCGGCCGCCGCGGTACGGGCCGCCGCCGACGTTCGCCAGCACGGTCGGGCCCTCGTGCACGATCCGTCCGTCGACGCTGACGCGGCCCGGATAGGGCAGGTAGCCGGCCGCCGTGTCCGCGAACGCGCGGGCATAGCGTTCGCGCCCGGTCAACGGCAGGGTGCGGGCGGTGAGCAGGGCGTCGGCGATCACACCGGAGCAGGCGCCCAGGTACACGTACTTCCCGGTCTCCTCCAGGCGGGCCACGTCGAGGGGGCGCGGGACGGCGCTGCCGCCGGGGGCGTGGTCGGCGAGGACGGCCTTGAGGGATTCGGTCCAGGGCCGCTCCCCCCACAGCATCTTGTAGCCGGAGTTGCCGGTGCCGCCCGGTACGACGGCCAGGGCGGCGGCGCCGGGCGCGGACACCAGCGCCTGGACCGCCTCCTGGACGGTGCCGTCGCCGCCGATGGCCACGACGAGGTCGGGTGCGTCCCCGGCGGGCCGCGCCAGGGCCCGGCGCACCGCGGTCGTGGCATCGCCGGGAGCGGTCGTGAGGTGGGTCTCGGCGCCCTCCAGGTACGAGGCGCACAACTGCCTCACCTGCTCGACCAGTTCGGGGCTGTGGCTGCCGGAGGCGGGGTTGGCCAGGATCAGGGCCCGCGTGGGGCCCGGGGAATCGGTGGTCTGCGCCATGACGGACGTGCTCCTCACGGACGTACCGGAATCGGCCGGGGCAGAGGCTTCGGCTCTGTCCACGACTGTGCCAAGGAGGGCTGACGCCCGACTGACGGACGACTGACGTGCGCCACCGCACGGCCCCGCACCCCGCGGACGCGCACGCACGGCGGGGTCACCGCGCCACTCGGGCACGGCGACCCCGCCGG
>NZ_JAAGMG010001319.1 GCF_010548525.1 Streptomyces sp. SID14478
CGCCGCACGTCGAAGAAGTCGCCGCCGACCAGGGCCCCGCGCTGCGCCGCCCGGTACAGACCCGCGCAGCGCACCGTGCCCACCCGCTCCGGCAGCGGCGGCAGCACCGCGAACTGGGCGGCCTCCGCGACGGTCCGCACCGTGACCAGCTGTTCGTCGCGCCTGCTGCGCACCCACGCGATCACCACGCTCAGCACCGCCACGAACGCCACCGTCAGCACGTCGCTGTTGCCGGGCCGCCCGAACCCCGCCGAGGGCAGATCCAGGGCGAGGACCACGACCCCGCCGAGCAGCGCCGTCGCCGCGGGCCCGTACGTCAGCGCGGCCACCGGCGGGATGGCCGCGAGCAGGAAGCCCAGCTCCAGGGTCTCGTCCGTCGCGAACTGCAGCGCGACGAGCCCGGCGAGCAGCAGGATCGGCAGCCAGCGCACCCAGCGCGGCGGCGGGGCCCCGCGCAGCCAGGCACGCTCCTCCCCGTCACGACGGCGCGCTGCGGGCCAGGACATCCGGACGGGCTCCCTTCGCGTCGGCCTACCCACTCACCCTGCTACGAGTCGCAGCCCGCCGCACTCCTGCTCCCGGCGGCCGTCTACAGGGCCTGCCCCATCAGCACGTCGTCGACGTACGCGCCGTCCAGCAGGAACTCCTCGGGCAGTACGCCCTCGACCACGAAGCCCTCGGACTCGTACAGCCTGCGGGCCGGGGTGTTGTGCCCGAGCACCCGCAGCGAGATCCGGCGCGCGCCCTGCCGCCGGGCCTCCGCGATCGCGGTGCGCACCAGCAGCCGGCCCACGCCGTGCCCGCGTGCCCCGTCGGCGACGGCGAGACCCTGGATCTGCCGCACGTGCGCGTTCGCGGCCAGAGCCGTGGGGCGGCCGAGCCGGACGTACCCCACGATGCGGTCGTCGAGCGTGGCGACCACGTGGTCGCGGGGGCCGAACCGGTCGTTGAAGAACGCCGGGTAGGGCTGCCGGGCCCGCGGGACGACCGCGTGCAGGGTCGACCAGGTCTCCCGGTCGAGGTGGGCGAGGGCCTCGTCGTCCTCCGGCGCGGCGAAACGTAGGCGAGGGTGCGGCAGCGACATGCGGGTCACCCTACGACCGGCAGGATGGAGGCATGACACGCATCGTGGTGGCGGGCGCCTCCGGACTCATCGGCTCGGCCCTCGTCCGTTCCCTGACCGCCGACGGACACGAAGTACTGCGCCTGGTGCGCCGCGCGCCACGGGCGGCGGACGAGGTCCGCTGGGACCCGAAGCGGGCGGACGTCGACACGGACCGGCTCGACGGCTGCGAGGCGTTCGTCAACCTCGCCGGGGCCGGCGTCGGCGACCACCGGTGGACGGCCGCCTACAAACGCGAGATCCACGACAGCCGCGTCCTCGGCACCGCCGCCCTCGCCGAGGCGGCCGCCGCCCTCGACACCCCGCCCCGCGTCTTCCTCAACGGCAGCGCGGTCGGCTACTACGGCGACACCGGCAGCCGCGCGGTCGACGAGTCGGCCCCGGCGGGCGAGGGGTTCCTGCCCGCCCTGTGCGTGGAGTGGGAGGCGGCCACGGCCCCCGCCCACCAGGCCGGCATTCGCACGGTCCTGGCCCGCACCGGCCTGGTCGTGGCCCGCGGCGGCGGCGCCTGGGCGAAGCTGTTCCCGCTGTTCCGGTCGGGGCTCGGCGGGCGCATGGGCGACGGCCGCCAGTACTGGTCGTACATCGCGCTGCACGACCACGTCGCGGCGCTGCGCCACCTCCTCGACACGCAGACGCTGTCCGGGCCGGTCAACCTGACGGCCCCGCACCCGGCGACCAATCGCGAGGTCACGGCGGCGATGGGCCGCGTCCTGCACCGCCCCACCCTCTTCACGGCCCCGGCACCGGCGCTCCGCCTGGCCCTGGGGGAGATGGCGGGGGACGTGCTGGGCTCGACGCGGGCCGTGCCGACGCGGTTGGTGGAATCGGGCTTCGAGTTCGCGTTCCCGGGCCTGGACGATGCGATCCGGGCCGCCTGAACCGGCCGGGTCAGCCGCTCCGCCTGAAACGAACGGGTCGGGTCAGCCGAACCGTTCCGTCAGCCGCGGATAGAGCCGGGCCAGTTCCTGCGCGTCCTCGAAGTCCACCGGTGTGCCCTCCGGCTCCGGCGGGGCCGCAGGAATGCCCAGATCGGCGGCGACCACCCCGGTCAGCTGCTCGTACGCCTCGTCCGCGGCGTACCCGAGCTCCTCGGCGTCCCCGTCGACCTCCTCGTCGAAGTCGCGGAGCAGGTCCGCCAGCGAGTCCGGCTCGTGCAGCGCCCCCTCGAACACCTCGCGTCCCTGCCCGATCAGCCAGCACCGGAAGAAGTCGAAGGCGTCGTCGCTCGCCCCGCCCAGGAGCACCCACGCGGCGCCCCACAGGTCCCAGCGGTAGGCCCGGTTGTAACGGACCTCGAAGTGCCGGGCGAAGTCGAGCACCGATTCGGGGTCGCGCTGCAGCAGTCTGTCGACGAGCAGCTCGGCCTGGTCCTCGGGGTCGCCCTCGGCGGCCTCGCGGGTGCTGTCCACGATCTCCCAGAACTCGGTCTCGTCCATCACGGGACAAGCATCGGCCCTGGATCCTGGGGGCGCACGCCGAGCGCCGGAGCTGCGCTCATTCGTTACGCATGCACATGCCCAGGGCACCCGGCGTGCGGCACGCGCCCGCCGCGTCGCGTGCTCAGCCGTACCATCCGCGCATCCGCCGCGCCGCCCGCGCGAACCGCTCCCGCAGGGCCTGCGGGGCCACCACCTCCACCTCCGGCCCGAGCGACATGAGCTGCGTGTACGCGACGTCCTCCGACTCCACCGGCAGTGTCACGGTCACCCGCCCGTCGGCGCCGGCCGGCCCCGCCGACTCACTCGCCTCCCGCGCGGACGCCGCGTCGACGGCGTACCGCAGCCGGCGCACGCCCTCGGGCGTCAGCCGCACGACCACCTCGGCCCGCAGGATCGCCCGCGCGAACTCCCGCGCCCGCTCGTCCCAGAACGCGGGCAGGTCGAACGCGTCGTCCCGTACGAACCGTTCCTCCTCCGCGGTCACCGACGTGAACCGCTCCACGCGGTACACCCGGAAGCCGTCCGGCC
Source organism: Streptomyces sp. SID14478 (assembly GCF_010548525.1). Lineage (GTDB taxonomy): Bacteria > Actinomycetota > Actinomycetes > Streptomycetales > Streptomycetaceae > Streptomyces. The sequence continues at coordinate 3,094 of NZ_JAAGMG010001319.1, forward strand.
CGTCGCCGCCGCGCACCGCCGCCGCCACGTACCAGACGCCCGCCTTCAGCACGAGCCCGTACGGCTCCAACTCCCGCTCCACCGCGGTGTCCTGGTCGTCCCGGCGGCTGTACGACACCCGGATGACGCGGTCGTCCCACACCGCCTCCGCGAGCGCGGGCAGCAGCTCGGGCGTCCGCGGCTCCTGGAACCAGCCCGGCGCGTCCAGGTGGAAGCGCTGCGCCGCCGTCTGCGAGGCGTCCCGCAAGGACGGCAGGAGCGCCGCGGACACCTTCAGCCGGGCCGCCGACGCCGCGTCGTCCAGGCCCATCTCGCGCAGCGCCCCCGGCACCCCGGACAGGAACAGCGCCTCCGCCTCGCCGCGCGCGAGCCCCGTGAGCCGGGTGCGGTAGCCGCCGATCAGCCGGTACCCGCCGGTCCGGCCCCGGTCGGCGTAGACCGGAACGCCCGCCTCCGACAGGGCCTGCGCGTCCCGCGTCACCGTCCGCTCGGACACCTCCAGCTCACGCGCCAGCTCGGCCGCGGTCATCGACGGCCGGGACTGGAGCAACAGCACCATCTTGATCAGGCGGGCAGCACGCATACGGCCATGATGGCCCGCCCCACTGACAACGCCCCTGCGGACGCCCGAGGACCGTTCACCCGCCCCTTCACGCAGGTGTGCCCCGCCCTCGGAAGACCGGGACGGGGCACACCTGCGACAGGTACCTCAGGTACTACAGGCCGTAGCGCTCGCGCGCCTCCTTCACGGCCGTCGCCTTGACCTCCCCGCGCCGGGCGAGCTGGGCGAGGGCCGCGACGACGATCGACTCGGCGTCGACGCCGAAGTGACGGCGGGCGTCCTCACGGGTGTCGGACAGGCCGAAGCCGTCCGCGCCCAGCGAGCTGTAGTCCTGCTCGACCCACTGCGCGATCTGGTCGGGGACCTGGCGCATGTAGTCGGACACGGCGAGCACCGGACCCTGCGCCCCGGCCAGCGCCTGGCGCACGAACGGCACCCGCTCCTCGCCGTTCAGCAGCGCCGCGTCGGCGTCGAGGGCGTCACGGCGCAGCTCGGTCCAGGAGGTCGCGGACCACACGTCGGCGGCCACGCCCCAGTCCTCGGCGAGCAGCTGCTGCGCCTTGAGCGTCCAGTGGATCGCCGTACCGGAGGCGAGCAGCTGGATGCGCGCGGCGTTCGCGGCCGGCGAGAGGCCGGCGCTCTCCGCGGTGTTGAACCGGTACAGGCCCTTGATGATCGCCTCGTCGAGACCGCTGACGGCCGGCTTGGCGGGCTGCGGCATCGGCTCGTTGTAGACGGTCAGGTAGTAGAAGACGTCCTGGTCCTCGCCCGGCTTGGCCTCGCCGTACATGCGGCGCAGGCCCTCCTTCATGATGACCGCGATCTCGTACGCGAACGCCGGGTCGTAGGTCAGGGCCGCCGGGTTGGTGGCCGCGATCATCGGCGAGTGGCCGTCCGCGTGCTGCAGGCCCTCACCGGTGAGCGTCGTGCGGCCGGCCGTGGCGCCGACGACGAAGCCGCGGCCCATCTGGTCGCCGAGCTGCCAGAACTGGTCACCGGTGCGCTGCCAGCCGAACATCGAGTAGAAGATGTACAGCGGGATCATCTGCTCGCCGTGCGTCGAGTACGACGTGGCGGCGGCGATGAAGTCGGCGAGCGAACCGGCCTCGTTGATCCCCTCGTTGAGGATCTGGCCCGACTCGGACTCCTTGTAGTACATGAGCTGGTCGCGGTCGACCGGGTCGTACGTCTGGCCCTTGGGCGAGTACAGGCCCAGCGACGGGAACAGCGACTCCATGCCGAAGGTGCGCGCCTCGTCGGGGATGATCGGCACCCAGCGCTTGCCGGACGTCTTGTCCCGGACGAGGTCCTTGAGGAGCCGTACGAGCGCCATCGTCGAGGCGACGGACTGGTTGCCGGAGCCCTTGTCGAACGAGGCGAAGGCCTTGTCCGCGGGGGCGGGCAGCGGCGCGAGCGGCTGCGTGCGGCGGGCCGGCGCGGGACC
>NZ_JAAGMG010001355.1 GCF_010548525.1 Streptomyces sp. SID14478
GGGCGACTCGCCGTGGCGAAGCCCGCGCGCCGGCTCGGGGTCGGCGCCGCGCTGGTGCTGGCCATCGAGGACGCCGCCCGGGAGCGCGGGCTCACGGCGGTCGATCTGCACGCCCAGACCCACGCGCTGGGGTTCTACGAGCGCCTCGGGTACGCCGCGTACGGGCCCGAGTTCCCCGATGCCGGGATTCCGCATCGGGCGATGCGCAAGGCGCTCGTCTGAGGCGCTCCCCATCCGGCCGGCTCTCTGCGTACGGGGCGATCGCTTAGTGGCGGGACGTCCCTGGGGCGGGCGGTGGCGCGCTCCTCGCGCGTGATCAATGCCGGTGCTCCGCGCGGCCGTTGCGGCGTGCCGTGGCCGGTTGGGGGTCCGTCGCCGGTGAAGGGGAGGGGCCGGACCCGGCGGGTCGCGCGGTCGGCGTCCACCAGGAACGCGTTCCGGGCGCGCGGCGACGCGAAGACTCCGCGCGCGACGCCCGACGCCGTAGAAGCCGCGGACATCGGAGGGGCGGGCGGCGCAGGGAGGGGTTTGCCCCGATACGCGTGGCACTCTTGGGGGCTGTACCTCCCTGATCGTCGAGCCTGGTCGGAGCCCCCGTGGATCAATTGGCCCTGCTGTTCGTGCTGCTGCTCGGGGCCGTCCTGAGCGTGCCGCTCGGCGACCGGCTCAAGCTGCCCGCGCCCGTCCTGATGACGCTGCTCGGCATCGTCCTGGCCCTGATCCGGGCCGTCCCGAACGTCGACATCCAGCCGGACCTGATCCTGCCGCTGGTCCTGCCCCCGCTGCTCTACGCGGCCGTGCACCGCACGTCGTGGCGGCAGTTCGCGGCGAACAGGCGGCCCATCTTCCTGCTCGCCGTCGCGCTCGTCTTCGTCACCACGGCCGCCGTCGCCTTCGTCGCGAACGCGATCGTGCCGGGGCTGCCGCTCGCCGCCGCCGTCGCGCTCGGGGCGCTCGTGGCGCCGCCCGATCCGGTCGCCGCGACCGCCGTCGCCGGTCAACTGGGGCTGCCCCGGCGCCTGGTGTCGATCCTGGAGGGCGAGGGCCTGTTCAACGACGTGACCGCGATCGTCCTCTACCACGTCGCCATCGCCGCCGCCGTCAGCGGCAGCTTCTCCCTGCCGAAGGCCGCGCTCGAACTGGTCCTGTCCGGGGTCGTGGCCGTCGCCGTCGGGGTCGGGCTCGGCTGGGCGGCCAACCGGCTCATGGCCTACCTCGGCGACGCCACCCTCCAGATCGGCCTCACGCTCCTGGTCCCGTACGCCTCCTACGTGCTGGCCGAGGAACTGCACGGCTCGGGCGTGCTCGCCGTCCTGACCACGGCCATGTTCGTCGCCGAGCGCGCCTTCGACGCCGACGACGTGCTCACGCGGCTGACCGGCCGTGCCTTCTGGGACGTCGTCGACACCCTCGTCACCGGCGTCGCCTTCGGGCTCATCGGCCTGGAGGTGCACAACGTCGTGCGGACGGCGCAGGGGCGCTGGGGCGAGATGCTCGGCTGGTCGGCGGCGATCGTGGGGGTCGTCATCGTCGTACGCCTGCTGTGGCTGCTGCCGATGACCTGGGTGACGCAGCGGCTGCACGCGCGGCGCGACCTCGACGAGGAGATCCCGGTGACCTGGCGGGAGACCGTCGTCATGTGGTGGTCGGGGATGCGCGGGGTGGCGTCCGTCGCGCTGGCCCTCGCCATCCCGCTCACCATGGACGACAAGTCACCCTTCCCGGACCGCGACGAGCTCGTCTTCATCGCCTTCGGGGTCATCATGGCGACCCTCGTGCTCCAGGGGCTCAGCCTGCCGTGGCTGGTGAAGAAGCTGAAGGTGCAGGCCGACACGGAGGCGGAGCAGGAGTTCGAGCGGGAGCTCGCCCTGCGGGCCGCGAAGGCCGCGAAGCGGCGGCTCAAGGAGATCGAGGACGTCGAGGAGCTGCCCGAGGAGGTGCAGGAGCAGCTGCTGCGGCGGGCGTACGACATCGGGCTGCGGATCAACCCCGAGATGGGGGCGGAGGAGCGGCGCGAGTCGCAGACCAAGCGGTTCGCGCGGATCAAGCGGCTGCGGCGGATCCAGAACGAGATGATGTCGGCGGCGCGGCACGAGGTGCTGGCCGCGCGGAGCGAGATCGGCGCCGACCCCGAGGTCGTCGACCGGGTGCTGCGACAGCTGGACGTGCGGAGCCTGCGGTAGCGCCCGGCCGGCAGGGCGGTCCGCGGTCCCGGTGGCGGCTCGTGATCTGGTTCGTGGCCACGGCGACGATCTATGCTCCCGGCCATGGCACGCAACGTGATAATCACCGGTGGTGGTACGGGAATCGGGCTCGCGACGGCTCAGGCGTTCGCCGCGGAGGGGGAGCGGGTGCTGCTGCTCGGGCGGCGGGCCGAGGTCCTGGAGAAGGCCGCGGTGCCGGGCGCGCTGACCTTCGCCGCCGATCTCGCCACGGTCCGGGGCGCCCGCGCCGCCGCCGACTTCGCCCTCGACGCGTTCGACGGGACCGTCGACGTGCTCGTGCACAGCGCGGGCGGACACGGCGGGCGAGAGCCGCGGGAGGGCGTCGGCGACGATCCGCTCGACGCCGTCGCCCACAACTGGAGCACCAACTTCCGCATCAATACGCTCACTTCGGTCCTGCTCACCGAGGCCCTGCGCGACCACGTCGCCTCGCCCGGCGGCCGGATCCTCTTCCTCTCCTCCATCGCGGCGCTGCGCGGCTCGGGTTCGGGCGCGTACGGCGCCGCGAAGGCCGCCGTGCACCCGTACACGTACGACCTCGCCAAGGCGCTCGGCCCGCGCGGCGTCACCGTGAACGCGGTCGCGCCCGGCTACGTCGAGGACACCGAGTTCTTCGGCTACGAGATGTCCGACGAGGAGTACGGCCGACGGGTCGGCGCCACCCTGACCGGGCGCGCCGGCACCCCCGCCGACGTCGCGGCCACGCTGACGTGGCTGGCCTCGCCCGGCGCCCAGCACCTCACCGGCCAGATCGTGCAGGTCAACGGCGGGGAGCAGCTCGGGCGCTGAGCGGCTAGGGCCTGTCCGGCGGATCAGGTCGCGGCCGAGGTGGCCCGTGCCGGTCTGTGCTGGTGAGGGGGATCTGGTGCGTCGAGATGCAAGGCGGAGGAGGGCGTCAACGCGGAGCGTTGGCAACCGACGACAACGCCGCAGGTCGGCGTGCCAGACCCCGCGTCCGCGACAAGATCCGCCGGACAGGCCCTAGCCGCGGCCGGTGCGGGGTGCGCGGCCGTTGGTGGACAGGACGTGGTCGGGCAGGGCCTCCACGACCTCGTCCGGGGCGAGCAGCGCCGTCGCCGTGTTGATCCGCGGCAGCGCGTAGGGGTGCTCCTCGGTGAGCCAGCCGATCAGCAGCTCGCGGACCGTGACCCGCACCGTCCAGATGTCGTCCGCGTCCTTGGCGGTGACCACGGCGCGGACCTGCATCGTGTTGGGCGTGGTGTCGGTGACGGCCAGGCTCCAGTCGCGGCCGTCCCAGGCGGCGCACTCGAGCAGGATGTCGTGCAGCTTCTCGCGCATCAGCGGCACCGGGGCGCTGTGGTCGAGGTGGAAGAAGACGGTGCCGGACATCTGGGCGCCGCCGCGGGACCAGTTCTCGAACGGCTTCGACGTGAAGTAGGACACCGGCATGGTGATCCGGCGCTCGTCCCAGGTGCGCACGGCGAGGAACGTGAGCGTGATCTCCTCCACGGTGCCCCACTCGCCGTCCACCACGACGGTGTCGCCGATGCGGACCATGTCGCCGAACGCGATCTGCAGCCCCGCGAAGAGGTTGCCGAGCGTGGACTGCGCGGCGACACCGGCGACGATGCCGAGGATGCCGGCCGAGGCGAGCAGCGAGGCCCCGGCGGTCCGGAAGGCGGGGAAGGTCAGCAGCATCGCGGACACCGCCACCACGCCGACGACGGCGATGACGACCCGCTGGATGAGGGTGACCTGGGTGCGCACCCGGCGGACCCGGGCCGGGTCGCGGTGGGCGGTGGCGTAGCGGGCGTAGGACGACTCGACGATCGCCGTGGCGATCCGTACGACCAGCCAGGAGGTCGCCCCGATCAGCACCAGGCTCAGTACCTGCCCGATCGCGGCGGAGTGGTCCTTGGCGAGGTGCGCCTGGTCGTAGGAGCCGCGCAACAGGGCCGCGCAGAGGACGAATTGGAGGGGGAGCCGGCAGCGGCGCAGCAGCCCCCACAGCGGGGTCTCGTGATGACGTCGGTCGGCGCGCTGCAGCAGTCGGTCGACGGCCCACCCGATGAGGAGTGTGAGCACGACCGAGCCACCGACGACGATCAGTGGGCGCAGTACGTTCTCCATGCCTCGACGGTAACCGGGATCGGCCGCCTCTAACCTGCGGTGCTCCTGGCACCATGGGTCACATGAACATCATGCTTTTCCACTCGACGTACGGCCCGCGGCCCGCCGTCCGGGCCGCGGCCGACCGGCTGCGCGCCGCCGGGCACGAGGTGTGGACCCCTGATCTCTTCGAGGGCAGCACCTTCGACACCGTCGAGGAGGGCATGGCCCACAAGGACGAGATCGGCAAGGACGAACTGCTCAAGCGGGCCGTCCTCGCCGCCGCGCCCTACTCCGACCGGGGCCTGGTGTACGCGGGCTTCTCGCTCGGCGCCTCGATCGCCCAGACCCTCGCCCTCGGCGACGAGAAGGCGAAGGGGCTGCTGCTCCTGCACGGCACCTCCGACATCGCGGAGGGCGTGAGCGTGGACGAGCTGCCGGTGCAGCTGCACGTCGCCGAGCCCGACCCGTTCGAGACGGACGACTGGCTGACCGCCTGGTACCTCCAGATGGGGCGCGCCGGCGCCGACGTCGAGGTCTACCGGTACGCCGGGGCCGGCCACCTCTACACCGACCCCGAGCTGCCGGACTACGACGAGGAGGCCGCCGAGGCCACCTGGCGGGTGGCGCTCGGCTTCCTGGACTCCCTCTAGGACCCGGTGGCTAGACGACCGGCGCGGACGCCCGCTCGACCTTCTGGGTGCCCGTCCGGGTGCGGTACGAGCGCTCCCAGGACGTCGTGGCGTTCTTGTCGGCGCGGTCGGAGAGCACGTAGTAGTCCATCTGCGCGTGCTCGGCGGTGACGTCCAGCACGCCGTACCCGTGGGAGTCCATGTCGAGCCACTTCACGTGCCGGTTGGCCGCCTTGACGGCGCCCTCGGCGACCGTGGAGAGCGTGTCCGGGGCCACGTGCAGGATGTCGTCGAGGTTGTCGGAGGTCATCGACGTGACCACGAACTCGGTCGCCGCGGACGGCGAGAGCGGATACGTCGCCGCCGTCACGGGTACGTCGTTCGCCCAGGCCATGTGGATGTCGCCGGTCAGGAAGACGGTGTCGCGGATGCCCTTGTCGCGCAGGTGGGAGATGAGCTCCTTGCGGTCGTGGGTGTAGCCGTCCCACTGGTCGACGTTGACGGCCAGGCCCTCGCTGGGCAGGCCGAGCAATTCCGCCAGCGGGCCCAGGAGACGGGCGGGCAGTGAGCCGAACGCGACCGGCGAGATCATCACCGAGGTGCCGACCAGCTTCCAGCGGGCGTCGGAGGCGGCGAGACCCGCCTTCAGCCAGTCCAGCTGGGCGCGGCCCGTGATCGTCCGGTCCGGGTCGTCCACGTCGCCGTTGCCGATGCTCGACTGCTGGGAGCGGAAGCTGCGCAGGTCGAGCAGGTGCAGATCGGCCAGCCTGCCGAACCGCAGGCGGCGGTAGACCGTGCCTGCCGTGGACGGGCGGACCGGCATCCACTCGAAGTAGGCCTGCTTGGCGGCCTGTTGGCGCGCGGCCCAGTCGCCCTCCGTGCCCGGCGTGTGGTTCTCGGCGCCGCCCGACCAGGCGTCGTTGGCGAACTCGTGGTCGTCCCAGATCGCGACCAGGGGGTGCGCGGCGTGCACCGCCCGCACGTCCTCGTCGGTCTTGTGCAGGCCGTGCCGGATCCGGTAGTCGGCCAGCGAGACGATCTCGTGCGCGGGCTGGTGCTGCCGGACGGTGTACTGCGCCTGCGGGTACTCGCCCGTCTTGTACTCGTAGAGGTAGTCGCCGAGATGCAGGACGGCGTCCAGGTCGGCGCGGGCGGCCAGGTGCCGGTACGCGGAGAAGTAGCCGGCCTCCCAGTTGGCGCAGGAGACGACGCCGAAGCGCAGATTCGCGGTCGCGTCCGCGGCGGGTGCGGTGCGGGTGCGTCCTGTAGGGGAGTACGTATCGCCTACGGAGAAGCGGAAGTAATAGGCGCTCGCCTGGCGCAGGCCCCTTACATCCGCCTTGACCGTGTGGTCGGAGGCGGCGCTCGCGGTCGTGGTGCCCCTGCCGACGACGGTGCGGAACGCGCTGTCCTCGGCGATCTCCCAGGCCACGGACACGTCGGGACCCGTGCCGGAGCCGGGCACGGCGTCGGCCGTGGGCGTCACGCGGGTCCACAGCAGGACCCCGTCGGGCAGCGGGTCGCCCGAGGCGACGCCGTGCAGGAAGGCGGGTGCCTGCGC
>NZ_JAAGMG010001393.1 GCF_010548525.1 Streptomyces sp. SID14478
TCGGCCGTGCCGCAGCCCAGGTCGAGCACGCGCTCGTCGCCGCGCGGCAGGGCGCGGGCGAGCAGGCGGGCCACGGACTCGTCGCCGAGCGGGGCCTTGACCGGGTGGCCGGTGTGCGCGAGGCGCGAGGTCTCTTCGTTGTCCACCGCCGCAGCGTGCCAGGCGGCCGCGTCGCCCGCACGCCGATTTCTCCGCTGTCCCTTGCCGCCGCGGGCACGTCGACCGAGGACGAGGGCGGGGGTCGCGGTGCGGCCCGCCGACGGGTCAGTTGCCCGTCACCGTCACCTTCTCGTCGTTGTTGAACTGGTCGACGAGCTGCTTCACCTTGGTCTTGTCCCACAGCAGGTTGCCGCCGACGGAGCCGCTCGTCGGCATGTTCATGGACTTGCCGTCACCGCCGTTGACGCTCTTCATCGCCATGAACATCGACCCGAGGTCCCACAGGCTCATGTCCTTGTCGACGACGAGCGAGTCCAGGCCCGCGCCCATCGTCGGGTAGAGCTTGAACGGGTTGATCACCGTCGTCGGGGACGCCACCTTGTGGGCCAGCGCGGCGAGGAACGCCTGCTGGTTCTTGGTGCGCTGCAGGTCCTGCGAGCGGAAGGCGTGGCGGGTCCGCACGAAGGCGAGGGCCTGCTGCCCGTCCAGGGTCTGCTTGCCCGCCTTGAAGTCGGCGCCGGAGTCCTTGTCCTTGAACCCTTCCTTCAGGTTCATCTCGACGCCGCCGACCGCGTCCACGATGCTCGCGAAGCCGCCGAAGCCGATCTCCGCGTAGTGGTCGATGTGCAGTCCGGTGTTGGCCTCGACGGTGCGCACGAGCAGCGTCGCGCCGTCCTCCGCGTACGCGGCGTTCAGCTTCGTCTGGCGGCCGGTGGCGGGGTAGGTCTTGCCGGACTCGGCGCCCTTGTACGAGGGGATCGTCACGTTCGAGTCGCGCGGCAGCGAGACGAGGGTGTCCCCGTTGTCGCCGACGTGCAGGATCATCATCGTGTCCGTGCGCTTGCCCTCGGCGGAGCCCGTGTGCAGCTTCTTCTTCTGCGCGTCGGTCATGCCCTGGCGGCTGTCGGTGCCGACGATCAGGTAGTTCGTGCCGTCACCGGTGTCGGGCCGGTTGATGACCTTCGACAGGTCGACGTCCCGGTGCAGCTTGGAGTCCGCCCAGAAGTACGTGGCGATGCTCGTCACCGCGAACACCGTGACGAGGGTGATCGCGGTCCACTTGATGCGCTTGCGCCAGTTCGGCGCGGGCCGCGCGGGGCGCCCGGAGGGCGGACCGTAGCCCTCCCCGCCCCCGCCGCCGGGCGGCTGGGCGGCACGGCTGGGCTGGCCGTAGACCTGGCCCGTGTTGTAGCCGCTGTCGTACCCGTTGTCGTACGAGTCCTGGCCGCGCTGGTCGCGGTACGGCTCGTCGTACCCGTCGTCGTAGCCGGGCTGCTGCGGGACGGGGCGCTGCACGTGCGGCATGACGCGTGCGCCTTCAGGGCGTGCGCTCGCGCTGCCACGGCCGTAGCCGCCGCGGCCGCCGCCGCCCTGCCTGTCGCTCCGCCCCTCGGGCCAATCGTTCATGTGGCCAGTGTGCAGTGCCCTGCTGTGGTCCTTACAAGGTTCCGTAGGAAATAGGACCCGTGCTGTTGCAGAGCTAACACAATCGGGACGCGCATAAGGTTGGTGGCATGACAGACCAGGGCCACGGCGCGGAATCGGATATTCCAGGCAAGCCGACTTCCGCTTCCCGCACGACGTTGTCGCACATCATGACGCACAACGACACCAACCTCCTGGGTACGGTGCACGGTGGCGTGATCATGAAATTGGTGGACGACGCGGCGGGCGCCGTGGCCGGCCGGCACTCGGGCGGCCCCGCCGTGACGGCCTCGATGGACGAGATGGCGTTCCTGGAGCCGGTCCGCGTGGGCGACCTCGTCCACGTGAAGGCCCAGGTCAACTGGACCGGCCGGACCTCGATGGAGGTCGGCGTCCGGGTCCTCGCGGAGCGCTGGAACGAGTCGACGCCCGCACAGCAGGTCGGCTCGGCCTACCTCGTCTTCGCGGCGGTCGACGCGGACGGCAAGCCCCGCCTCGTCCCGCCGGTCCTCCCGGAGACCGACCGCGACCGCCGCCGCTACCAGGAGGCCCAGATCAGGCGCCAGCACCGCCTGGCGCGGCGCCGCGCGATCATGGAGCTGCGAGCGAAGTCCAGCCCCACCGAGGACTGACGGACCCCGCTGCGGGAGGGGCCGCGGCGGCGCCCCGTGACCTCAGGGGCAGACGACCTGGTCCCCGGTCACGGCCCCGAACTCACCCTGGTAGGCGTCCTCGGCCCGCACCGCCCGCACGCCCTTGTAGTCCGCTCCGGCGAGCACCTTCAGCACGGCTCCCTGCCCCTTCACGGCCTTGAGCTGCGACCCGGGCAGGGCGGTGGCCAGCGACTTCGCGGAGCGGTCCCAGCGCGGGTCGTACAGGACGACGGTGTGCTGCGCGTGCCTGTCCGCCGCGTTGACCGGCGCCCCCGTCGTACGGAACCCGGTCCGCTTCAGCGCCGTGTCGGCCTTGCGGCCCACGCCGGGGGTCATCGTCGCGTTCTCCACCTGGACCCGGATCTGCTGCGGCGAGACGCCGACGACGACCGCCTTCTTCCTGGCCCGGTGCGACGCCAGCGGCTGGTCCTCGCGCAGCGCCCGGAACAGCTTCTCGGACTTCTTCGGGTCCCACTTCACGGTGGAGCCGATGCCCTTGACCGGATAGCTGATGTTCCCGATCGGCACGGTCGTGAACTCCGACGACGACGGCGTGAAACCGCGCATGGCGCGTGCCAGCTCGACCATCTCGTCCGTCCCGAACCCCTTGTCGGCGCGGACCGAGCTGAGCAGCGTCCGCGCGACGTTGCGGAACCTGACCGGATTGAGCAGCACGCCCGACGACGTCGTCTTCGCGATCAGTGACGCCAGGAACCGCTGCTGGCGCTGCATCCGCCCCAGGTCACCGGCGCCGTCCGTGTGCCGGGCCCGTACGTACTGCAGGGCCTCGCCGCCGTCCAGCTGATGCGTGCCGACGCTCAGGTCGAGCCCGGTGTACGAGTCCTTGAGCGGCCGGGCCGTGCACACCTCGACCCCGCCCAGCACGTCGACGGTCTTCATGAAGCTGGTGAAGTCGACCTCCAGGTAGTGGTCGATCTTCACGTGCGTCATGTTCTCGACGGTGCGCACGGTCAGCTGGGGGCCGCCCTCCGCGTACGCCGCGTTGATCTTGACGGGGTGCGCATGGTGCCGGTCGCCGCTGTTCTGGTCGGTGTGCGGCGGCATCATCGCGTAGCTGTCGCGGGGGAGGGAGACGACGGAGGCGCGCTCGTGGTCGTCCGAGATGTGCACGATCATGATCGTGTCCGTGCAGTGGCAGGGCGCCCCGCCCAGCCGGTACTTCCGCCGCTCCGCGTCGCTGATCTTGTCGCGGCCGTCGGTGCCGACGAGCAGGACGTTCATGCCGTGCCCGGCCGCCGGGCGGTTCTTCATGTCCTTGAAGGGGTCGATCCGGTCGATGCCGCTGTCGAGGCCGGTGACGAGCGCGTGGCCGATCCCCGCGGCGGCGAGCACCGTCACGGAGAACGTGGTCGCCACCCGCATGGCCCACCTGGGCTTCCTCCGGCGAAGCGGGGCGGACGGACGAGGCTGCCCGGGCCGCGCGGGACGCTGCGGTCGGGCCGGTGAGCGGGGCGGCGTGGGCACGGGGGGACACCTCCGTGAAAGCGGGCGGGGACAGGGCTCGTCGTCCCCGCCCCCGCTGCCGCGGGGCGTCCTCGGGGGGAAGGGGGCGACAGGCCTTGGCACCGTAGGCCCATACGATCTCCATCCCGCGGTAGCGACCCGGCTGCCGTGCGCCCCTGTCCCCCATTAGCGGTAACGTGACGCCTGATGAACGCAACCGCCAACACCGACATGCAGCTTCCGGCCGTATCCGTGATCATGCCCATCCTCAACGAGGAGCGGCACCTGCGCGAGGCCGTCGAGGCGATCCTGGCGCAGGAGTACGGCGGCGAGATGGAGGTCGTGCTCGCGCTCGGCCCGTCCGCCGACCGTACGGACGAGATCGCCGCACAGCTCGTGGCGGAGCACCCCCAGGTGCACACGGTGCCGAACCCGTCGGGCCGCACGCCCGCCGCGCTGAACGCCGCGATCAAGGCCTCCCGCCACCCGGTCGTGGTCCGCGTCGACGGCCACGCCGCGCTGTCCCCGGGCTACATCGCCACCGCCGTCCGCCTCCTCGACGAGACCGGCGCGATGAACGTCGGCGGCATCATGCACGCCGAGGGCACCAACGCCTGGGAGCAGGCCGTCGCCGCCGCGATGACCTCGAAGATCGGTGTCGGCAACGCGGTGTTCCACACCGGCGGCGAGGCGCAGGAAGCGCTCACCGTCTACCTCGGCGTCTTCCGCCGCCAGGCCCTGGAGCAACAGGGCGGCTACAACGAGGAGTTCATCCGCGCCCAGGACTGGGAGCTGAACTTCCGCATCAGGGAGGCCGGCGGCCGCATCTGGTTCTCGCCGGACCTGAAGGTCTCCTACCGCCCGCGCCCCTCGGTGAAGGCCCTGGCCAAGCAGTACAAGGACTACGGCCGCTGGCGTCATGTCGTCGCCCGCTACCACGCCGGCTCCATCAACCTGCGCTACCTCGCGCCGCCGACCGCCGTCGTGGCCATCGCCGCGGGCATCGTGGTCGGCGCGGCCCTCACCCCGTGGGGCTTCGTGATCCCCGCCGGCTACCTCGCGGCGATAGCGGCCGGTTCCGTACCCGCGGGCAAGGGGCTGCCGCTCAAGGCGCGCGCCCAGATCCCCGTCGCCCTCGCCACGATGCACATGACGTGGGGCTGGGGCTTCCTGACGAGCCCGAAGTCGCTCGCGAAGCGGGTCATCGCCTCGCGGCGCCCGGCGGTGCGCAACCCGGAAGCCGCCGCCAACTGACGCACAGGGCGCGGGAGTTCGCCTCCCGCGCCCCGAATCCCGTACTGCCGGGCGACTGCCGGGCGACTGCCGGGCGAGGTGCGGAACTCCCGTACTACCAGGTGTAGTTCGGATCCACCGGCATGCACCCGCCGGCCGCGCCGTTCTGCGTCTCGTCCTTGTCCAGCGCGTCCTTGGCGTCGGCGGCGGGCTTCTTGTAGGCGGTGCCCGTCGTCCAGTCGGCGCCGACGACCAACGTCACCCCGGACACCTCGGTCGACTTCTTCACCGAACCGAACGGAATCCCGAGGGACTTGGCGACCCGCTGGGCGTCGCCCTCCAGATCGGCCGACGGATAGCGGATCACCGTCGTCTCCTCGATCGGCGTGTGCGACTGGTCCGCCCTGGCCTGGGTGAAGCCCTTGCCGACCAGCAGCTGACTCACCGTGGAGGCCCGGCCGGGCGCCGCGGGCGTGGTCGCCGTGCGCGTGCCGTTCTGCACCTGCACCGCGATCTTGTCGTCGGCCGCCGCCGGGTCGTCGGAGACCTTGGCGGCCTCGTCGACCTTCTTCTTGCCCTTGCCGTCCAGCGGCTCGTCGTCCCGGATGAGGTCGAACAGCATCTTGGCCGCGCCCTCCTTCGGTGCGACGCGCGCGCCCACGTAGTAGAAGGGCATCGTCGTCATCGTGATGCGCTTCGGCTCGGGCTTCTTCAGCTCGTTGCTCAGGTCGTACAGCTTCTTGACGGTGTCCAGGCCCTCGTCGGGGTGCAGCGACCTCGTCGCCTGCTCGGCCAGCTCGCGCAGCTTGCCGGGGTTGGAGATCGTCGCGTTCTTCCGCATCTCGCGCACCATCGCGCTCATGTACATGTGCTGCGCCCTCGCGCGCGCGATGTCGGTGCCGCCCACGAAGCCGTGCCGGGTCCGCAGCCACTGCAGGGCCTGCTCGCCCTTGACGTACGTCGTGCCCTTCTTCAGCTTCAGGCCGGAGCCCTCGCCGTTGCTGCTGCGGGACTTGATGTTCTTGTCGACGCAGACGGGTACGCCGCCGATCGCGTCCGCCATCGACACCACACCGGAGAAGTCGATCATCATGAAGTGGTCGATGTGGATGCCGGTGAACTCCTCCCACATGGCGACCGTGCAGCCCGGCCCGCCGCGGCCGAGCGATTCGTTGACCATCCGCCTGCCGACCGTCGCCTCGTAGACCTTGCCCGTCTTCGGGTCGGTGCACTTGGGCAGGGGGAGCAGGGTGTCGCGCGGCATGCTGACCACCGACATGTTGCTGCGGTCCGCCGAGACGTGGAGCAGCATCTGCACGTCGGCCAGCGGGGGCGCGCCCACGCTGGCCTTGCTCCCGCCGAGCTTCAGGTTCTCCTTGGAGTTACGGCTGTCCGAGCCGATCAGCAGGATGTTCAGCGGGGTCTGGCCGGCCGCGTTGGGCGTCGGCTTGGCGACCTTGTGCTCGCCCAGGTTGAGCTTGTCCGTCTTGATGTTGCTGTTCAGGTGCTCGTAGTAGAGGTAGCCGGCCCCCGCCGAGCCGAGCACCAGGACCGCGACGACGCCCGCGGTCCAGCCCAGTATTCGGTTCCTGCGCCGCCTCGGCCGGGCGCCCGCGCGACGGTGACCGAGTGGCCTGCGGTCGGCGGGCTCGCCGTCCTCACCTGCGGCAGAGCCCTCGTGCAGGCGCGCGTCCGGACCCAACTCCCCGACGCGAGCCCTCTGTTCACCGCGGCCGTCCTGCTGTGAGCGCTCCCCGCGCACACTGCTTCGCCCCATGTCCTGCCCCACCCTCCCCGCCCTGTGGCCATGGCTCGGCCGCCTTGCTGTCGCTCGGTTAGACAGTCAAAAGGCGGCCGAGGTTGGTCACTTGGAACACACAGTCTTGTCGGCCGTCTGTTTGTCGACGTCCACCTTCGCTGTTCCCCCTCCGACCAAGGGCACCCCCGCGCCCTTGTAGTCCTTGCCGATGACCAGGATCATCGCCGGCAGCCCCTGGTCGTTCTTCTCGCTCTTGCCTTCCTTCATGGCAGAGCCGGGCAGCCCCATGATGTCGGCGAGCCGCCGCGCCTGGTCGGCCTGGTCGGGCGAGTACTCCAGGGTCGTCTTCGCCTGCGAGGGCTCCTTGTTGCCCATCTGGCTGGACTTGAGGACGCCCTCCTCGGTCTGCAGCGTGGTGAGGGTCGCCTGCGCGGCGCCGGGCTTGTCGCTGCCGTTGTAGATGTCCACGCGGACGTCGCCGGGGGCGGACTTCGTGCCCTTGAGCTTGGCGTCCTCGGCGGCCTTGGCCTTCTTCTCCTTGGCCTTCGTCTCCGTCAGCGACACGTCGTTCTTTATGGCGTCGAAGACGGCAGGCGCCGTCGAGTCGTTCACGATGACCGTCTTGTGCACCACGCCGTCCGCCGGGTTGTCGAGCACCGGCACCGTCACGAACGTCAGGTTCTTCGGCGGAACCCTCTTCAACTCCAGGGCCACGTCCTTGAGTTTGCCGAGACTCCCTATGCCCTTGTCGACCGTGAGCGCCTTGGTCGCCGCCTCGGCGAGGCTCGTCAGCTTCCTGGGGCTGGTGAGGGTGTCGCCGGAGCTCATCTTGCGGGCCAGCGAACTGAGGAAGCCCTGCTGCGCCTTGATGCGGTCCAGGTCGCCCTGGTTGCCGAAGGCGTGCCGGGTGCGCAGGAAGGCGAGGGCCTCCTCGCCCTTCAGGGTGTGCTTGCCCGCGGAGAGCTTGAGGTGCGAGTCGGGGTCGTCCACGTCCTTGGCGACGCAGACCTCGACGCCGCCCACGGCCGACGACAGCGTCTTCACCGCGTTGAAGTCGGCCATCATGAAGTGGTCGGGCATGACGCCGGTGATGGCCTTGACGGTGTTCATCGTGCAGCCGGCGTCGCGGCCGTCCTGCCCGAGGCTCGTGTTGAAGCGGACGTCCTGCGTGCCCGGGATCGTCTTGAGCTGCCCGTTCTCGTCCTTGACCTGGCAGTCGGGGATGTCGGTGATCAGGTCACGCGGAATGCTCAACGCGGTCGCGTTCGTACGGTCCTTGGAGACGTGCAGCAGGATGTTCGTGTCGGCGTGACCGACGCTGCCCTTGTCGCCGTAGCCCTCGTTGCCCTTGCCGGTGCGCTTGTCGGTGCCGATGACCAGGATGTTGAAGGCCTCGTCCTTGCTGAAGCCGTTCTTGGCACCGACGACGTCCTGCGTGGTGATGTTCCCGTCGAGGTGGCGGTAGTACAGATAGCCGCCGACCGACACCGCGAGGACCGTGAAGGCCGTGCCGCCGGCCGTCCACAGCAGGACCTTCTTCACCGTGGACTTCTTCTTCTTGGACTTGGAGCGGCGCCGGCCGGGGCCGGGGGCCTGTCCCTGCGGCTCGCGCCGCCTGCGCTGGGCGGGGACGTCCTGCCGGTCGCGCTTGGGCGGCCCGTC
>NZ_JAAGMG010001436.1 GCF_010548525.1 Streptomyces sp. SID14478
GGCCGACCTGCTGATCACCGTCGACGGGGCCGAGTTCACGCTCGTCGAACTCGACCGTCCCGGGGTCCGGCTCTTCGAGCACACCGACCTCGGGCGCGGCGGGCTCTTCGGCGTGGACGTGGCGGCCGGTGTGCCCCCCGTGCTGTCGGGCCGGCTCGCCGATCCGCACGCGCTGACCGACCGGATCCGCTCCCGTCAGGCCGCCTACCTGGCCGGCCTGAGCCGTGGCGCCCTCGACCTCGCCCTCGCGCACGCCCGCGGCAGGACCGTCTTCGGCCGGCCGCTCGGCGCGCACCAGTCCCCCGCCTTCCGGCTGGCGGCGCTGTCCGCCCGCCTGGAGGCCGTCCGCAGCCTCGTCCACCGTGCGGACGCCCCCGCGCACGCACTGCGTCTGGCCCGCGAGCTGGCCGTGGACACCGCGACGGAGACCCTCCAACTGCACGGCGCCGGCGGCCTGTTGGACGAGAGCGATGCGCAGCTCTTCTACCGCCGCGCCCTCACCGAATCCGCGCTGAGCCGATGACCGCCCCCACCGCGGCCGAACGCGCCCTGTGGATCCGGCAGTTCCGTCCCGCCTCGCCGCGGGCACCGCGCCTGCTCTGCGTGCCGCACGCGGGCGGCTCGGCCGGCTCCTACCTCCCCTTCTCCCATGCCCTGGCACCGCAGGTGAACGTCCTGGCAGTGCAGTACCCCGGCCGCCAGGACCGGCGCGCGGAACCCGCTGCCCGCTCCATCGCGCCGCTCGCCGACGCGCTCTTTCGCCTGCTGGACCCCGAGGACACCACCCCTCTCGCCCTGTTCGGCCACAGCATGGGCGCCGTCGTCGCGTTCGAGCTGGCCCGCAGACTGGAAGCCGACGGCCGACCCGTCCACCTCCTCGTCGCCTCCGCCCGCCGCGGCCCGTTGCTGCCACCCGGTCCGGCCTTCCACCACCTCGGCGACGCCGCGATACTCGCCGAAGTGGAGCGCCTCAACGGCGTCGACGGGCTGGAACCGGAGCATCCCGGCCTCCTCAGGCTGGCCCTGCCCGCATTGCGCGCCGACTTCGAGGCCGTGGAGACCTACCGCGCCGCTCCCGGCCCGCGGCTCAGCTGTCCGGTCATCGCCATGACCGGAGCCGACGATCCGCGCGTTCCCCCCGCCGACGCCGCGGCGTGGGACGCCGTCACCACCGCCCCCGCCACCCTGTCCGTCCATCCGGGCGGCCACTTCTACCTCCTCGCCCGGCTCCCCGAGATCGCCGCCGAACTCACCCACGCCCTCACCGCCCTTCCCGCGATCACGAATTGACCTGCGCATAAACACGACCTCGACGAATTCTGCGCACTTCTCAACTCGCCTTCCGCGCCTCCCGAAATCACCCGCGGAATCTCGTCTGTGGCAACTCCCGAGCCTTTCTCAAGTCGCTGCGAATAGGATCCGGACGATCGGCTCCACGGGCAGATCGACGGCCCACACCTGCAGTTGCCACCACCCAAAGGTCATGTAGGGAGATGAGTGTGTCTACCAACAGGTTCGAGCACCATGTCGTTGTCATCAACGAAGAAGAGCAGTACTCGATCTGGCCCGAAGGAAAGGCGATTCCGGCCGGCTGGCGAGCCGTAGGGGAACCGGCCCCCAAAGAGCAGTGCCTGGAATACATAGAAACGCACTGGACCGACATGCGGCCGTTGAGCCTGCGCCGCGCGCTGGCGGACGACAGGCAGCCGGCGGGGGCGTCGGCGCCCCCGTCCCAGGAGGAGATCCCCGCCCATGGAAGGTGACGGGGACATTCCGCGGACGATGTCGCACGGACGATCATCGACCACAGCGGATGCGGCGCACCTTTTCGATCGACCCGGTGCGGCGCCCCCCGTCGTGGAGATTCTGGGGCAGCCCTGGATAGGAAAGACCCGGTCGCTGCACCACCTACTCGACAACGCCAGAAAGCAGGGCTGGTCCGTCGCCCATGCCGCGGCGGTTCCCGCCGCGACCGCTGCGCCCTATCAGCTCTTCTCCGACGCCTTCGAAGAGATCTTTTCCGCACAGGCCGAGGCAGTTCTCCGGAGCGTACCGGCCGCTTCCCGACGCATTCTCGGCCGTGTGTTCCCCGCCTTGGATCTGACGGACCATCCGGAAACCGCGCCTTTCGCGTCCCCGGTCCCGGCGGGACCGATGGGATCGGCATTGCGTCAGGCGATCCGCGCGCTGACCGGGACGAACGGCCTGGTGCTTGCGCTGGACGACGTCCACTGGGCGGACCCGGCGTCACTGGAACTGCTGGAGAGCCTCGTGCGCAGGCCGCCCGACGCGCGGCTGGTCGTCGTGGTCGCCCACCGCGACCGCCAGTCGCCGCGGCGCCTGCTCGGACTCCTGGCGTCCGCGCCCGGAGCGCACAGGATCGAACCCGGCCCGTTGACCGGGCAGGAACTCGACGCGCTCCTGCCCGACGGGACGGCCCTGCCGCTGCGCAGGAGCCTGCTCCACCGGTCGGGCGGCAACCCGGGGCTGCTGCTGGCCCTCGCGGCCTCCCCCCGTTCCACCGGGGGCACCGCGCCGGACGCGCCGGGGCCCACCGCGTCCACCCGCTTCCTGGACGAGTTCCGGGCCGTGTCCGACGACGGCTGGCTCGCCGCGCAGTCCGCGGCGGTCATCGGCGACCCGTTCACCCTGCAGGAACTGCGGTCCGTCAGCGGACTGCCCGCCGAGCGCCTCGCGGACGCCGTCGCGGAACTGCTGCGCGAGGACATCGTCCGCCCCGGTGAACTGGCGGCGGACCACTACCGTTTCCGGCACTCCCTGCTGCGGGCCACGGCCTATCACTCCACCGGGGAGCAGTGGCGGCTCACCGCGCACGCCGCGGCCACCGGGCTCGTGCGGCTGCCGGCCCCGTGCGTCCACACGCAGACCGCAGCGGTCGCGCACCGGACCCCGGTGGCCGACCGGGTCCGCTCGGGGCTGCTGCCCCGGGACG
>NZ_JAAGMG010001469.1 GCF_010548525.1 Streptomyces sp. SID14478
GTGCCAGACGACGACCTCGCCGTCGAGCACCGTCCCCGCGGGCAGCGCCCGGGCCGCCGCGACGAGGTCGGGGAACGCCCGCGCCACCAGGCGTCCCGAGCGGGCCTGGAGCACGACGTCCTCGGCATCGCGGAAGACGACCATGCGGTGCCCGTCGAACTTCGGCTCGAACGCCCAGCCGTCGCCCGGCGGCAGTGCCTCCACCGACTCGGCCAGGGCCACCTCCACCGGCGGCCTCACGACGGCAGCCGCCCGGCCCGGTTGAGGTTGATCAGCGGGCCGAGCAGATCCCCGTACCGCTGCAGCCGCGGCGCGATGTCGTCCGCCAGGAAGACCAGGTCACCGGCGTGCTCGCAGGCCTCGACCTCCTCCCAGGTCACCGGCGTGGACACGGTCGGCTCGGGGCGGGCGCGCAGCGTGTACGGGGCGGCGGTCGTCTTCGCGGCGGAGTTCTGGCTGTGGTCGACGAACACCTTGCCGGGGCGCAGGCTGCGCGTCATCCGGTGCACGACCAGCTGCGGCAGCTCCCCCTCGGCCTCCTGCGCGAGCGCCTTCGCATAGGCGCTGACCTGGTCGGACGGGGTCGGCACCAGGGGGACCAGGAGGTGCATGCCCTTGGAACCGGACGTCTTCGCGTACGTATGGAGGCCGTCGGCGGCCAGTCGTTCCCGCAGCCACAGCGCCACCTCGCAGCACTGCACGATGTCGGCCGGGGCGCCGGGGTCGAGGTCCAGGACGAGCCGGTCGGCCCGCGCGGGCGCGTCCGCCTGCCACTGCGGGGTGTGGAACTCGGTGACCAGGTTCGACGCCCACATCAGCGTCGCGAAGTCCTGCACGAGGATCTGCCGTGAGACGCCCTCCGAGCGCGGCACCTCCGCCGTCTTCACCCAGGCGGGTGTCCCCGGCGGCACGTTCTTGGCGAAGAAGCGCTGGCCGTCGGGCCCGTCCGGGAAGCGCAGGAAGGAGACCGGGCGGTTGTAGAGGTGCGCGAGCAGGGAGCCCGCGGTCGTCGCGTAGTAGTGCAGCAGCTCGCCCTTGGTGAAGCCGGTGGCCGGGTAGAGCACCTTCTCCAGGTTGCTGAGGGGGAGCCGCCGCCCCTCCACTTCTGTGATCGGCGTCATACCGTAATAGTCTGGCAATCCGCATCAAAGCGAAGCATTCACGGGCTGAACGGTGCAAAACGGTGCAGCTGTTCCCACCGTGCTGGACGGGAGGACCCTCGTGCGCTCCATATGGAACGGTGCCATCTCCTTCGGCCTGGTCAGCATCCCCATCAAGCTGGTCAACGCCACCGAGAACCACTCCGTCTCCTTCCGCCAGATCCACCTGGAGGACGGCGGCCGCATCCGCTACCGCAAGGTGTGCGAGCTGGAGGAGAAGGAGGTGACGTCCGCCGAGATCGGCAAGGGGTACGAGGACGCCGACGGCTCGATCATCCCCATCACCGAGGACGACCTGGCCGCCCTGCCGATCCCCACGGCCAAGACCATCGAGATCGTCGCCTTCGTCCCGGCGGACCGCATCGACCCGCTCCAGATGGACACGGCGTACTACCTCGCGGCGAACGGCGTCCCCGCGGCCAAGCCGTACACGCTCCTGCGCGAGGCGCTGAAGCGCAGCCAGAAGGTCGCCATCGCCAAGTTCGCGCTGCGCGGCCGGGAGCGGCTCGGGATGCTGCGCGTCGTCGACGACGTCATCGCGATGCACGGGCTGCTGTGGCCGGACGAGATCCGCACCCCGCAGGACGTCGCCCCCGACACGCATGTCACGGTGCGCGACGCCGAACTCGACCTGGCGGACGCCCTGATGGACACGCTCGGCGAGGTCGACATGGACTCGCTGCACGACGACTACCGGGCCGCCGTGGAGGAGATGATCGCGGCGAAGACCTCCGGCGGGACGCAGGAGGAGACGTCGCAGGCGCCGAAGGCCAAGGGCGGCAAGGTCATCGACCTGATGGCCGCGCTGGAGGGCAGCGTGCGCGCCGCGAAGGAGGCGCGTGGCGAGTCCGCCGGCGCCGACAAGTCGGGGGACGTGGCCGAGGTGACCCACCTCAAGGAACGCTCCCGCAAGAAGGCGGCCCCGGCGAAGAAGTCGACCGCGGCGTCCGGTGCGTCGTCCGCGTCCGGGGCGAAGAAGTCGTCGTCCACGAAGGCGGGTCCGGCCACGAATTCCACCGGCGCCGCCGCGAAGAAGAAGGCCGCCTCGGCGAAGAAGTCGACCGCGACGTCCGCCGCGTCCTCCTCGTCGTCGCGTACGGCCAAGAAGGCCTCGCCCCGCAAGAAGGCGTCGGCCTGAGGCGGTACCCGGGCGTTGTCAGTGGCGGCCCTTAGGGTCCCGCCATGACTTCGACGACCTCCACGACGACGACCTCCACGACGCCGGCCGACAGCGCCGGGACCGAGACGCACGAGATGCGCCGCACCCGCGAGGGCTACGACGCCATCGCCCCGCAGTACGCCGCGCACTTCCGGGAGGAGTTCGCGCGCAAGTCCCTCGGCCGGGCCATGCTCGGGGCCTTCGCCGAGCGGGCGGCGGACCTCGGCGCCGGGCCCGTGGCCGACATCGGCTGCGGCCCCGGCTGGGTCACGGACCTGCTGCACGGGCTCGGGGTGGACGCCTGCGGGATCGACATGTCGCCGGGCATGCTGGCGGTGGCCCGCGCCTCCTACCCCGAACTGACCTTCACCGAGGGCTCGATGACCGCGCTCGACCTGGCGGACGGCTCGCTGGGCGGGATCGTCGCCTGGTACTCGGTCATCCACGTGCCGCCGGCGCTGCTGCCGCGCGTGTTCGCCGAGTTCCACCGGGCGCTGGCCCCGGGCGCCCCGCTGCTGCTCGCGTTCCAGGTCGGCGACGACCCGCTGCGCCTGACGGAGGCGTTCGGCCACGACGTCGACATGCTGTTCCGGCGGCTGACCCCGGAGCGGGTGACCGACCTGCTGCGCGGCGCGGGCCTCACGTACGAGGCGCAGTTGGTGCGGGAGCCGTACGAGGGGGAGCGGACGGCGCAGGCGTACGTCCTGGCGCGGAAGTAGGCCGGGGCCGGTCGCCGGGGCCGGGGGTGGGGCCGGGGTAGCGAACACGGTGCCTGTCCGGCCCCGTGTCAGGCAGGCGCCGAGCACCTCCCGGCGCACACCGGTCCATGCGGCGGGCTCGTCTCACAGTTCCGGCCGTGCCGGGCGGAAAGGTGCGCCCGGCACGCCGAAGGCATGTACCGAGCGCTGATCCCCTGCCCGACGGCGGACCATCGGGAGCGAAGCCGAAGTCGAAGAACTGCAGCCGAAGCGGAAGGGCTGAAACCGAAGAGCCGAAGCCCAAGAGCTGCACAGACCAAGAGCCGAAGCCCAACCCGACGCAGACGCAGACGCAGACGCAGACGCGTCTAGCGCTGCCGCGCCACCTCCGCCGCGTCCCGCTTGAACGCCCACTCCATCTTCGGCTCCATCACGAAGCGGAACATGCGCTGCACCGGTGGCGTGCACAGGACCGTGATGATCGACATCGCGATCAAGGTCACCGCGATCTCGCCGAGCGGCGTGTGGATCCAGGCCGCGTCGTACCAGTCCCAGAAGCGCGAGCCCTTGGCGAGGAAGCCGTGCAGCAGGTAGCCGTACAGCGTGCCCGCGCCGAGCGCCGTGACCCAGAGCTTGCGGCCCGGCACCCAGGCCAGGAAGCAGGCGACCAGGACCACCGAGCAGCCGAACATCGCCAAGGTCATGACGGCGCCGGTCCAGCCGGGCGCGGCCAGTTCCTGGGCGCTGTCGCGTCGGTAGAACCAGGCGGCGTTCATCCGCGGCGCGGCCCAGTACGCGAACACGAGCACGGCGGCGAACACCGGCAGCGCGAGCAGCCGCGCCTCCTTGCGGCGCACCAGACGGAAGTGCTCCGGCTTCAGGCACAGGCCGAGCACGAAGAAGGGGAGGAACTGCAGGACCCGCTGGAGGTCGAGGTCGTCGCCGATGTCGGGGGAGACCGAGGCCAGCACCGCGACGGCGAGCGACACCGGCAGCGGCCAGCGGATCACCTTCCACAGCGGGGTGCTCAGTCGCCACACGAACAGCGCGATCAGGAACCAGGTCAGGTACCAGGGGTCGAGCAGACTGAACGGGTAGTCGGGATCGTCCCCGGCCGTCCGCTTGAACAGGGTGTACGCGACCTCGAAGACCACGTACGGCACGGCCACGCCCGTGATCAGCCGCTTGAGCCGCCCGGGGCTCGCGTCGAACGACCGCGAGAAGTAGCCGGAGATCACGATGAACGCCGGCATGTGGAACGCGTAGACCGTGATGTAGAGGGCCGACGCCGCCCGGCTGTCACCGCGCATCGGCTCCCAGGCGTGCCCCATCGCGACCAGCACGATCGCGAGGTACTTCGCGTTGTCGAAGAAGGCGTCCCGCGCCTTGGCCGGCTTGTCCGCGGCGGCCGGGGCGGGTGCGGCCGGGCGGGAAGGTGCGGTGCCGTCGCGCTGCGCGGGCAGGGGCGCCCGGTGAGCGGTCAGCTGTACCGGTTCGCTCACGATCCCTCCCCGATGGAACCTCGGCTACCGAAACAACGTCTTCTCGGGTTTACGGGGTTCAAGTGGCTGCGAGACATCCCACGCACCGTAGTCACCCACTGAGGCGTACGTAAACCTGTGCCGGCCATGGGTGTCGGCCGTCACAACCGTCATCCGGTCGAGCCGGGAGTTCCTCCCATTCCAGGCATTTTCGAGCGAGTCACTCAGCCTGTGAACCGGCTGTGCCGTCAGGTGAGCCCCGGCTCCGCGATCCGCAGCAGCAGGGCGTGGAGCGTCTCCTGCTCCTTCGGGTCGAGCGGGCCGAGCAGCTCGGCCGTGACGCGCAGCCCCGCCTCGTCCGTGTCGCGCAGAAAGCCGCGCCCGTCCTCGGTCAGGGCGACGATCCGGCTGCGGCGGTCATCGGGCGAGGGGCGTCGCTCGGCGAAGCCGGCCTCCTCCAGGTCGTCGACGAGGCCGACGATCGCGCTCGGGTCGTAGCCGAGGCGCGCGCTCAACTCCCTTTGCAGCGTGCCCTGCGTCGTGGCCAGGAAGCGCAGCATCGCGTAGTGGCGCAGCCGCAGCCCCGACTCCTGGAGCGAGGCGTTGAACAACTGCCCGGAGCGCAGGCCGAGTCGGTACAGCAGATAACCCGTGTCGGCGTGCAGCCCGCGCATCCAAGGCTCGTGCGCGTCGATCGGGGCGGGGTTCATGCGGTCTCCCTGGGCTCTCGTGGGGTGTACGAGGTCAGTCTGACGTACATGCCAGTCAGCAACAACTATTGACGTCAACAATCATTGCTCATACCTTCCTTCTCGCCTCCTCATTCGTGTCGGCCCGAAGGGACCTGCCCGTGCCCCCAGAGTCCACCGGCTCCACCGGCTCCACCGGCTCCACCGGCTCCATCGACCTCTCCGGCAAGGCGGCCGTCGTCACCGGCAGCGGTCGCGGCCTCGGTCTCGCCTATGCGCACGCCCTGGCCGCCCACGGCGCCTCGGTCGTCATCAACGACATCGACGGTGCCGTCGCCGAGGCGGCCGTCGCGTCCGTCACCGCGGCCGGCGGCACGGCGGTCGCCGAGGTGGTCCCGGTCGGCACGGCCGAGGCCGCCGACCGCCTGGTCGCCCGCGCCGTCCGGGAGTTCGGCCGCCTCGACGTGCTGGTCACCAACGCCGGCATCCTGCGCGACAAGGTCCTGTGGAAGATGACCGACGACGACTTCGACGCCGTCGTCACCACCCACCTCAAGGGCACCTTCACCTGCGCCCGTGCCGCCGCCACCCGCCTGCGCGAGCAGGGCGAGGGCGGCACCCTCGTCCTCGTCGGCTCCCCTGCGGGCCAGCGCGGCAACTTCGGGCAGACCAACTACGCGGCCGCGAAGGCCGGCATCGCCGCCATGGCCCGCACCTGGTCGATGGAGCTGGCCCGCGCCCGGATCACCGTCAACGCGATCGTGCCGGTCGCCGCGACCGCGATGACCGAGACGATCCCGGCGTTCGCCCCGTACGTCGACGCGCTGCGCGGCGGCGAGCCGCTGCCCGCCTTCCTGCGCAAGGGCGAGGGCTTCGGCACCCCCGAGGACTGCGCGGCCCTGGTGCCCTTCCTCGCCTCCGACGCGGCGCGCGGCGTCACCGGCCAGGCCATCGGCATCGGTGGCGACCGGATCACCCTCTGGTCCCACCCGCAGGAGGTCAAGTCGGCCTACGCGGACGGCGGTTGGTCCCCGGACGGCCTCGCGGCCGCCTGGCCCACGACGCTCGGCGCCGAGCCGCAGACCGTCGGCATCCCCGCGCCCCGGATCCCGGAGGCCCGATGAACCCCGACGAACTGGTCGCCATCGACGTCCACACGCACGCCGAGGTCTCCTCCCGGGGCCACTCCTCCCTCGACGAGGACCTGCACGCCGCCTCCTCCGCGTACTTCAAGGTCGAGGGGAAGCGGAAGCCGACCCTGGAGGAGACGGCCGCGTACTACCGCGAGCGCCGGATGGCCGCCGTGATCTTCACGGTCGACGCCGAGTCCGCGACGGGCACCGCGCCGGTCCCGAACGAGGAGGTCGCCGAGGCCGCCGCGGCCAACCCCGACGTCCTGATCCCGTTCGCCTCCCTCGACCCGTTCCGCGGCAAGGCGGCCGTGCGCCGGGCCCGCCGCCTGGTCGAGGAGCACGGGGTCAGGGGCTTCAAGTTCCACCCGTCCCTCCAAGGCTTCTTCCCCAACGACCGCATGGCGTACGGGCTTTACGAGGTCATCGAGGAGACGGGCACGATCGCCCTCTTCCACACCGGCCAGACCGGCATCGGCGCGGGCGTCCCCGGCGGGGGCGGCATCCGCCTGAAGTACTCCAACCCGCTGCACGTCGACGACGTGGCCGCCGACTTCCCGCACCTCAAGGTCATCCTGGCGCACCCGTCCTTCCCCTGGCAGGACGAGGCCCTCGCCGTGGCCACGCACAAACCGGGCGTGCACATCGACCTGTCCGGCTGGTCCCCGAAGTACTTCCCGCCCCAACTGGTGCGGTACGCCAACACGTTGCTGAAGGACAAGGTCCTCTTCGGCTCCGACTACCCCGTCCTCACCCCCGACCGCTGGCTCGCCGACTTCGCGAAGCTGGACATCAAGGACGAGGTCCGCCCGAAGATCCTCAAGGAGAACGCGGCCCGCCTGCTGGGCCTCGCCAAGCCCTGAGTCCCACCGAACCTGAAGGGGTGCCGGATGCGCAACGAGGGACTGGGGTCGTGGCCCGCACGCCGGGCCCGCAAGACCCCGCACCGCACGGCCCTGATCCACGACGGCACGACGCTCACCTACGCGGGCCTGCACGCCCGCACCACCCGCCTCGCCCACGCCCTGCGCGCCCGGGGCGTCCGCCGCGGCGACCGCATCGCCTACCTCGGCCCCAACCACCCTTCCTTCCTTGAGGTGTTGTTCGCCGCAGGCGTCCTCGGCGCGGTCTTCGTCCCGCTCAACACCCGCCTCGCGGGCCCCGAGATCGCCTACCAGCTGGACGACGCGGGGGCGACGACAGTGATCCACGCCCCCGCGCACCGCGCCCTGGTGGCCGCGCTGCCGGGCGGCGCGGACACGCGTACGTACATCGAAGTCGGCCTCGCATACGAGGAGTTGATCGCCTCGGCGCCGTCCGCTGACCCCGTCGACGAGCCGGTCTCCGGCGACGACACCTGCATCATCATGTACACCTCGGGGACCACGGGCCGCCCCAAAGGCGCCATGCTCACCCACGCCAACCTCACCTGGAACGCGCTGAACGTCCTCATCGACACCGACTGCGCAGCCGATGAACGCGCCCTGGTATCCGCCCCGTTGTTCCACACGGCAGGCCTCAACATGCTCACCCTGCCGGTCCTGCTGAAGGGCGGCACCTGCGTCCTCGTGGCCGCCTTCGACCCGGCGGCGACACTCGGCCTGATCGCGCGGCACCGCATCACCACCATGTTCGGGGTGCCCACGATGTACGACCTCGTGGCCCGCCGCCCCGACTGGGCGGAAGCCGACCTCTCGTCACTGCGCACGCTGCTGTGCGGCGGGGCGCCCGTGCCGACCTCGCTCATCGCCACGTACCAGGAACGCGGCCTCACCTTCCTCCAGGGCTACGGCATGACGGAGGCCTCGCCCGGCACCCTGTTCCTGGACGCCGAGCACGCGCTGTCGAAGGCCGGCTCGGCGGGCGTGCCGCACTTCTTCACCGACGTACGGGTCGTGCGCAGCGACCTCCGCCCGGCCGGGCCCGGCGAGACCGGGGAGATCCTGGTGCGCGGCCCCCATGTGATGCCCGGCTACTGGGGCCTGCCGGACGCGACCGCGGCGGCCTTCACCGACGGCTGGTTCCGCACCGGGGACGCGGCCCGGGTCGACGAGGACGGCTACGTCCACATCGTCGACCGCATCAAGGACATGATCATCTCCGGCGGCGAGAACGTCTACCCCGCCGAGGTCGAGGACGTCCTGCTCACCCACCCCGACGTCGCCGAGTGCGCGGTCATCGGCGTACCGGACGAACGCTGGGGCGAGGTGCCGCGCGCGGTCGTCGTGCCCCGCGAGGGTGCCCGGATCGACCCGGCGGCGGTGCTCGCCTCCCTCGACGGCCGACTGGCCAGATACAAGATCCCCAAGTCCCTGGTGGTCGCGGACGAACTCCCGCGCACCGCCTCCGGAAAGCTCCTCAAGTCCCGTGTCCGCACCCGCTACGGCCTTCACTAAGGCATTAAGGACCCCCATGAGCATCACTGTGAACGGCCTCGGCGAACTGAAGGAGCTGGCGGGCGGCGCGCTCGGCACCAGCGAGTGGATCGAGGTCACCCAGGAGCGCATCAACACGTTCGCCGACGCCACGGGCGACCACCAGTGGATCCACGTCGATCCGGCCAGGGCCGCCCGGGGCCCGTTCGGCGCCCCCATCGCCCACGGCTACCTGACCCTCGCCCTCTTCATCCCGCTGTTCACCGACCTCCTCGACGTCCAGGGCGTCACGACGAAGGTCAACTACGGTCTGAACAAGGTCCGTTTCCCCGCCCCGGTGAAGGCGGGCTCGCGCCTCCGCCTCACCGCCCGGCTCGCCGGGGCCGAGGACGTCGCCGGGGGAGGGGTGCAGATCACCGTGGACGGCACCCTCGAAATCGAGGGGGAGACGAAGCCGGCGGCGGTCCTGCAGAGCGTGTCCCGCTTCTATCCCTGACCCGACTACTGCTCGACGGTGCCCCGGGGCGGCCGCCGCAGCACCGCGCCCGCGGCGAGCAGCGTCGTCGCCAGGGTCAGGCCCGCCGCTCCGGCCACCACCGTGACGAGGATCCACGGGGACCCGCCGGGCAGCGCGGTGCCGAGGACGCTCAGGCTCAGCGGCACCAGCGTCGCCGCCGCGACCAGCAGGCCGAGCACGATGCCGGCCAGCGCCACGAGCGCCGCCTCGACCGTCACCATCTGCAGGACTTGGCGCCGGGTGGCCCCGACGAGCCGCTGCAGCATGAACTCGCCGCGCCGCTCGGACGTCGCCAGGACCTGCGTGTTGACCAGGGCGAGGGCCGCGTAGCCGACGACCACGCCGAGCACCAGGTACGCCATCCAGGCCTGCGTGTCGTCGGCGTCGGCCTGCGCGGACGCCAGCACCTCGGTGCCGGACACCCGCAGCCCCGGCTGCTTCTGTGCCAACATCCGCAATTGCGCGGCCAGTTGGGCGGTTCCGGTCCCGTCGTCGGCGCGCACCAGGATCTGCGGGACGAGCCCGCCGTCCGTGTGCCCGACGAGCACCGAGGCCGGTACGAGCGCGGTCTCGTAGCCACGCCGCCCCTCGACGGTCGCGACCAGCTTCAACGCGGTCCGCGTACCGTCCCCGAGCCGCATCGGCACCAGGTCACCGAGCCGGTGCTCTCCCGCGTCCGCCGCGGGCAGCGCCACGGAGTCGCCGCTGAGGGCGGCCAGAGTGCCGCTCGCCGCACGGAACGCCGTCGTGCCGTCCAGACCCTGCGCCGTGACGCCCTGCAGCGACAGCTCGGTGGGCTGCGGCCCGGTGTCCTCGCCCTCGCTCGCCCGCATCGGCTCGTCCGGTTCCACGTACCCGGTGGTGGGGATCTGCGCGGAGGCCGCCGCGACCCCCGGCTGCGCGCGCACCGTGTCCACGAGGCCGAGCGGCAGCCCGCCGGAGGCGGAGGACACCACCAGGTCGGCGCGCAGGCTCTCGTCGAACGCCCGCCGGGCGCCGTCGGACTGCGTGGTCTGCATGTATACGAGGCCCAGGGCGAGGCCGCTCGCCAGCATCACCGGCATCACCGCGGACGCCAGCCGGGCGGTGCGGGCCCGCGCGTTGCGCACGGCGAGCTCACCGGCGAGCCCCGACACCTTGCCGAGGGGCCGGCGCAGCAGGGCCGTCATGGCGCGTACGACGACGGGCCCGAGCAGGCCGAACGCCGCGGCCCACACCATCGCGGCCG
>NZ_JAAGMG010000515.1 GCF_010548525.1 Streptomyces sp. SID14478
GCCGCGCACGCGGCCCGCACCCCCCGCATCGCCCCGGCCACGGCCTACGCCCTCGGCGTGCTCCACGCCGACCAGCGCCATCAGGTGGAGGCCGCGAGGAATGCGTTCCGGCAGGCATGGCAGCGCGAGGCGGTGGGCACCCCGTGAGCGGCGCGAGGAGGACCACGACATGAACGAGACCATCCGTGCGGCGGGCTGCGTGCTGTGGCGCCGGTCGGGGCCGTACGAGGGCGAGCTCTCGTACAAGGGCGGTGGTGGGCGCTGGGTGGCGGACGGCCTGGAGATCTGCCTCGTCCACCGCCCCAAGTACGACGACTGGTCGCACCCCAAGGGCAAGCTGAAGCGCGGCGAGGAGCCGCTGGCCGGCGCCCTGCGCGAGGTACGGGAGGAAACCGGCCACACGTGCACGCCGGGGGCCGTGCTGCCCACGGTCCGTTATGTCGTGGGCGGACGCCCCAAGAAGGTCGACTACTGGGCGGCCGAGGCGGACCACGGCACGTTCACCGCGAACCGCGAGGTCGACCGCATCGTGTGGCTCCCGCCGGTCGCGGCCCGCGACAGGCTCACCCAGCCCCGCGACCGCAAACTGGTCGACGCGCTGCTCGACGCCCTGCACATGGCCTGACACGGTCTGTCGCGATACGACCGACCTGACGTAATCGGTCCGTGACCTCACCACACCGCCTGCTTAGGTTCACCCTGCGTTCACTCACGGCCATCGGTCGCTTCACCTGATCTGCTTAATTTCGGCCTTACGCGGTGAGCCCCCGTGACGGGGACCAGCCTCACCGTTCACCGGAAACATCCGCAGATCCCCGCACGCCGCCACAGCAATGCAGAAGAGGCCGGCGGCTCCTGGAAGGAACATCCGAAGGTGAAGCTTCAGCGCAAGAACCGGCTCCGCGCCCTCTCCCTCGGCGCTCTCGCCGTCTCCGGCGCCCTGGCCCTCACGGCGTGCGGCTCCGACGACACCGGCAGCACCAGCGGCGGTGGCGACTCCAGCGCGACCGCCAAGGCCGGCGACATCAAGTGCGACGACGCCAAGGGCCAGCTCCTCGGCATCGGCTCCTCCGCCCAGGCCAACGCGGTCGACGCCTGGCGCCAGGCCTACTCGCAGGCCTGCTCGGGCGTGCAGGTCAACTACAAGCCCGACGGATCGGGCGCCGGTGTCACGGCGTTCAACCAGGGCCAGGTCGCCTTCGCCGGTTCCGACTCGGCGCTCAAGCCCGAAGAGGTCACCGCCTCCAAGAAGGTCTGCTCCGGCGGCCAGGGCATCGACCTGCCGATGGTCGGCGGCCCGATCGCCGTCGCGTTCAACCTGGACGGCGTCGACAGCCTCGTCCTGGACGCGCCGACCCTCGCCAAGATCTTCAACTCGGAGATCACGAAGTGGAACGACCCGGCGATCGCCAAGCTGAACCCGGGCGCGAAGCTCCCCTCCACCAAGATCCAGCCGTACCACCGCTCGGACGAGTCCGGCACCACGGACAACTTCACCAAGTACCTGAAGGCCGCGGCCCCGAGCAACTGGAAGTACGAGGGCGGCAAGGCCTGGCAGGCCAAGGGCGGCCAGTCGGCCACCGGCTCGGCCGGTGTGGCCGCGGGCGTCAAGCAGACCGCCGGCGCCATCGGTTACATGGAGCTGTCGTACGCCAAGGACGGCGTGAAGACGGTGGACATCGACACGGGCGCGTCGGCCCCGGTCAAGGCCACCACGGAGAACGCCTCCAAGGCGATCGCCGACGCCAAGGTCGTCGGCACCGGCAACGACCTCGCCCTGGAGCTGAACTACGCGACCAAGGCCGACGGCGCCTACCCGATCACCCTGGTCACGTACGAGATCGTCTGCGACAAGGGCAACAAGTCCGACACCCTGGCCGCGACCAAGTCCTTCCTGACCTACACGGCCTCCGACGCCGGTCAGGCGGCCCTCTCCGACCTGGGCTACGCGCCGATCCCGACCGAGATCAACGCGAAGGTCCGCACGGCCATCGCGAGCATCAGCTGATCCCCGCGTGCGGGTCACCCGGCAACGGGTGGCCCGCACCGTCCGGTGCACCGCCGCCAGAAGCCCCGACTCCCTCACCGGACACGGGACTTCGCAGACCGGAGAATCCCCATGGACATCACTGCGCAATCCCCACCCGCGCCACCCGCGCGCCCGACCTCGCCGCAGCAGAAGCGCGCCGCCCGCGGAGCCACCCGCCCCGGTGACCGGATCTTCCTCGGTCTCTCGCGCGGCTCGGGCATCCTGCTGCTGGTCATCATGGCCGCCATCGCGGTCTTCCTCACCTACCGCGCCTCGCTGGTCCTCTCGAAGAACGAGGGCAACTTCCTCACCACCTTCGAGTGGAACGCGACCGCGACGCCCCCCGTCTTCGGCATCGCCGTCCTCGCCTTCGGCACGATCGTCACCTCGATCATCGCCATGCTGATCGCGGTCCCCGTCGCCGTCGGCATCGCGCTCTTCCTGACGCACTACGCGCCGAAGAAGCTGAGCGGCCTGATCGCCTACGTCATCGACCTGCTGGCCGCCGTGCCGTCCATCGTGTACGGCCTGTGGGGCGCCATGTTCCTGGTGCCGCACATGGAGGGCGTCTTCGCCTGGCTCGACGACTACTTCGGCTGGACCGGCATCTTCGCCTGGCAGGGCGGCGCCCCGCGCACCCTGCTCACCGTAGGCATCCTGCTGGCCATCATGATCCTGCCGATCATCACGAACGTCTCCCGCGAGGTCTTCCGACAGGCCCCCCTGATGCACCAGGAGGCGGCCCTCGCGCTCGGCGCGACCCGCTGGGAGGTCATCCGCATGTCGGTGCTGCCCTTCGGCCGCTCCGGCGTGATCTCCGCGTCGATGCTCGGCCTCGGCCGCGCGCTCGGCGAGACGATGGCCGTCGCCACGGTCCTCTCCCCCGACTTCCTGATCCACGCCAGCCTGCTCGACCCGGGCGGCGGCACGTTCGCCCAGAACATCGCCGCGAAGTTCTCCGAGGCCAACGACCAGGGGCGCGACGCCCTGATCGCCTCGGGTCTGGTCCTCTTCGTCATCACGCTGCTGGTCAACGGCGCCGCCCGGCTGATCATCGCCCGCCGCAAGGAGTACTCGGGGGCCAACGCATGAGCCACGCGACCGCACCCGCGCCCATCAAGCGCCCCTCGTCCCTGAGCGCCGCCCGGCTGCCCCGCTGGTCCCCCTGGGCCATCGCCATCGGCTCCGCCGCCGCGGGCTGCGCCATCGGCCTCGGCGCCGGGCTGAGCAGCCGCATCCAGTGGGGCCTGCTCGCCGCGATCCTCTTCGTCCTCGTCACCTACGGGCTCGCCGCCCGCGTCGAGGGCACGCGCCAGGCCAAGGACCGGGTCGCGACCAGCATCGTCTGGGTCGCGTTCCTCCTCGCCGTGATCCCGCTCGCCTCCCTCGTCTACGAGACGGTGCAGCGCGGCATCAAGGTCCTCGACCCGTACTTCCTGTCCCACTCGATGGGCTTCGTCACCGCCTACCAGCCCGGCGGCGGCATCTACCACGCGATCCTCGGCACCCTGGAGCAGGTCGGCCTCGCCACCCTGATCTCGGTACCGATCGGCCTGCTCACGGCGATCTACCTGGTGGAGTACGGCCGCGGCAAGCTGGCGAAGGCCGTCACGTTCTTCGTCGACGTCATGACGGGCATCCCGTCGATCGTCGCGGGCCTGTTCATCCTGAGCTTCTGGATCCTGATCCTCGGCTTCGGCTACTCCGGCTTCGCGGGTTCGATGGCCCTGTCCATCCTGATGATCCCGGTCGTGGTCCGCTCCACCGAGGAGATGCTCAAGCTCGTCCCGAACGAGCTGCGCGAGGCCTCCCTCGCCCTCGGCATCCCGAAGTGGCGCACCATCCTCAAGGTCGTCCTGCCGACGTCGATCGGCGGCATCACGACCGGCGTGATGCTGGCGGTCGCCCGCATCGCCGGCGAGACGGCCCCGGTGCTGCTGCTGGTCTTCGGCAACCCGCTGATCAACACCAACCCGTTCGACGGCCCGCAGGCCTCGCTGCCGCTGTACATCTACCAGCAGTACGCGAGCAGCGGCGGCAGCGAAGCGGCGTACGACCGCGCCTGGGCCGCGGCCCTGGTGCTGATCGCCTTCATCATGATCCTCAATCTCGTGGCTCGCGGCATCGCCCGCTGGAAGGCCCCGAAGTCCGGTCGCTGACGCGGCCATACGTAGCGACGCAATCGGAAGTGAACCAGTCATGGCCAAGCGAATCGATGTCAGCGGACTGACCGCCTACTACAGCTCCCACAAGGCCATCGAGGACATCTCGATGACCGTCGAGCCCCGTTCGGTGACGGCCTTCATCGGCCCCTCGGGCTGCGGCAAGTCGACGTTCCTGCGCACCCTCAACCGGATGCACGAGGTCACCCCCGGCGGCCGCGTCGAGGGCAAGGTCCTCCTCGACGACGAGGACCTGTACGGCACCCACATCGACCCGGTCGCCGTGCGCCGCACGGTCGGCATGGTCTTCCAGCGCCCGAACCCCTTCCCCACGATGTCGATCTTCGACAACGTGGCGGCGGGCCTGAAGCTCAACGGCACGTACAAGAAGTCCGAGCTGAGCGACGTCGTCGAGAAGTCGCTCAAGGGCGCCAACCTCTGGAACGAGGTCAAGGACCGCCTGAACAAGCCCGGCTCCGGCCTGTCCGGCGGTCAGCAGCAGCGGCTGTGCATCGCCCGGGCGATCGCGGTCCAGCCGGACGTCCTGCTGATGGACGAGCCGTGCTCGGCCCTCGACCCGATCTCGACCCTCGCCATCGAGGACCTGATCGGCGAGCTCAAGGAGCAGTTCACGATCGTCATCGTGACGCACAACATGCAGCAGGCGGCCCGCGTCTCGGACCGCACCGCGTTCTTCAACCTCTCGGCGGTCGGCCAGCCCGGCAAGCTCATAGAGATCGACGAGACGGAGCGCATCTTCTCCAACCCGTCGGTCCAGGCCACGGAGGACTACATCTCGGGCCGCTTCGGCTGAGCCGGACCCCGGCGCCCCCCGACCCCTCGTGGCGCTGCATGGCGGTGCCGCCACGAGGAAAGAGAGAAGGCCCGCCCCCTCGCAGGGGGCGGGCCTTCGCTCGTGCGCGCTTATCCGAAGGCCAGCCAGATGACCCCGTACGACGCGGCGGCGACGAGTCCCGCCGCCGGCATCGTGATGAACCATCCGATGACGATGTTCTTGGCGACGCCCCAGCGCACGGCGTTCACACGCTTGGTCGCGCCGACGCCCATGATCGCCGAGGTGATGACGTGCGTCGTCGAGATCGGCGCGTGGAACAGGAACGCCGAGCCGAACATGATCGAGGCGCCGGTCGCCTCCGCCGCGAAGCCCTGCGGCGGGTCCAGCTCGATGATCTTCCGGCCGAGGGTCCGCATGATGCGCCAGCCGCCCGCGTACGTACCGAGCGACAGCATCACGGCGCAGACGAGCTTGACCCAGACGGGGATCGCGTCGCTGTAGCTCTCGTTGCCGGAGATGACCAGGGCCATGACCACGACGCCCATGGCCTTCTGCGCGTCCTGCAGACCGTGGCCGAGCGCCATGCCGGCCGCCGAGACGGTCTGCGCGATGCGGAAACCGCGCTTGGCCTTGTGCGGGTTGGAGCGCCGGAAGAGCCACATGATGAGGGTCATCACGAGGTAACCGACGACGAGTCCGATCACCGGCGAGGTGAACATCGGGATGACGATCTTCTCGAGCACCCCGGACCAGTACACGGTGGTGCCCCCGGCGAGCGCCGCGCCGACCATGCCGCCGAACAGCGCGTGCGACGAGGACGACGGCAGCCCGAAGTACCAGGTGATGAGGTTCCACACGATCGCGCCGGCGAGCGCGGCGAACAGGATCCCCATGCCCTTCTGGCCCTCGGGCGTCGCGATGATGCCCTCACTGACCGTCTTGGCGACGCCGCTGCCGAGGAAGGCACCGGCGAGGTTCATCACCGCGGCCATGGCGAGTGCCGCACGAGGCGTCAGCGCACGCGTGGAGACCGAGGTCGCGATCGCGTTCGCGGAGTCGTGGAAGCCGTTCGTGTACGTGAATCCGAGCGCGACGCCGATCGTCACGATCAGGGTGAAGGTGTCCATGAGCCGGCCTCAGGACTCCTTCACGGCGATGGTCTCCACCGTGTTGGCCACGTGCTCGAAGGCGTCGGCCGCCTCTTCCAGCACATCGACGATCTGCTTCAGCTTCAGGACTTCCATGGCGTCGTACTTGCCGTTGAAGAGCTGGGCGAGCAGCTTGCGGTGGATCTGGTCCGCCTGGTTCTCCAGCCGGTTGACCTCGATCCAGTACTCGGTGAGGTTGTCCATGGTGCGCAGGTTCGGCATGGCCTCGGCGGTCAGTTCCGCCGCCCGGGCCAGCACCTCGATCTGCTGCTCCACGCCCTTGGGAAGCTCCTCGACCTGGTAGAGGACGACCAGGTCGACGGCCTCCTCCATGAAGTCCATGATGTCGTCGAGGGACGACGCGAGGTTGTAGATGTCCTCGCGGTCGAACGGCGTGATGAACGAGGAGTTCAGTTGGTGGAAGATCGCGTGGGTGGCGTCGTCACCGGCGTGTTCGGCTGCCCGCATCCGCTCCGCGATCTCGGCCCGGGCGGAGGAATCCGCCCCGAGCAGTTCCATCAGGAGCCTCGAGCCCGTGACGATGTTGTCCGCGGATGCGGCGAACATGTCGTAGAAGCTCGTCTCCCTGGGGGTCAGACGAAAGCGCACGTGGGGTCCTCGGGGTGCTTTGGATTCGGTCAGGCTGATGCTAGGCGCATCATCCGGCCACGGCTAACCGGCGTTCCCCCAGTGTCGCCCATCAGGCACAGTGATCAGCACGGGGTCCCGCGTACCGGCCGGGGGCGGGCGAAATCCGGTACCATATACCCACTGGGGGTATATGGACGCATGACAACGGGAGGTCGGACACGATGACCACGGACGCGACGCGCGCAGAACCCACGGCCGAGATCGTGACCGACCACGACCGCGGCATCCACGGGTACCACCATCAGAAGGACGAGCACCTCAAGCGCCTTCGCCGCATCGAGGGCCAGATCCGCGGCCTGCAGCGGATGGTCGACGAGGACGTCTACTGCATCGACATACTCACGCAGGTGTCCGCCTCCACGAAGGCCCTGCAGTCCTTCGCGCTCCAGCTCCTGGAGGAGCACCTGCGGCACTGCGTCGCGGACGCCGCGGTCAAGGGCGGCGAAGAGATCGACGCGAAGGTCGAAGAGGCCACGAAGGCGATCGCCCGCCTGCTGCGTACCTGACGGAGGTGCCCGGGCGCGGACGCCGGCCCGGGACCTGGTCCTCGCGTTCAGTCCTCGCCGTCGGAGCTGCCGGGCGACGCCTCGGCGACCCGCAGCACCTCGTCGATCCGGTCCGCGCTGAGCCGTCCCTCGGAGACGGCGGACGCGGCGATGATCAACTCACCGCACAGTTCGATCTCGGCGAGGGCGACGTGGTCCTGAACCGCCGTACCACCAACGGGAGCCACGTTCATCACCTCTTCCAGCCATCGGGTCGACTTCCCAGAGTAGGGAGCGCCCTACGGACCGCGCATGGCACGGAAGAACCATTTCCTGGGCCCGACAGGACCCCCCGCTCCGTTACTTCCGGACCTGCTGCTCGGCGACCTTGCCCGCGAAGATGTCCTTCTTCCGCGGGAGCCGCACGCTCGCCTGCTTCCCGAATCCGGACAGAAGAGTCGTCGAGGCGACCGCGACGTCCTTCTTCTGCTGTGCGTTGGCGAAGCTGAAGCGGTGGCGGACCTTACGGAGGAGGCCCTCGTCGTCGAGGTACACGTCGAACGGCACCGGCGCCCCGCCGAACCCTTTCGCCGCCGCCGCGAGCGCACCCTTGTTCCCCGCGGAAGCGGCCTGCGCGGCCGCGCCGAGCGCGATGGTCCCCTTGTAGTGCCGGGTGGCCACGCCCCCGACCTCGCTCGTGCCGACGTACGTCACCGCACGCGCCCCGCGCAGCAGTTCGGCCGCCGCGAGGGGGTCGGTGGCGCCGCCCGTGACCAGATTGCCGTCCGTCAGGGACGCGGTCTCGACCCGCACCCACTTGTCGGCGGGCACGCCCGCGCCCCGGTTCTTCATGAACAGGGCGCCGGGGGCGAGGAGTTCGGTGATCGGCCGGTGTTCGTCGGCGCCGGCCGGGTCCGGCGGCAGCTGCACCCTCAGCTCGCCGACGCCCTTGCGGTAGTCGTAGACGCCCTCGCCGCGGATCGTGACCCGCGTGCCGCCGCTGGCCATCTCCATCGACGTACGCGCCTGGGAACTGCCCTCGCGGACCAGCCGGTCGGCGGCCTGGCGCACCAGCCGCGTCGGATCATCTCCGTTGCGGTCACCGGCCTCGGCCCCGCCGCCACAGCCTGCGGCACCCGCCATGATTCCCGCCACGGCGACGGCCGCCGCCGCTCTGCTCACCGGGCGCCCGTGCTGCTGCACCACCATCGCTTGTCTACCCCCAAGCCTGTCCCGTGCGTCGTTCGGTTAACGACGAGTAGGGGAGCCCGTCACGCGAACGGGGGGTTTACATGAGCGTTCACATAGGGCCGCTACCGTGAGCAGGTGGCGCAACAGCAGCATCAGCACGCGACGACCGTCGAGGAGCAGGGCCGGTTCTGCCTGGCCCGGTGCACCTGCGGCTGGCACGGCCCGGCACGCAGGGCACGCAGCAAGGCCCGATCGGACGCCGAGGCACATCTGCGGTCCGCCTGACGAGACGCACGGGGAACCCGTTGCTCCGCCCTCACGTCTCGTACCCGGGAAGCACCAAGTGACCCGAGGGAGACACGGCATGCAGCGGCGTACGTTCCTGGCGGCCTCGGCGGCCGCGCTCACCGCGGGCGCGACGGCCGCCTGCACCTCGGGCGACGGCGCCTCGTCGTCCCCGTCGCGCGCGTCCTCGTCGCCCCCGGTCCGCTCCTCCAGCGCGAGCGCCGGCCCGACCGCGAGCGCCGCGGCGAACCTGGACGCGCTGGCCAAGGACCTCGACGGCTCCCTGGTCCGCCCCGGCCAGTCGGCCTGGGCCGCGGCCCGCCAGCTCTACAACACCCGCTTCGACGACCTGAAGCCGACCGCGGTGGCGTACGTCGCCGGGCCCGACGACATCCGCACGGCCCTCGCGTACGCCCGCGCCCGCAAGGTCCCGGTCGCCATCCGCAACGGCGGCCACTCGTACGCGGGCTGGTCCTCCGGCGACGGCCGGCTGATCCTCGACGTGTCCCGCCTGAAGTCGGTCCGCGCCTCGGGCGGCGAGGCGGTCGTCGGCGCGGGCGCCAAACTCATCGACGTCTACCGGGCGTTGGCCGCGAAGAACGCGACCATACCCGCGGGCTCCTGCCCCACGGTCGGCGTCTCGGGGCTCACCCTCGGCGGCGGCCACGGAGTGGTCTCCCGGGCGTACGGCCTGACCTGCGACAGCCTGACCGGCGCCACGCTGGTCACCGCGGACGGCAAGCAGCTGACCGCCGACGCCTCGACGAACAAGGAGCTGTTCTGGGCCCTGCGGGGCGCGGGCAACGGCCAGTTCGGCGTGGTCACCGAGCTCCGCTTCAGGACGCACCCGGCGCCGCAGGGCGTCTCCGCGTACCTGACCTGGCCCTGGTCGAAGGCGGCGACGGTCCTCAAGGCCTGGCAGCGGTGGGGCCCCGACCAGCCCGACGAGACCTGGTCGTCGCTGCACGTGGCCAACGCGGCGGGCGGCCGCCCCACGATCTCCGTCGCCGCCTTCTCCCTCGGCAGCTACACCGAGCTCCAGAACGCGGTCGACCGGCTCGCCGACGGCCCCGGCGGCCCGGGTGCGGCCACCTCGGTCTCGCTCAAGCGCCGCTCGTACGAGGAGTCGATGGAGATCTACGCGGGCTGCTCGGCCTTCTCCTCCGACGCCCAGTGCCACCTCCCCGGCGCCACCCCGGGCCGCTCCCCGCAGGGCGCGCTGCAACGCGAGACGTACGCGGCGCACTCGGACTTCTTCGACCGCTCCCTGTCGGACGCGGGCGTGCGCGCCCTGCTGCAGCAGATCGAGACGGTGACGGCGGGCTCCGGGTCCATCGCCTTCACGGCGCTCGGCGGCGCGATCAACCGGGTCGACCCGACGGCGACGGCGTTCGTCCACCGCCGCTCGCGGATGCTCGCGCAGTACATCGTGTCGTGGCGGCCGGGCACATCCGGGGCATCGGCCCGCGGCTGGCTGAAAAAGGCCCACACGGCGATGGGCCCGTACGCGTCCGGGGCCGCGTACCAGAACTACACGGACGCGACCCTGACGGACTGGAAGAAGGCGTACTACGGCGCCGCGGCCGACCGCCTGACGAAGGTGAAGAAGACGTACGACCCGTCAGGATTCTTCAGCTTCCCGCAGTCCCTCTGAGCAGACCCGCCGAGCAGCCCCCGCGAGCAGTCCTTCCGGGCTGCCGGGAGGGGCGGAGAAGAGGGCGGGGCGGGGCCGGAGAGGGGAACCCCCACCCCGTATGGACCACGCGACACGCCCTCGGGTGGCCCAGAACCCCGGCCGGGGTTGCGCTGAGTCCATGAACACTCCCCGAATAGTCGCGGCCACCGCGGCCACCGCAGCCGTCCTCACCCTGGGCGCCGCCACGGCGTCCGCCCTTGACGACGGATCAGACCACGCGGAGGCGGGCCCGCTCGCGGCGGCCTCCGCCGGCGTCGCGCTCGCGGCCGGCACCACCGGCCTCGTCCTGGCCCACGGCGAGCGGACTAAGCGGCAAGATCCCGCTCCTCGTCGGAGCCGGACGAGCCCCGTGCCTCAGGAAGCTCCACCGCTCCCGGAGCCGGCACCGCACTAGGCGACCACACCAGCCACGCGACACGGGACCGCCCGACCGCCCTGGCCACCGGCGTCAGCAGCGCGGACGCGAGCGGCGACAGCAGCAGCGCCACGGCCGTGCCCAGGGCGAACCCGCCGACGACGTCGGTCGGGTAGTGCACGCCCATGAAGACCCGGCAGAAGCCCTCGACGACGGCGAGCCCGATCCCGACGAAGCCGAGCTTGCGGTGGGCGACGAAGAGGGCGGCACCCATCGCCATGGCCAGCGTCGCGTGGTCGCTGACGAACGAGAAGTCGTTCTTCCCGTCGATCAGCACATGCAGGCCGTCATGGTCCTTGAAGGGGCGCGGACGCTCCACGAAGGACCGGATCGGCACGTTCACCAGGACGGCGACGGCCGCGGCGAGCGGGGCCCACACCACGGCGGCCACGGAAGAGGCGGCGTCGTCGAGGGCGCCGCGCTTGCGCGCTCCCCACCAGCACCACAGCACGACGAGCACGAGACCGAAGAGGATCCCGTACTCACCGACGAACTCCATGCCCCGGTCGAACCAGCCGGGGGTGTCGTCCGTCAGCCCGTTGATGTCGTAGAGCAGCGAGACGTCAGGGTTGGACCCGGAACTCATCTGTGCCTCGAGTCCAGCCATAGTTCAGCGGCCCCTTCGTCTTCAGCCACCCCCGTGGTCGTTTTCCGGTTCAGCAAGAGGAACG
Organism: Streptomyces sp. SID14478; assembly: GCF_010548525.1. GTDB lineage: Bacteria > Actinomycetota > Actinomycetes > Streptomycetales > Streptomycetaceae > Streptomyces. The sequence goes on from NZ_JAAGMG010000515.1 coordinate 11,530, forward strand.
CACGGTCCCACCTTCTACGTTCCACACTCCACCGAATGATCACGCAGACGTTATCGAAGAGAGACACGAACCCGCAGCTCAGGGCCGGGCGTTAACGGAGAGTTCAAGCCACGTCACACTTCGGGGGACTTGCTGGGCACGGCTTTCGCCCCGTCCTGCGTGACCCGCGTCGCACCGAAGTAGTCAGGCGTGTCGACCGGGTCGAACCGGATGACGGCGCCCGGCCTCGGCGCGTCGATCATGTAGCCGCCCCCGACGTAGATCCCCACGTGCCGGATCGCGCGGCTGTTGGTGAGGTCGTCGGAGAAGAACACCAGGTCGCCCGGCAGCAACTCGTCGCGCTTCGGATGCGGCCCGGCGTTGTACTGGTCGTTGGCGACGCGCGGCAGCCCCACCCCGACGGTCTCGTACGCGGCCTTGGTCAGCCCCGAGCAGTCGAACCGGCCGCCCTGATCGGCGGTCCCGTTCCCACCCCACAAGTAGGGGGTCCCCAGCTTCTTCTGCGCGTACGTGATCGCGGCCGCCGCCTGCTGCGACGGCTGCACCCGTCCCACGGGCCGCGCGAAGCTCTCCTCCAGGGTCGTGATGGTCTTCACGTAGTTCTGCGTCTCGCGGTACGGGGGGACGCCCTTGTACTTGATGACGGCGTACGACCCCGCGTTGTACGAGGCGAGCATGTTCTTGGTCGCGTCGCCGGGCACGTCCTTCACGTACGAGGCGAGCTTGCAGTCGTAGCTGGCCGCCGAGGGGATCGCGTCGTTCGGGTCCCAGATGTCGCGGTCCCCGTCCCCGTCCCCGTCGACGCCGTGCGCGGCCCAGGTACCGGAGATGAACTGCGCGATGCCGTACGCCTTGGCCGGGCTCGTGGCCTTCGGGTTGAACCCGCTCTCCTGGTAGAGCTGCGCGGCGAGCAGCGCGGGGTTGATCGCGGGGCACAGATTGCCCCACTTCTGGACGAGCGACTGGTACGCGGTCGGCACGGCGCCCTTGGCCAGCCCCACGGCACCCTGCCCGACCCCGTTGGTCAGGGAGCCGGCCGCCATGTAGGTCCCCACGACGAGCAGCGTCAGGAACCCCGTTCCCCCGGCGGCGCCCGCGCCCGCGACGATCCACGCCTTACGCACCGTCAACCGCCCTTCCTCACAAGGGACTCCAGCATAGAGGCGGGGACGCCGTCGGCAGGGGCCCCGCGACGGCCGGATCACCCCGCCCGCCGATCATTGCTCCACGTAACTCTCCGTGATACACAGAGTGACCTTACGTTCCTTCGTATACGGATCCGTCCCGCCGGCATCCCGAACACCAGGGGAACGTAGGAACTCAGCCAACGAATGGCGCCAAGTCGGCAGGCACCGGCGCCGTTCTGAGGAAGAATGAGTCTGACCTCTGCGCTGCGGCGGGGGCGAAAGAACTACCCACTTGGGGCGGTGAGTTACACATGCTGCTGGCAGCCGAAAAGGGCGACATCACGACCATTATCGGCGGGATCGCACCCGACTGGGGCCCGTTCGGGAGCCTGGGCAACGAGGCACGGGTGATGATCGAGGTGGTGATGGCGGTCGCCATCCTCCTCTGCCTGGGCATCGCGATCTGGGGCGCGGCCAAGCAACGGATCGGGGCGACGGCCCTGCGCGACACCTTCAGCGCCGAGCAGGGCAAGGGGCTGATCATCGCGGGCCTGACCGGGGTCTTCATCATCGGGTCCCTCGGCACGCTCTTCACCATCGTGTACGGCATGGCCGTCTAGCCCGGCGGCCCCCGGTCCCTTCGCCGTACGTCCTGCGGCGAAGCGCACCGTCCGACACTCCTCTACCCCACCCGTCCCGTCGTGCCCACCGGCTGAGGTTGCCACTCCCTGATGTCGAGTCACCACACCGCGCCCGCGCGGGAACCAGCACGGCTACCGTCGTATGCGGCGTGTACGACGGTTCGGCTAGAGGTTGAGGGGACGTGCGCGGAATGAGTCTCGACGACCGACAGGACGACGACCTCTACGGCGGCACCGGTCAGACCCGGACGCGGCTGCCGGAGGGGTCCGGCGGCGACGTCTACGGCGGCGCCCGCAGATCCAACCGCTCGACGTCCCGTTCCCTGGTCATGGTGGTCGGCGTCGTCGTCCTGCTGATCGCGGCGATCGCCTTCGCGAACAGGGGAGGCGACGACAGTGCCTCCGGCGAGGGCGGGAACTCCGGCGCCAAGCCGGACGCGTCCTCCACGGCCGCGACCGGCACCAAGCCGGTCGATTCGGGGTTCGCGCATGACGAGCAGGGGGTGCAGTCCGCTGCCGCGAATTACGCGGTTCAGCTTGGCTCCGCCGACATGTTCGACAAGGCGAAGCGGGATCAGATCGTCGACGCCGTCTATGCGCCCTCGGTAGCCACCGCTCGGCGGGGCGACCTCGACAAGGTGTACTCCAGCGAGGGCTTTCTGACGAGCATCGGCCTCGACAAGGACGGCCACGCCCCCAACGGCAGCACGTTCGTGTCCCGCATCATTCCGGTGGGCACGAAGACCACCGCGTTCCAGGGCGACTCGGCGACCGTCTCGATCTGGTACTCGTCCCTGTTCGGCCTGGCCGGTGAAGGCTCCAAGAATCCGGTGTCCGAGAGCTGGTACACCAACAGCTACAAGATGCGCTGGGTCAACGGCGACTGGAAGGTGTCGGACTTCACGCAGAAGGACGGCCCTGTCCCGGTCGGCCGCGACCAACGTGCCTCCACCGCTGATGACATGGCGAAGGCCGTGGAGGAGTACGGAGGGTTCACCTATGCCCGCTAGCAGCCGACGCCGCACCCTCTCCCTCGCGGCCACGGTCACTGCCGTGCAGACCGCTGCCGTCCTCATGGCGACCCGTGCCGTCGCGGCGCCCGACCCCAGTCCCTCCAACGACCCCTGCGACCTCATCCGCGGGCCGGCCAAGGCGTACTGCCAACGCGACGGCAAAAGCACCGGCGGCGGAACCAGCGGTGGCACCGGTGATCTCCCCAACGGGACCACCAACCCCCTCGACCCCCTGTCCAGCCTCGCCAAGGGCTGTGCCGACGCCGCGTCCTGGACCGTCGACAAGCTGAGCGAAGCCGTGCAGAAGACGGCTGAGGTCGACTTCACCAACGAGAAGTTCCTGCAGCAGTACGCCGTGGTGTTCGCCGCCTCGACCGTGCTGACGATCCTGCTGTGGCTGCTCGCCGTCGCCAAGCGCGCGGTGCGCGGCGTACCGCTGAGCACGGCGATCTCCGAGGCGGTGGGATTCCTCTGGCTGACCGTGCTCGCCTCGGCCTTCACCCCGCTGATCCTCTACACGGTCGTGTCCGCCGCCGACGGCGTCACCGACGTACTCGCCAAGGCGACGGGGAATCAGACGGACACGTTCTTCGGGACGTTCTCCCAGGCGCTCAAGCAGGGCAACGACATCGGCGGCGGCCCGATCATGCTGATCGTGGTGTCCCTCGTCTCGATCGTCGCCGCCGGCGTGCTGTACCTGGAGCTGTACCTGCGGGCCGTCCTGCTGTACGTCGGTGCCCTCCTCGGCGTCGTCGTGTACTCCGGGCTCGTCGACAAGAACCTGTGGGGCCACGTCCGCCGCTGGGTCGGGATCATGGTCGCCGTCATCCTGGTGAAGCCGGTCATCGTGATCGTGCTGGGGCTGGCCGGTGCGCTGTCCAGCAGCAGTGACGGGCCCGATTCGCTCGCCGCGGTCGTGTCCGGGCTCGCCATCGTGCTGCTCGCCATCTTCGCGAGCGGCATGATCTACCGCTTCGTCCCGGGCTTCGGCGACGAGATGGCCAACGTCCGCAAGAACCGGATGATGCAGGGCGCCGAGGGCAAGGCCGCTGCCGTGTTCTCCTCGCCCGCCTCGCTCGTCTCGCAGGGCATCAAGACCCACAGCAGCCGCTCGGACAGCGGAGGTCAGCAGGGCGGCGGTGCCGGCCAGGCACGGCCCTCGAACCCCGCGTCCGGCGGTGTGGCCGCGCACAGCAGTCGCCCGGCCGCCTCAGGGGGCGGCGGCGGAACTGTCCCCTCCGCCGCACCCCCGCCCCGCACCAGTCCCACGAACACCCCGCACGCGCGCAGCGATCGAGGCGGCGGTAGCAACAGCAGCAACGGCAACAAGCAAGGAGGTGCAGGGCGTTGACGACCCAGTCCCATGTGTCCCCCCAGGTCACGCCCCGCCGCACATATCTCATCGGCCGCGCCCGGCCGAACGCGATCGTCGGCAGGAACCGCGAGTCCGGCGAGATCGCCCTGATCATCGGCGGGGCGTTCCTCGGCATGATGTGCGGGCTCCTCGTCCCCGTCCTGTCGATGCGGATCCTGCTGCTGATGGGGTTCCCGCTCCTCGCGCTGGCCGCGGTCTACGTCCCGTACAAGCACCGCACGTTCTACAAGTGGTTCGAGATCAACCGGAGTTACAAGCGTTCGCTGAAGCGCGGCACCGCCTACCGCTCGCGGGCGATGGAGGCCGGGGTCCGGTTCGACGGGCGTGAGGTGGAGATCGGGCCGCCGCCGGGGATCGGGCGGCTGACCTGGCTCGCCGCGCCGTTCGGGCCGGACGAGATCGCCGTCCTGCTGCACGCGGACCGGCGGACCGTGACCGCCGCCATCGAGATCGAGGGGCCCGGCGTCGGGCTGCGCGACTCGGAGGACCAGGAGGCGCTGGTCGACCGGTTCGGGACCCTGCTCAAGCACGTCGCCAACGGGGACGGGTTCGTCACCCGGCTGCAGATGCTCGCCCGCACGCTGCCCGCCGACCCGGACGCGCACGCCAAGGACGTCGCCGTGCGCGGCGACGACCGCTCGCTGGGCTGGCTGCAGGAGTCGTACGACCAGCTGCAGTCGATGGTGTCCACCAGCAGCGAGCAGCACCGGGCCTACCTCGTGGCCTGCATGCACTTCACGCGCGAACTCGCCGCCGAGGCAAACGCCATGGCGCGGGCCACCCGCCCGAAGGCCGGCAAGAAGGTCGACCGGGACGCCGGTCTCGCCGTCGTCATGGCCCGTGAACTGACCGACATCTGCTCGCGGTTGCAGGAAGCCGACATCCGGGTGCGCCAGCCCCTCGGGCAGGGGCGGCTCGCCTCGCTCATCCACTCCATGTACGACCCGGACCACCCGATCGACCACATCCAGGCGATGACGAAGCGCAACGCCTGGCCCGCCGAGCTGGACGCCATGGAGCCGACCTACCTCCAGGCCAAGACCCGCGAGTCGTCGACGCGGGCGCCCTGGTGCCACGCCACTGCCTGGGTGAAGGAGTGGCCGATGACGCCGGTGGGCGTGAACTTCCTGGCGCCGCTGCTCGTCCACACCCCGGACGTCATCCGGACCGTCGCCGTCACCATGGATCTGGAGCCGACGGAAGTGGCCATCGAGCGGATGCTGACGGAGAAGACGAACGACGAGGCGGAGGCGTCCCGCGCCGCCAAGATGAACCGGACCGTCGACCCGCGCGACATCGCCGCCCACGGCCGGCTCGACCAGCGCGGTGAGGACCTCGCGAGCGGCGCCGCCGGGGTGAACCTCGTCGGGTACATCACCGTCTCGTCCCGCAACCCGGACTCGCTCGCCCGCGACAAGCGCACCATCCGCGCCTCGGCCGGGAAGTCGTACCTGAAGCTGGAATGGTGCGACCGCGAGCACCACCGGGCGTTCGTGAACACCTTGCCGTTCGCCACCGGCATCCGACGGTAGTCGCGTGGTCTTCGTGGTACCCGTGGTTCCCGTGGTCCTGATGTCCGACAAGGCAAGAAGGTAGGCGCTGCACATGCGGGATCCGTTGTCGCTTCTCACGGACGCCTTCACCTCCTTCCTGTTCGGGAAGGTGGAGACGACCAGGCTGCCCGTGCGCACGTCGACCGGGCAGGCCCAGGCCGTCTATCTGCCGACCGCCGCGCCGGGCCTCGGCGACTCGGGCGTGATCATCGGCCGTGAGGTGTATTCCGGCAAGGGCTACATCTACGACCCGTTCCAGCTGTACGGCCAGCAGCTCCCGGCCCCGCACTGGCTGGTCCTCGGCGAGTCCGGGAACGGCAAGTCAGCCCTCGAAAAGACGTACGTGCTGCGGCAGTTGAGGTTCCGCGACCGTCAGGTCGTGGTGCTGGACGCGCAGGGCGAGGACGGGGTCGGCGAATGGAACCTGATCGCGCAGGAGTTGGGGATAACTCCCATCCGGCTGGACCCGACCGCCGCCCTGGACATGGGGATCCGGCTCAATCCGCTCGACCCCGCGATCACGACGACCGGGCAGCTCGCGCTGTTGCGGACCATCATCGAGGTCGCCATGGGGCACGGCCTCGACGAGCGCTCGGGCTTCGCGCTGAAGGTGGCCCACGCGTACGTCAACGAGACCATCGTCGAGCGCCAGCCCGTCCTCACCGACATCGTCGAGCAGCTGCGCCACCCCGAGCCGGAGTCGGCCGAGGCGATGAACGTCGCCATAGAGGACGTACGCGCATGGGGACTCGACGTCGCGCTCGTCCTGGACCGGCTCGTCGACGGTGACCTGCGCGGCATGTTCGACGGGCCGACGACGGTCGGCATCGACCTGGACGCGCCGCTGATCGTCTTCGACCTCTCGCACATCGACCGCAACTCGATCGCGATGCCGATCCTGATGGCGATCGTGGGCGTGTGGCTGGAGCACACCTGGATCCGGCCGGACCGCAAGAAGCGCATCTTCCTCGTCGAGGAAGCCTGGCACATCATCAACTCCCCTTTCGTGGCGCAGCTGTTCCAGCGCCTGCTGAAGTTCGGGCGGCGGCTCGGCCTGTCCTTCGTCGCGGTCGTGCACCACTTGAGCGACGTGGTGGACGGGGCGGCCGCGAAGGAGGCGGCGGCGATCCTCAAGATGGCGTCCACCCGGACCATCTACGCGCAGAAGGCCGACGAGGCGAGAGCCACCGGCCGCGTGCTCGGCCTGCCGCGCTGGGCCGTCGAGATCATCCCGACGCTCACCCCGGGCATCGCGGTGTGGGACGTCAACGGCAACGTCCAAGTGGTCAAACACCTGGTCACCGAGACGGAACGCCCACTGGTCTTCACCGACCGCGCCATGACCGAGTCGTCCGCGGAGACGCTCGGTGACGATGCCCTGTACGCCGCCGAGATGGAGGCCGAGGAGCGCGCGGCGGCCTTCGTCGAGCAGCGCCTCAGCGATTCCTCCGAGTCCACGGTGGCATGACGATGCGGGACGAGCGCGGGCACGGACGCGGCCACCGCGAGGAGCGGGGCCGGGGCGGCGTCCCCGACGGCCTCCTCATCGGCATCCTGGCGTTCCTGCTGGGCATGACGGTCCTGGTGTGGTCGGCGACGGGCCTGGCGGGCCTGTTCTCCAAGGGAGCCTGGCCGGCGCATGTGACGTTCGGTCATACGCCTTTGGCCATGCGGTCGTTGATCGCGCGCCCGCACGACATCGCGGGCGCCTGGCCGAACACCCCGAAGGACCAGCTCACCGGGTACGGGCTCGTCTGGGGTCTGGTCATCGGCCAGTTGATGATCCTCGTGGTGCTCACCGTCTTCGTGGCGGGGACCGTGGCACGGTGGCGCGCGGTGCGGGCACGCGGCCCGGAGCCCGCATCCCAGCCCCAGACACGGACACCGGCGGCGGATGAGCGGCCCCGGACACAGCCGCAGCCTTCCGTGATGCACGAGGAATCCCCCACCGGGCCGGCACCCGAGTTCCGCCCCGTCGAGCCCATCGCGCCCGTCGGAGCCGTCGCGCCCGTCGAGCCCATCGCTCCCGTCGGAGCCGTCGCGCCCATCGGTGCCGTCGAGCCGGAGCCCCGACCCGCGCCCCGCCCTCAGCCCGACCCCCAAGAAGCCCTCACCCCCGTCCCCGCCCCCCGGGGCCCGCTCCTGCTGGGCCCCGCCGCGGACCGCCATCCCCTGGCTGTCCAGGCGATCCGGGACGCCGAGGGCCCCGCACTCGTCGTCACCTCCGCCCCGGACGTGTGGGCGGAGACGAAGGACGCCCGGGCCAAGCTGGGCCCGGTCCTCCTGTACGACCCGGCGCACCTGTGCGACACCCCGGCCAGAATGCACTGGAACCCGGCGGCGGGCTGTGAGGACAAGGCCATTGCGGCGACCCGCGCGGCAGCGCTCCTCGCCCCGATAAGGCCCACCGCCAAGCTGGACTCGGCGCTGGCCGACACCGCCGACACCCTGCTGCGCAGCTATCTGCACGCGGCCGCGGTCGACGGCAAACCGTTCCGCCATGTGCATCGGTGGGCCCAGGGCAGCCAGGTCCAGGACGCCGTCCGCATCCTGCGCACCAGCCAGAAGGCGGCCTCCGGCGCGGCCGGTGAACTCGAAGCCGCCCTCACCTCGCACCCCGAACGCCGGGACATGGCGCAGGAGTTGACGGCCCGCGCCCTGTCCTCGCTGTTCACCGTGCACATCCGCGAGGCCTGCACCCCGAACCGAACTGATGCGCTCACCCTGGATTCCTTCATGGATGAAGGGGGCACGCTTTATGTGGTGGGTGAAGCCATCGAGGACCCCAAGGCGCATCCCGGCGCGATGCCGCTCCTGACGGCCCTCGCCTCCAGCGTGGTCGAGCACGGCCGCCGCATGGCCGAAAGGTCATCCGCCGGCCGGCTCGACCCACCAATGACGTTCGTCCTGGACGACGTCGCGGCAGTCGCTCCTCTTCCCCAGCTTCCGGAGCTGCTGGCCACCGGGGCGGACCGGGGCATGCCGGCCCTGGCCCTGCTCCGGTCCCGGGAACAGGGCCGCAGCCGCTGGCCGGACGCCGAACTCCCCACCGTTTAGGACCTCTTGGGATCCCGAAGAACCTCTTACGCCTCTTCGGCCGCGTACAGCTTGAGGAACGCCCGCACGCCGCTCTCGATCCGCCTGTCCATCTCGGCGTCGGACATGGGCACGACCCCGAAGAACGTGTCGACGGTCACGTCACCGGCCACCAGCAGCAGCAAGTACCGCGCCGCATCCGTGGAGTTGGCGGCGTCGACGGCCAGCAGGCCCTGCGCGCCGAGCTCCACGAGCCGCTCGCGCACCGCCTCCCGCGCCGCGCGGGGGCCGGTGCGCTGCCACCCCTCGATGACGTCGGCGGGCAGATGGGCGCCCTCGGCGATGATCTGCCGGACGAGGAGCATGTGCGCGTCGTGGTCGCCGCGCGAGCCCATCCACTCCCGGGCGAAGGCGAGGAGGCCCTTCTCCACGTCCGTCACCTTGCCCAAGTGCCGCTCGATGACGGTGACGTGGGCCGCCGTGACGGCGGCGGCGCTCTCCAGCAGGGCTTCGCGGAAGAGGTTCTCCTTGCCGCCGAAGTGGTTGTAGAGCGTGCGCGTGGAGACTCCGGCCTCGGCCGCGATCTCATCGATGCCGGCACGCATGTAGCCCTCGCGCCCGAAGACCGTGCGCGCACCGCGCAGCAGCGCCTGGCGCTTCTCCACCGTGCCCTTGCGCGGCGCCGCCGCTTCCCGTCCCGCCATGTCGCACCTCCGTCCCGTCCAGCCTAGGCACAGAGACCTAGGTACAACGACCGTTGCACTGACTACAACCTCGGTTGTACTTTATCGCCATGGCAACCGCATCCCAGGATTCGGCGGCCCGCGCAGTCGGCGGCAGCCGCCCCACCTCCACCCTCCTCGTCGTCCTCCTCGGCATGCTCACGCTCCCGATGGCCATGTCCGGCACCACGGTGGCGCTGCCCCGCATCGGCGCCGACCTCGGCGCGGCCGGCGCGACCCTGCAGTGGGTCGTCGTCGGCTACTTCCTCGCCGCGTCCTCGCTCATGCTGGTCGCGGGCTCGCTCGGCGACCTCTACGGCCGCCGCCGCATCCTCACCCTCGGCGCCGCGCTCTACACGGCAGGCACCCTGGCCTCGGCCCTCGCCCCGAGCATCCTCGTCCTGGACGCGGCCCGGATCCTGTCCGGCGTCGGCGCGGCGGGCGTCATGGCCAGCGGCGGCTCCCTGCTCGCCGCGACCTTCACCGGCCCGGCCCGCACCCGCGTCTTCGCCTCGCTCGGCACCACGGCGGGCCTCGGCCTCGCCTTCGGCCCGACGTTCTCCGGCTGGCTCGTCGACGCGCTCGGCTGGCGCCCCACCTTCCTGTCCTACGCCGCCGCGGGCGTCGTCATCCTCCTCGGCACCCGCCTGATCAGCGAGTCCCGGGCCGACGTCCGGCCGCGCGTGGACAAGGCGGGCGCCGCCGCGTTCATCGCGGGCCTCGCCCTGGCCCTCTTCGCGATCACCCAGGGCTCCAAGTCCGGCTGGGGCTCCGTGTGGACGCTGCTCCCCGGCGCCGCGGCCCTGGCCCTCCTGTGCACGTTCGTACGCATCGAGCAGCGCCTCGTCCGCACCGGCACGGGCCGCCCGATCCTCGACCTGCGGCTCGTCCGCAACCCGGCGTTCCTCGGCTGGGCCGTCGGCTCCTTCGGCCTGGGCGCGGGCACCACCGGCGTCCTCACCTTCCTGCCCACCTACCTCCAGGGCACCAGCGGCACGACTGCCCGTGCGGCCGGCCTGACCCTCCTGCTGATGACGGTGCCGATACTGCTCCTGCCCCCGCTCGGCGCGCGCCTCGTCAACCGGGGCGTCCCGGCCCGCCATCTGCTGGTCCTGTCCCTGCTCCTCATCGGCACCGGCAACGCCTGGCTCACCACCCTGCACCCCGGCATCTCCGCCACCGCCCTGGCGGGCCCGCTGCTCACCATCGGCGCCGGCCAGGGCCTGTCCATCGGCATCATCGACGCGCAGGCCATGTCGATGGTCGCCCCGTCCGAGGTCGGCATGGCCTCCGGCTTCCTCAACACCGTCCGCGGCGGCACCGGCGCCGTCATGCTGACCGTCTTCGGTGCCTTGCTCCTCGCCTCGCTCGAATCCCGGCTGGGTTCAAGGGACTTGGCGGCGCGGGTGACGGCGGGCGCCGGCGGCCACGCCCAGGAGTTCACGGGTTCCTGGCAGGTGGCGCTGTGGTCGGTGACAGGGCTGATGGCCGTCCTGGCGGCAGTCAGCGCCGTCCTCCTCTCCCCCGCGGGCAGGCGCGCGGCGCGACAGCGGGCACGGCCCGCGAGCCCGAGCACCGAGAACATCCCGTCCCCAACGGCCCGCTAGCTTCACCGCCCCCCACCGACGACAGGGAGTCCCCATGTCCAGCCCGAAGAACAGCCCCCTCCGCGTGGCCATCGTCATCGGCTCCACCCGAGAGGGCCGTCTCGCCCCCACCGTCGGCACCTGGTTCACCGACCAGGCCGCGGCCCACGCCCCCGACACCCACTTCGACATCATCGACCTGGCCGACCTCGACCTTCCGGACGCCCACCCCGCCTGGGGGTACGAACCCACCCCGCACCAAGCCGAGTTGGCGTCCCGCGTCGACGCCGCCGACGCCTTCGTGATCGTCACCCCCGAGTACAACCACAGCTTCCCGGCCCACCTGAAGCACTTCATCGACCTGCACCGCACCGAATGGCAGGCCAAGCCCGTCGGCTTCGTGTCGTACGGCGGCGTCGGCGGCGGCCTACGGGCGGTCGAACAACTCCGGCTGGTGTTCGCCGAGTTGCACACGGTGACGATCCGGGACGGCGTCAGCTTCCACCGGGTGACCGGCGACCACTTCGCCGAGGACGGCCCGGCCCACGACGAGCAGGGCGCAGCCGGGGCCGCCAAGGTCCTGCTCGACCAGCTGGACTGGTGGGCCACCGCCCTGCGCACGGCCCGCACCGAACGCCCTTACAGCTGACGCCTGTTGCCGAGGACTACGGCTTGTCGATCCCCATCTCGTACTCCATCTTGGAGGGGTCCCCGGTGAATCGGGCGACCCCTCCGGTGCGTACGAAGCCGAGCCGCCGGTAGGCCGCCGCGGCCCGCGCGTTGTCCTCGTGCACGTACAGCCGCACCCACCGCACCTCGTCGAGCGTCCAGGCCCACTCCAGTGCGGCGCCGAACAGCGCCTGCACCACCCCGGCCCCGCGCGCCTCGGGCCGCACGTACACGCCGACGATCGCGCCCTGCCGCCGCTCGACGGGCGCACCGAAGAGGTCGATCGAGCCCGCCTCCTCGACGAGCAGCACGACGGAGCCGACGAACCGCCCGTCCGGATCCTGCGCCACGAACATCCGGGCACTCGTCCCGTGCGAGTTCCCCGCGGCCCGGTCCTGCCAGAAGGCATCGGGCCGGGCGAGGGCCTCCTCGTAGGACTCCAGGAAGGCGATCGGCGCCACCTCGTCCCGCAGCGCGTCGAGCCGCAGCTCCTTCAGGGCGCGCCACTCGTCGGGGCGTACGGGCCGGATCTCGTAGTCCATGCGCCGCACCCTACGGGCTCGTAGTACCCGGGTACTACTGCCTTTTCCGCGGTCGGATGCCCAGGTCGGACGCGGCAGGAACGCCCTCACCGGCATCTTCGGAGGCATGACGATCCGAGCCCACGGCCTCACCAAACGCTACGGCGACAAGACCGTCGTCGACGACCTGACCTTCGCGGTCGAGCCCGGCACGATCACCGGTTTCCTCGGCCCGAACGGCGCCGGCAAGTCCACGACCCTGCGCATGCTCCTCGGTCTCGACGCCCCCACCGCAGGCCGCTCCACCATCGGCGGCCGCGCCTACGCCACCCACCCGGCGCCCCTGTGCGAGGTCGGCGCGCTCCTGGAGGCGAAGGCCGTCCACCCGGGCCGCAGCGCCTTCCACCACCTCATGGCCCTCGCCCACACCCACGGCATCCCGCGCGCCCGCGTCGAGCACGTCCTCGACCTCACCGGCCTGACCGACGTGGCCGGCAAGCGCGTCAAGGGCTTCTCCCTCGGCATGGGCCAGCGGCTCGGCATCGCCGCGGCCCTGCTCGGCGACCCGGCCACCATCGTGCTCGACGAACCCGTCAACGGGCTCGACCCCGAGGGCGTCCTGTGGATCCGCACCCTCCTCAAGTCCCTTGCCGGCCAAGGCCGTACGGTCCTGGTCTCCTCGCACCTGATGAGCGAGATGGCACTGACCGCCGACCACCTCGTCGTCATCGGCCGCGGCCGTCTCCTCGCCGACACCACGGTCGCCGACCTCGTCCGCGCATCGGGCGCCGCCTACGTCAAGGTCGTCACGCCCGAGGCGGCCCGCCTGCGCGACCTGCTGACCGGCGCCGAGACGACGGCCGAGACCTCGGACACCCTGCACGTCCGCGGCGTCGAGGCCCCCGACATCGGCCGCCTCGCCGCCACACACGGCGTCCCCCTCTTCGAACTCACCCCGCACACCGCCTCGTTGGAGCAGGCGTTCATGAACCTCACCCACGACGCGGTCGAGTACCAGGCCACCACGGACAAGCCCCTGACGGGAGCGGCACGATGACGACGACCACGCCCCCAGCGCCGTACGCGCTCACCCCGCGCCGCGTCCTGCGCTCCGAGTGGCACAAACTCCGTACGCTGCGCTCCACTTGGATCACCCTCGCGGTCGCCTGCGCACTGGTGATCGGCGTCGGCATCACCATGGGATCCACCTACGACGGCGACGACTCGGAGATCGACACCGTCGTCTTCGTCCTCCTGGGCACCCAGCTCTCCCAGATCTGCGTCGCCGTGCTCGGCATCCTGGTCACCGCCGGCGAGTACTCCACCGGCATGATCCGCGCCTCGCTCACCGCGGTGCCGCGACGGCTGCCCGTGCTGTGGTCCAAGGCCGCGGTCTTCGCGACGCTCGCCTTCTCCCTCACCTTCGTGACGAACGTCGTCACGTTCCTCCTGGCCCAGCTCTGGCTCTCCGACACCGACAAGGCGCTGTCCCTCACCGACTCCGGCGTCCTCGGCGCCCTCGCCGGCAACGCGGCGGCCGTCACCCTGCTGAGCCTGGTGGCCCTCGGCCTCGGCGCCCTGCTGCGCTCGGTCCCGGCGGGCATCGGCGCCTTCGTCGGCCTCGTCCTGATCCTGCCCGAGGTCCTCGCCATGATCCCGGCGGACCTCGTCCAGGACGCCCTGCGCTACTTCCCCACCAAGGCGTCCGAGTCCCTCGGCGCGATGACCCGTACCGGGGACGCGATCCCTCCGGCGGCAGCCCTGCTCAGCCTCTGCCTGTGGGCGGCCGCGACCCTGCTCACCTCGGCCTTCCTCCTCAGGCGCCGCGACGTCTGACACCCGCACCACCCTGAGGAACGTACGAGGATGATGACCAGGTGACGGATCACGAGCAGCCCCGCGCCCCGCAACCGCTCGCCCAGTACGCCCAGCGCCTCACCGAGCGGGTGCGCGCCTTCGACCGGCGCCGCCCGCTGGTCTGGGACCTGCTGGTGACGGGGTTCTTCGTGATCGCGGCGCTCACCGACGGCACCGGCGGCTGGCGCAACACCGCAGCCGATCCCCAGGCGCCCGAGTGGCTGGTCGTCCTGATGAGCCTGGGCCTGTCCGTACCGGTGCTGTGGCGACGCCGCCACCCGCTCGCGGCCCTCACCGCGACCGCGGCCGCCAGCGTCGTCAACAACTGGACGGGCAGCTGGCTGCAGGCCGCCCTCATCCAGTTCGTCATCGTGTTCAACATCGCGCTGCGCCTGCCCCTGAAGACCCTCGGCCGGGCAGCCGTCCTCACCATCCTGCCCATGACGGCCACCTTCCTCCGCTACCCGTCGGGCAGTTGGGACCAGCTGATCGTGCCGCAGCTGTGGTGCTTCGTCCTGGTCGCGCTCGCGGGCATCGCCGTCCGCTCCCGCCAGGACCACACCCAGGCCCTGGTCGAACGCGCCCGCCGACTAGAGGTAGAACGAGACCAGCAAGCCCAGCTCGCGGCCGCCGCCGAACGCGCCCGCATCGCCCGCGAGATGCACGACATCATCGGCCACCACCTCTCCGTCATCACGGGCCTCGCCGACGGCGGCTCCTACGCGGCCGCCCGCAGCCCGGAACGCGCCGGCCAGGCCCTCACCGCGATCGCCACGACCAGCCGCCAAGCCCTCACGGAACTCCGGCGCCTCCTGGACGTACTGCGCGAGGAATCCACGCAGGAGCCGCCGGGGACCCCGGAGTTGGCACCGCAGCCCGCGCTGACGGACCTCGACGCCCTCGTCGACGGCGTCCGCACGGCGGGCCTCCCCTGCACGTTCGAGACCGCGGGCGCCCCCGCCGCGCTCCCGCCGGGTATCCAGCTCGCCCTGTACCGCATCACCCAGGAAGCCCTCACCAACGCCCTCAAGCACGGCGGCCCGCACACCACCGCCACGGTCGACCTCTCGTACGCGTCCGACGCCGTCACTCTCACGGTCACCGACACGGGCCACGGCGGCGCCCCCGCGCCCGGCGGCCGCGGCCTGACGGGCATGCGCGAGCGAACTGCCCTGTACCACGGCACACTTGACGCAGGCCCCCAGCCCACCGGCGGCTGGCGGATCACGGCCCGGCTCCCTCTCCCGAAGGAAACGACCAGGTGACCTCGGTCCTCATCGTCGACGACCAGCCCATGCAACGCTTCGGCTTCCGGATGCTCCTGGAGAGCCAGGACGACCTGACCGTCGCCGGCGAGGCCGGTACCGGCACGGAAGCGGTCCACCTCGCGTCGACCCTGCGCCCCGACGTCGTCCTGATGGACATCCGCATGCCCGGCATGGACGGCATCGAGGCGACCCGCCGCATCACGGCCTCGGGCTCCGATGACCCGCGCATCCTCATCCTCACCACGTTCGACATGGACGAGTACGCGTACGCGGGCCTGCGGGCCGGCGCTTCCGGCTTCCTCATCAAGGACGCGCTCCCCGAGGAACTTCTGGCAGGAATCCGCGCGGTGGCCGCCGGGGACGCGATCGTCGCCCCCAGCCTGACCCGCCGCCTCCTGGACGCGTACGTGGAACACCTTCCGGCGACTCCTGGCGCACCCGCGGCCCCGGATCCCCGCATCGCCTCCCTCACGGACCGCGAGCGCGAGATCCTCACGGTCATCGCCCAGGGCTGGACCAATGCGGAGATCGCCCGGCGTCTGCACCTCGCGGAATCCACGGTGAAGACCCACGTCTCCCGCATTCTGGCGAAGACGGGCGCACGGGACAGGGTGCAGGCGGTGATCGTCGCGTACGACGCGAAATTGGTGGAGCCCGCATAACGCAGAAAAGCCCCGGACCGTATCCCGGCCCGGGGCTTTTCCATTCAAAATTAGTTCGGCGGCGTCCTACTCTCCCACAGGGTCCCCCCTGCAGTACCATCGGCGCTGTGAGGCTTAGCTTCCGGGTTCGGAATGTAACCGGGCGTTTCCCTCACGCTATGACCACCGAAACACTATGAAACTGTCAACCGCACCGTACGTGACCATGTACGGGGTTGTTCGTGGTTTCAGAACCAACACAGTGGACGCGAGCAACTGAGGACAAGCCCTCGGCCTATTAGTACCAGTCACCTCCACCCGTTACCGGGCTTCCAGATCTGGCCTATCAACCCAGTCGTCTACTGGGAGCCTTAACCCCTCAAAGGGGGTGGGAGTCCTCATCTCGAAGCAGGCTTCCCGCTTAGATGCTTTCAGCGGTTATCCTTTCCGAACGTAGCCAACCAGCCATGCCCTTGGCAGGACAACTGGCACACCAGAGGTTCGTCCGTC
>NZ_JAAGMG010000014.1 GCF_010548525.1 Streptomyces sp. SID14478
CGGGTCCTGGCTCGGTACGTCGGCGAGCGCCGCCCGCGTCTACGACGTGCCGACGGCGCACGGCAGCACCCTCTACGTCCGCTTCGGCGACTGGCCGGTGCACGCGGCGGTGACGGTCCTCGTGGTGCTGGCCGCGGTCGAGGCGGCGCGTCGGCTGCGGCGCCGGGCGGCGGCGTCGGAGCTGCCCACCGCCCAGGTGTCGCACGGGCGTTGATCCCGCATTGATAGCGTCGGCGACCATGACGATTCATGGGAGCGCGCACTGGCGGACCGTGCCGAGCGCCGTCCTCGCGGACGTGGTCGACGCCGAGCCGCTGCAGGGCGGCGCGGTCAACGACGTCTGGCGTCTGACGCTCACCGACGGCAGCCGTACGGTCCTCAAGTGCACGGCCGGCGAGCTCCCCGGCCTGTACGCGCACGAGGCGGAGGGCCTGCGCGCCCTGAGCGAGCGGGGCGGTCTGCGCACACCGCGCGTTCTGGAGGTGAGCGCCGTCCACCTCCTCATGGAGGCGCTGGACCAGGCCCTGCCGGACGGCGACGGCTTCTGGGAGGCGACGGGCCGCGCCGTCGCGGACCTGCACTCCGTGCACGGGGAGCGTTTCGGCTGGGACAGCGACGGCTGGCTGGGCCTGCTCCCCCAGGAGAACGCCTGGGCCACGGACGGCCACGCGTTCTTCGCGGACCGCCGGATCCTGCGCTACGTACGGGAGCCGAAGGTCCACGGCGCCCTGGACCCCGGCGACCTCGCGGGCCTGGAGCGCATCTGCGACCGGCTGCCCGAGCTGGTTCCGGCAGCGCCGCCCGTGCTGAACCACGGCGACCTCCACCAGGGAAACATCGTCGCCGGCACACACGGCGAGCCCGTGTTCATCGACCCGGCGGTCTGCTGGAACTGGGCGGAGTCCGAGCTCAGCATGGCGTACTGCCTCAACCCTCCGCCGTCCCGCTTCTTCGACGCCTACCAGGAGGTCCACCCGCTGCAGGACGGCTGGCAGGACCGCATGGAGCTGCTGCACCTGCGCGAACTCCTCAGCGCCGTCGCGCACTTCGGTGCGCAGGACGACTGGGTGCCGAAGATCCAGGCGACGGTACGCCGGTTCGCCTGAGGCCTCAGGCGGTGCGGCGCTGCACCTCGCCGACGATCCGCTCGCACAGCTCGTGGGTGGCGAGGGCGTCGCGGGCGTCCAGCACCTTGCCCGCGCGGACGGCGTCGAGGAAGGCGAGCACGACCTGCTCGATGCCGCGCTGGCGGGCGACGGGGACCCAGTCGCCGCGGCGGCGCACGGTGGGCTGGCCCTTGTGGTCGATGACGTCGGCGAGGTTGACCACCTGGCGCTTGGTGTCCTGCCCGGACACCTCCAGGATCTCCTCGGTGGATCCGCTGAGCCGGTTCATGACGCCGAGCGCCGTGAAGCCGTCGCCCGCGAGCTGAAGCACCAGGTGGTGCAGCAGGCCGCCCTCGACGCGGGCGCGCACGGTGACGTCGTCGATCTCGCCGGGCACGAGGAAACGCAGCGTGTCGACGACGTGGATGAAGTCGTCGAGGATCATCGAGCGCGGCTCCTCGGGCAGCCCGACCCGGTTCTTCTGCAGCAGGATCAGCTCGCGCGGGTGCTCGGCGCACTGGGCGTACCCGGGTGCGTGGCGCCGGTTGAAGCCGACGGCGAGGCTGACGCCACGCTCCTCGGCGAGGGCCACGAGCCGCTCGGAATCGGCGAGTTCGTACGCCAGGGGCTTGTCGACGTACGTGGCGACGCCTGCTTCCAGGAGCCGTGTCACGATCTCCGGGTGGGCGGCGGTCGGCGCGTGCACGAACGCCGCGTCGAGGTCCTGCGCGAGCAGCGCGTCCAGGTCCGTGTGGCGCTGCGCGGCCGGGACGTGGAACTGGTCGGCGACGCGGGAGAGGGTCGCGGGCGTGCGGGTCTGCAGGTGCAGCTCGACGCCCGCCTGAGTGGTGAGCACGGGCAGATAGGCCTTCTGCGCGATGTCCCCGAGTCCGATGCAGCCGACCTTCACGTCCCTGTGCTCCTCATGTAGCCGTTTCCCGCCCCGTCCGGGCAGCATACGGGGGCGTCTCCCCCGCTACACCCGCGCGCCCTCGACGCCGTTCTCCCCGTAGGCGTGCTCCTGCGGAGGCCGCCAGTCCGCGATGCCGTCCATGCCGCGCAGCAGCAGCGCGGGCCCGGCCAGGCCGACGGCGCGGATCGCGGCGTCGCGCAGCACGATGCCGGGCCGGTGCGCGAGCATGTTGACGCGGCTCACCGTCATGGCCTTGCGGGCGATCGCCGTCGTGCGCGGCTGTCGGGCACCGGTGTATCCGGCGAGGTCCAGCGGGCCGTCGGGGTCGGCGTGGTGGGCGAGGACGACCGCGTCCTCGATGGCCTGGTTGCCGCCCTGGCCCAGCGTCGGCGCCATGGCGTGCGCGGCGTCGCCGAGGAGCGCGACGCGGCCGTGGTGGAAGGCGGGCAGCGGGACGGCGATGTGGTGCACGTCGTGCCGCAGCACCTGGCCGGGCTGCACCGCGTCGAGGATCGCGGGGATCGGCTGGTGCCAACTCCCGTACCGGCGGAGGAGTTCCGCCTTCTCGTCACCGTCGGGGGCGGCGCCTCCCGCAGGGGTCATGGCGGCCGCGTACGCGTAGACCGTGCCGTCCGCGAAGGGGTGCGTGCCCCAGATCCGGCCGGGGCCCCAGGTCTCGTGCTGCACGAAGGGCCGGTCGAGCGGCGGTACGAGGACGCGCCAGGTGGTGAACCCGGAGTACGCCGTTCCCGGGTGCTGCGGGAACAGGGCGCCGCGCACCGCCGAGCGGATGCCGTCGGCGCCGACGACCAGGTCCGCCTCCAGGTCGCCCTCAGGGGTGGTGACCCGGGCGGGACGGGCCGGGTCGGCGGCGTCGCCGGGGTCGGCGAGG
>NZ_JAAGMG010000046.1 GCF_010548525.1 Streptomyces sp. SID14478
TGCTGGCCACCGGCGAACTCCTGGACGGCGCCCGCGTCGCGTACAGCATGGGCCGCGCCCACCGCACCCGCGCGGGCCTGCGCCGCTCCCTCGACCGGGCCGCGGCGCTCGACTGGGACTTCGTCAAGACCTACGTCCGGGCGCCGGGCTGGGTGATGAAGGAAGCGGCCCGCTTCGCACACGAACGGCTCGGCGTGCGCAGCGGCAGCCACCTGTGCACCCCCGGAGTGCAGGTCGGCCAGGACCTGACGACCCATCTGCAGGCCACCCAGCGACTGGAGTTCGGGCACGCCACCACCCCGAGCGGCCGCTCGGGCCAGGACGTCGAGCAGATCTACACGCGCGCCGGGTTCCACCTCGTCGCGACGCCGTTCACCGCCGCGCCGCTGCTCGGCGCCGACCCGGGGCTTGCGGCCGACCCGCGGGTGACCGCGCTGATGCCGCCCTGGGACACGGCCGTCGTCGACGAGCTGGCCAGGACGCCGCCCACCGCCGCCCAACTGGCCACGCTGCGCAGGGAGACCGACGTCTACCGGCGCATCCTGGCCGCCGGTGGCCTCGTCGCGCTCGGCACCGACCAGCCGCTGGTGCCCGTCGGACTGCACCTCCACCTCGCGCTGCGCGCCCTGCACCGCGGTGGTCTCTCGCCGGCCGGGGCCCTGCGCACCGCGACCGTGCTGCCCGCGCGGGTCTTCGGCGCGGACGCGGACCTGGGCACCGTGCGGGAGGGCAGGCTCGCCGACCTCACCGTCGTCGACGGCGACCCGTTCACCGACTTCGACGATCTGATCCGTACGACGTCGGTGCTGCGCGGCGGCATCCCGTTCCAACAGGCCGACCTGGTCGCCGCGTTCGAGCCGGTGACCACGAAGGCCCACACGGCCGGGGCGCAGGACGACTGGCTGGAGGTCGGCCGCCACATGAGGCGCGAAGGCTGCTGCGATCCCGGTTTCTAGCGGACCTGCCGTGCGGGCGGCTGAGACCCTGGCCTCTGGACCCGCCGTGCGGGCGGAGGACCGACCGCACGGGCTGCCAGAGG
Organism: Streptomyces sp. SID14478; assembly: GCF_010548525.1. Taxonomy (GTDB): domain Bacteria; phylum Actinomycetota; class Actinomycetes; order Streptomycetales; family Streptomycetaceae; genus Streptomyces. The sequence goes on from NZ_JAAGMG010000046.1 coordinate 1,040, forward strand.
CGCGTGCCGCGGGGAGCGAGGCGGTTGCCGACGGCCCCGAACGGGCCGTCGGCGGCCAGCGCCAGGACCCCACCCACAGCGCCGCCGCGATCACCCCCGACAGGCCGTACGACACCTGGGAAAGTAGGCGCATGGACACCACGGACAGATCCGCACAGGACGCAGGACCCGGGCACAGGATCGTCCCCGGCGACCCCGCCTCGCCGGTCATCCTCCATGTGCCGCACGGCTCCCGCACCGTCCCGTCGCCCGTGCGCGCGGGCCTCCTGCTCGACGCCGCCGCCCTGGAGCGGGAGTTGGACCTCATCACGGACGCGCACACCCAGGACCTCGCGGAACGGGCGGCGCGGGCCGCCCCGGTGACGCCGTGGCGCTTCGTCAACGAACGCTCCCGCCTCGTCGTCGACCCGGAGCGGTTCCCCGACGCGCGCGAGGAGATGCGCGCGGTCGGCATGGGCGCGGTCTACACCCGCACCACGCAGCGCGCCCCGCTGCGCCCCGAACCCCCTGCCGACGAGGAGTCCCTGCTCGCGACGTACTTCCACCCGTACGCACGGGCGATGACCCGCGCCGTCGACGACCGCCTCGCCGCGACCGGCCGGGCCGTCGTCATCGACGTCCACTCGTACCCGAGCCGCGCCCTGCCCTACGAACTGCACGGCACGGACCCCCGGCCGCCCGTCTGTCTGGGCACCGACCCCTTCCACACCCCGCCTACGCTGCTCGCCCTGGCCCGCGAGGCCTTCGCCCCGCTCGGCGAGAGCGGCCTGAACACGCCCTTCGCGGGGACGTACGTTCCCCTGCGGCACTACGGCAGCGACGCCCGGGTCAGCGCCCTCATGCTCGAACTGCGCCGCGACGTCTACCTCGACGAGCCCGTCACCCCGCACGACGGCCTGGCGAAGGCCGCGTCCTGCCTCGCGCACCTCGTCGAGGCGTGCGGCTGAAATCCTGCCCGGGAGAGCGGTACACGAGCCGCAGGGGGTCGATGCGGCCGTTCAGGGCCGCGGGACGACGGCGAGCGAGGCGGGCGTGAGGTCCGACAGCGTCGGGTAGCCGTCGACGGCCATGATCAGATCGGCCTCGGCGAGCAGCGTGCGCAGCACGTGCACCAGGCCGTCCTCGCCGCCGACCGCGAGCCCGTACGCGTACGGGCGCCCGACACCGACCGCCGTCGCGCCCAGGGCCAGCGCCTTGACGACGTCGGCGCCCGAGCGGACCCCCGAGTCGAAGAGGACCGGCAGGCCGTCCGCGGCGGCGACGACGCCGGGCAGCGCGTCGAGCGCGGGCAGCCCGCCGTTGGCCTGGCGGCCGCCGTGGTTGGAGCAGTAGATGCCGTCGACGCCGCCGTCCCGTGCCCGGCGCGCGTCCTCGGGGTGGCAGATGCCCTTCAGGATCAGCGGGAGGTCCGTGAGCGAGCGCAGCCAGGGCAGGTCGTCCCAGGTGAGCGGGTTGCCGAAGATCCCGACCCAGGTGGAGACGGTGTCCATCGGGTCGGTGCCCGGGACGAGGTCGCGAAAGCGCGGATCGGAGGTGTAGTTGCTCAGGCAGTGGCCGCGCAGCTGCGGGAAGTTCGAGGTCGACAGGTCGCGCGGGCGCCAGCCCGTCACCCAGGTGTCCAGCGTGACGACGATCCCCTTGTAGCCCGCCGCCTCGGCCCGCTTGACGAGGCTCTCGGCGAGCGCCCGGTCCGTCGGCGTGTAGAGCTGGAAGAAGCCAGGGGTCTCGCCGAACTCGGCGGCCACCTCCTCCATCGGGTCGACCGACAGCGTCGAGGCCACCATCGGCACGCCCGTGCGGGCCGCCGCCCGGGCCGTCGCCAGGTCCCCGTGCCCGTCCTGCGCGCACAGGCCGATGACACCGACCGGCGCCATGAACAGCGGCGAGGACAGCCGCATCCCGAACAGGTCCACCGACAGGTCCCGCTCGGCCGCGCCCACCATCATCCGCGGCACCAGCCCGTACCGTTCGAACGCCCGCACGTTGGCGCGCTGCGTGTGCTCGTCGCCGGCGCCGCCCGCCACGTACGACCACACCGACGCGGGCAGCGCCGCCCGCGCCCGCTCCTCCAGGGCGGCGAAGTCCATGGGCTGGGTCGGGACGACACCGCGCAGTCCGTCGAGGTAGATCTCGTACTGGTAGTCGCCGAACTGCGGGCTCATCGCACACCTCGTCATCGAAGTCGTCGGGATCGTCGGGCCGTCGGGGGAGTCACGGTCTTCCCCGCGCGGAGGAAGCGTCCCCGCACGGGGAAGGCGTCAATGTACGGGGACGGCATCGACGTATTGAACGTGACGCCGGATCCGGGTTTCCGGGCGGCCCGCCCCAATCTGCCAGGACGGCGGCGCCCGGAACAGAGGTCAGCCGGTCTTGACGGCGAACTCCAGCGACGCGTCGAAGATGCGGCGCACGGTGTCCTCGTCGACGCCGACCCAGCCGTGCTCCGCTCCCGGTACGGTGCGCAGCTCGGCCGGGGCGCCCGCCGCCCGCAGCGCGTCAGCCAGCGCCCGCCCGTGCCCGCACGGGACCAGGGTGTCGGCCTCCCCGTGCACGATCAGGAACGGCGGCGCGTCCGCGTGCGCGTGGCGTACCGGG